>NZ_JBHVGZ010000004.1:257415-267664 GCF_042800355.1 Streptomyces sp. NPDC057623
CCTCTGAGAGGGGGCGGGGGGGGAGTGGTGGGGGGGGGGAGACGCAATGCCAGGCCCCCCAGGCGCCAAAACACCCCCCCCCCCCCCCCCCCCGGCACGTGGCGCCCCGCAGGCGACCGAGCCAGACATCCGGCACCCCAGCTGCAAGGTTCCGGCAGGCGACCCACTCCAGTCGGGAGCCGGTACCCCCCCCGCCCGAGCCGCAAGCCGCAGCCGACCAACCCGGCCCACCCAGCCCCCACTCCCTCAAGCCACCCGAGCCATATCCGCATGCACGACCTCGTGCCGCAACCCCCCGCCATCCCCCACCCGCTCCAACTCCTCCACCACGATCCGCCCGAGCCGCTCCAGCTCGTTCCCGAGCGACCCGGCGATATGGGGGGTCAGGAAGACGTTGGGCAGGTGGTACAGCGGCGACCCCGCGGGCAGCGGCTCCGGCTCGGTCACATCGAGCACCGCGTGCAGCCGCCCGGAGACCAGCTCGTCCGTCAGCGCCTCGGGATCGATCAGCGCCCCCCGCGAGGTGTTGATCAGCACACCTCCGTCCCGGATCAGCGCCAGCCGCTCCCCGTCCAGCATCCGGTACGTCTCCGGGATGTCCGGCGCGTGCAGGCTGACGATGTCGCTGTGCCGGAGGAGGTCGTCCAGCGACAGCAGTTCGGCGCCCAGCTCGGCGGCCTCGGCGGCGCTGACGTACGGATCGTGCAGCAGCACCGTGAAGTCGAACGGCCGCAGCAGCTCCAGCAGCCGTCTGCCGACCCGGGACGCCCCGATGACGCCGACGCGGCGGCCGACGTTGCCGATCGCGGCGGTCTCGCGCTGCGTCGGGTAGGTGTGCGTGCCGCGAAAGCGCTCCCGATGCCCGAAGGTGTCCTTCCCGGCGAGCAGGATCATCGCCAGCGTGTACTCGGCGACCGGCAGCGCGTTGCCGCTGACCGCGCTGGAGACCGTGACGCCGGCCTTCCACAGCGCGTCGCCGACGAGCGAGCGGACCGAGCCGGCGGCGTGCAGTACGGCGCGCAGCCCGGGTGCGGCGGCGAGGACGTCGGCGTCGAGGTGGGGGCAGCCCCAGCCGGTGATCAGCACCTCGGCCCGGGCGAGGGCCTCGGCCGCCGACGGGTCGGCGAAATCCCGGACGACGAGCGTGGGGTCGAGGTCGGCCGCCCGGGTCAGCCGGGCCATGAGCGGCGGAGGGAAGAGCAGGGGGAGGTGCACCGGGTCCATGGCGAACACGGCCCTCGGCGGGTGCGGGCTGGGCATGACTCTCCTGAGGCACTGAGTTGAGACGTGAGTGAGCAGATTGAAACGGTGCACGGAAACTGTTTCTGAAAGCGCCTTCTACCGTAGATCTGGAGCAGAGGTCGGTCAATCACCCGGATGAAGTGGGCAGTTCCCGCACCCGGCGTGGCTTCGCCAGCGGCCGATGCGTCAGTGGGCGAGGAGTCGGGCCGGGAAACTGGCGAAATCGGTTACCGCGTGTTCCGGATGTTCCGGGTCGCTTCGGTCCGGCAGAGCTCGTGTCGGCAGCTGGGCCCGACCGGCAACCGGGCAGCAGCGGGGCGGCAACCGCGCGGCAACCGGTTTCCATGGCCGCCGCCCTCAGGTCCCCCCGGTTCTCCGCCAACCGCCCTGCTCAGAGCGCCTTTCGGCACCCCCGCGCCCCCTCGCCTGTCATGAAGCCGAGGTTACACAGACTTTTCGAAAATTCGTCAAGCCTCTTGACGCGCCCCTCAGCCCGGAAGAAGCTCTGCCCCAACGCCATAGCAACCGGTTGCCAAAATGGCCGGTTCCTGACCGGCAGGCCGCTCGCTGGCCGATATATCGAACGAACTGAGCAGGAGGTGGTGCGCTCATGCGCCCACATGCCGGCGCCCCACTGAGCCGCCGCCGATTTCTCGCCCTCTCCGCAGGTGGTGCCGCGGTCGGCGCCACGGCGTTGAGCGGCTGCGCGTTGCAGGTGTCGACCGGGGTCAGCGGCGCCGGTGAGACCGTCACCGTGATGGTCAACTCCGGGGACATCCTGCCGGAGCAGGTCCAGCAGGCGAAGAAGGACCTCGGCATCAAGATCGCCCTGGTGAAGTACGACATCACCAAGCTGATCGCGATGCTCACCAGCGGCAACCCGCCCGACCTGGTGCGAGGCGTCGGCGCCGTGGACCTGCCGTACTTCGCGGCACGGGACGTTGCGGAGGAACTGGACCCCTACTTCGCCCGGAGCGGCGTCCTCAAGCTCGACGACCTCGACCCCGTCAACGACCTGTGGCGGTTCGACGGCCGTACTCAGGGCAAGGGTCCGCGCTACGGCATGGCGAAGGACTTCTCCCAGGACTCCATGTTCTGGTACAATACCGCGGCCTTCGACAAGGGCGGCGTCGACTACCCGGCGGAGACCGAGCCGGTGACGTACGAGGAGTGGCTGGAGAACGCCAAGCGCCTCGTGCAGCGCAAGAACGGCCAGACCACCGTCTTCGGCGGCAGTTTCAACGGGCTGACCCGGTCCACGCTGCTGGCGACCATGACGGCGTCCGCCGGCGGCAGCCTCTTCAGCGATGACTTCTCCCGGGTCGACTTCACCACGCCCGAGGCGCGCAAGGCGCTGGCCTGGTACATCGACTACTGCAAGACCAAAGTGGGTCCGAGCCAGATCCAGCCCGACCCCAACGGCTGGGACGGGCCCACCTACCAGGCCGGGCGGCTGGGCATGTCGAACTCCGGCTATTGGCTGGGCGGCATGATCTACCCCGAGAGGAAGCTGGCACAGGTGTCCCGTCTGGCGCCCGCCCCGGTGTTCGCCGGTGGTGAGCGGATCAGCGCCTGTCAGGGCGGCACCGGCCTGTGGATGCCGAAGAAGGCGAAGAACAAGGACGCCGCGTGGCGGGTCTTCGAGTGGTTCTTCGGCGAGGAGCCGGCCGCGGCGCGCGCCTCCGGCGGCTGGGGGATCCCCAGTCTGAAGTCGCTGCGGTCGCTGATGCCGGCCAAGGAGGAGTACCAGAAGCGGGTGCTGAAGGTTCAGGAGAACGAACTCAAGCACTTCTCGGTCGTCTCCTTCACCCCCTACACCCGCGCCGACGCTCTCGACGCCCTCTTCAACCAGATCGCGCCCGCCGCGATGAACGGCCAGATCTCCGTCGACACCCTCGCCGGGCGTCTGAACTCGGCCATCAACGAGCAGTTGCAGCGCGGTAAGGAGCAGGTGGGATGACGGTCGACCAGATCTCCCCGGTCGCGGACCGGCCCGGCGACCGTGCCGCGGCGAGCGGGGCCGGACGCGCTCCGGCCACCGGCAGGCCACGGGTCTCGGTGACCGCGCGCAGGCATCGGGCGTTCTACCTGTTCACCTCGCCCTGGATCATCGGGTTCCTGCTGCTGACCGTCGCGCCGATGGCGTACGCGCTGTGGCTGAGCTTCACCACGTTCGACGGCATCTCGCCGAACTGGAAGTACGTCGGGCTCGGGAACTACCGCGAGCTGCTCAACGATCCGGTGACCTGGGACGCGCTCGGGCGCGCGGGGCTGTTCGCGATCACGTCGGTGCCGCTGTCGATCATCGCCGGCCTGGCCCTGGCCGTCCTGGTCAACCGGCCGATCAAGGCGCGCGGCGTCTTCCGCACCCTGCTGTATCTGCCCGCGGTGGTGCCGCCGGTGGGCGCGGGCCTCGCCTTCAAGTTGCTCTTCGATCCGAACTCCGGCGCCACCAACGGTGTCATGACCTTCTTCGGCTTCGAGGCCATCGGCTGGCTCGCCGACCCCTACGCCCGCTATGTGCTGCTGATGACGGTGCTCTGGGCCGCCGGAAACGTCATGATCATCTCGTTGGCCGGCCTCCAGGACGTACCTCGCGAACTCCACGAGGCCGCCCGGATCGACGGGGCGAGCGCCTGGCGCACCTTCCGCAGCATCACCGTGCCGCTGCTCTCGCCGGTCCTGCTCTTCCAGACCGTGACCGGGATGATCGCCTCGGTGCAGACGATCATGCCGCTGCTGCTGGCCCCGCTGGGCGACACGAGCGGTGTCACCACGGTTCCGCAGTCCAACTACCTCTACATGATGCACGTGTTCGCGCAGTACTTCGCGCTCGGCCGCTACGGCTACGCCTCCGCGCTGCTGTGGGTGCTCTTCGTCCTGATCCTCATCGCCACCGGGCTCATCTTCAGGTTCACGTCCGGCGTGGTGTTCTACAACGTCGACCCGGAGGCGAAGAAGTGACCGCCACAACCGCCGAGATACCCGTGCGGGTGAGGGTGCGCACCAAGCGCCTCGCCCTCTACACGGTCCTCGTCTCCGTCACCGGACTGTTCCTCGGCCCCTTCGGCTGGCTGGTCCTCTCCGGTCTGAAGACCCAGGGCGAACTGGCCGCCTCGCCCGTGCACTGGCTGCCCGACGTCTTCCAGTGGCACAACTTCGCCGACGCCTTCACCCAGATCGACTTCCTCGGCTACGCCCGCAACTCGCTGATCATCGCCCTTCTCTACGCCACACTCGTCACCCTCAGTTCCGCCTGGGTCGGGTTCGGTTTCGCCCGGCTCGACGCGCCCGGCAAGAAGGTGCTGTTCGGCGTCCTGCTCGGCTCGATGATGCTGCCCCAGATGGTCACCCTGCTGCCCACGTACCTGATCTTCGCCAAGCTCGGCATGGTCGACACGTACTGGCCGTGGGTGCTGTGGGGCCTGTCCGCGGCGCCGTATCTGGTCTTCCTCTTCCGGCAGTTCTTCGCGGGTCTGCCGCGCGAACTGGAGGAGGCCGCGATCGTCGACGGCTGCGGATACACGTCGATCTTCTGGCGGATCTTCCTGCCGCAGTCCTGGCCCGTACTGTCCGCGAGTTTCATCATCGCCTTCACCTGGACCTGGGGCGACTACATCGCCCCGCAGCTGCTGCTGTCCACCGACCGCACCACGCTCGCCGTCGCGGTGATGACCGCCTACGTCAACGACGGGGGTACGCCCGTCCCCGAACTCCAGGCCGCGGCCTCCGTGATGTACGTCGTGCCGATCCTGCTGATCTTCCTCATCGCCCAGCGCGGCTTCGTCGCCGGGATGTCCACGTCCGGGCTCAAGTAGCCCCCTTCCGACCTGTTGACCAAGGAGCCCCGCATGAACACGCCCTTGTCGCGCCGCACCGCCCTCCAGGCCGCGGGCGCCACCGTCCTCGCCGCCGGCCTCACCTCCATGACGGCCACCGCCGCCCGGGCCGACGAAGCCGACGCCGAAGCCGCTGCCGCCGCGGCGCCCAAGCTGGTGACGTACCCTCGCCCCGCCGCCATGCCGACCAACACCAGCTTCAAGGTGCGGGTCCGCACCGCCCCGGACGGCGAGTGGCAGACCCTGGACATCTGGCGTCCGCAGCTGTCGGAGATCAACGCGACCACCGGGTCGAGCAAGGTCTACAACTCGTCGCTGGCGTACTTCGACTTCCAGGGATCCGTCGAGATCGAGGTCACCTACCTCAAGGGCGGCACCAGCAAGGTCCGGGTCAGACCGGACTCCTACGGCATCAAGCCCGAAGTCCTCGGCGACACCCTGCGCTTCACGCTCGACCAGCCGCGCAACGTCGTCGTCCAGATCAACGACGACATCTTCGACTGCCTCCACCTGTTCGCCCGCGCGATCGAGAAGAAGCGGCCGAAGCCGGACGACCCGAACGTCCTGTACTACGGCCCCGGCGTCCACACCACCGCCGACGGCTACCTCACCGTCCCCTCCGGCAAGACCGTCTACCTCGACGGCGGCGCCGTCCTCAAGGCCACCGTCCTCTTCCGGAACGTCGAGCACGCCGGGCTCGCCGGCCGCGGTGTGCTCGCCGGGACCGTGGACGGCGGCGTCCTCGTCGAGAACTCCAGGAACATCTCCGTCGGCGCCGTCACGACGCTCAACCCGAACGGCTACGCCGTCAAGCTCGGCGAGGCCACCGGCGTCACCATCAAGGGCCTGGGCTCCTTCAGCTCCAAGGGCTGGGGCGACGGCATCGACGTCTTCTGCAGCAGCAACGTCGTCGTCGACGGCGTCTTCATGCGCAACTCCGACGACTGCATAGCCATCTACACCCACCGCTGGGAGTACTACGGCGACACCACGAACATCACCGTCCGCAACTCCACCCTCTGGGCGGACGTGGCCCACCCCATCAACGTCGGCACGCACGGCAACACCGACAACCCCGAGGTCCTGAAGAACCTCACCTTCAAGAACCTCGACATCTGCGACCACCGCGAGCCGCAGATGGGCTACCAGGGCTGCATCGCCCTCAACCCCGGCGACAGCAACCTGATCAAGAACGTGAAGGTCGACAACGTACGCGTCGAGGACTTCCGCTGGGGCCAGCTCATCCACATGCGGATCACGTACAACACGAAGTACAACACCTCGGTCGGCCGAGGCATTCAGAACGTCTACATCAAGGACCTCTCCTACACCGGCAAGCCGCTGGCGACCTGTCTGCTGCTCGGCTACGACGCCAAGCACGCCATCAAGGACGTCACCTTCGAGAACCTCGTCATCAACGGCAAGGTGATCGCCGACTCGATGAAGAAGCCGGGCTGGTACCTCACCACCGACACCATCCCGATGCACGCCAACGAGCACGTGCTGGGCCTGAAGTTCCTCACCACCGCCGAGGCCGAGGCGGCCGCCGCGTCATGAGCACCTTCAGCACCACCCCCGCCCCGAGTCGCCGGGGCTTCCTCGGCGGCGCCGCGGCCGTGCTGCTGGCGTCGGGCACGAGCGGACTGCTCGTGCCCGGCACGGCCCGGGCGGCGGCACAGAACCACTCGGGCAGCCAGGTCTTCACCCACCCCGGGCTGCTGCACACCGCCGACGACCTGGCCCGCATGAAGGCAGCGGTCGCCGCCCAGGAGTCCCCGATCCACGACGGCTACCTCGCCTTCGCGGCGCACGCCCGCTCGAAGTCGACGTACGCCGTCCAGAACACCGGACAGATCACCTCCTGGGGCCGTGGCCCCACCAACTTCCAGAACCAGGCCGTCGCCGACTCGGCCGCCGCCTACCAGAACGCCCTCATGTGGTGCGTCACCGGCGAGCGCGCCCATGCCGACAAGGCACGGGACATCCTCAACGCCTGGTCGGCCCCGCTGACCATGGTCACGGGTGCCGACGGTCCGCTCGGCGCCGGCCTCCAGGTCTTCAAGTTCGTCAACGCGGCCGAGCTGCTCCGCCACAGCGACTACGACGGCTGGACGGACGAGGACATCGCCCGCTGCGAGCGGTCCTTCCTCGACGTCTGGTATCCGGCGATCTCCGGATACATGCTCTACGCCAACGGCAACTGGGACCTGACGGCCATCCAGTCCATCCTGGCCATCGGCGTGTTCTGCGAGGAGCGCACCCTCTTCGAGGACGCCCTGCGCTTCGCCGCGGCCGGCGCCGGCAACGGCAGCGTGCGCAACCGGGTCGTCACCGACACGGGACAGGGCCAGGAGAGCGGCCGCGACCAGGGCCACGAGCAGCTCGCCGTCGGCCTGATGGGCGACGCCGCGCAGGTCGCCTGGAACCAGGGCGTCGACCTGTGGGCGTTCGACGGCAACCGCATCCTCGCAGGCGCCGAGTACGCCGCCCGCTACAACCTCGGCGGCGACGTCCCCTTCACCCCCGACCTCGACCGCACCGGCAAGTACATCAAGACGACCGTCTCCGACAAGGCCCGCGGCAACCTCCCGCCGATCTACGAGATGTACTACGCCCACTACGCCGGTGTCCGCGGCCTCGACACCCCGTACACCAAGGCGGCCGTCTTCCGCGGCACGGGCGGCGCCCGCCTCGTCGAGGGCAGCAACGACGACCTGCCGAGCTTCGGCACCTTCACCTACGCCGGGACTAAGGCCCCGGCGCCGACCGCGCCGACCGCCCCGGCGGGCGTCACCGCCCTCGGTGACTCCGACGCCGTGACCGTGTCCTGGCTGCCCTCCGCGTGGGCGACGACGTACACCGTCCGCCGGGCGAGCCGCCCCGAGGGGCCGTACGAGAAGGTCGCCGCCGGGAACGCGAAGCCGGAGTACACCGACACCGACGTACACGCGGGACGCACGTACTACTACACCGTCACCGCCGCCAACTCGCAGGGCAGCAGCGCTGGTTCGGGCCCGGTGTCCGCCACCGCCGGTCTTCCCCGTCCCTGGTCCACCCGGGACGTCGGCGAGGTGCGGACCCCCGGCTCCGCCGCCTTCGACGGCGAGCGGTTCCTGCTGGAGGCGTCCGGCGCCGCCGACACCTACCGCTCAGTCCACCTCCCGTTGCGCGGCGACGGCACGATCACGGCACGGATCGTGTTCCCGCTCAGCTCGCAGTACGCCAAAATCGGCGTCACCCTGCGCGACTCCCTCGACGCGACCGCCGCGCACGCGTCGATGCTGGTCCAGGGGCTGCCGCTGCACACCTGGAGCGGTGTGTGGACCGTACGGCCCGAGACGGGCGCGAGTGTCTCCGCCACCGGCAGTACACCCGTCCCGCCCACCCAGCGGCAGGCGATCACCACCTCCGCCGCCTTCCCGATCTCCGACCTAGGCGAGCTGCCCGAGTCGGCGACCCCGCTCGAGGCGCCGTACGTCGAGGGCGCCGGCGACGGCTACCGGCTGCGGGCGCCCTACTGGGTGCGGGTGACCCGCAGGGGCCGCCGCTGCACGGGCGCGATCTCCCCGGACGGCATCCGCTGGACCCAGGTCGGCTCCAGCGAGGTCGAGTTGGGCCGCACGGTGTACGCCGGCCTCGTCCTCACCTCCTGCCTGGGTGTCGACGCGGAGTACGCCGAGACCGGCACGGGCGCCTTCGACAACGTCAGCGTGACGTCCGCGAGCTCCGGCGAGGTCTGGTCCGTGCCCCGCCCCACCCGCACCGCCACCGGTCTGAAGGCGTCCTCCGGCGCCGACGCCGTGGAGCTGGCCTGGGCCGACCCGGATCTCTCCGCCCGCTACAAGGTGCTGCGCTCCACGACCGCCGACGGCCGCTACGAGACGATCGCGACCGGCGTCGGCCCGGTCGGCTTCGGCACCCGGATCCGGTACGCGGACGCCACGGGTACGCCCGGACGGACGTACCACTACGCCGTCGCGAAGACGAGCCACGGCGGCCGGGGCCCGCTCTCCACACCGGCCTCCGCCGGGATGCCGGCCCCCGGGCGGCCCCAACTCACCTCAGCCGCCGAGGCGTTCGCGAACAAGGGCGTGCCCTTCCGCCACCTCCTGCGGGGCTCGCACGAGCCCGTACGGTTCGGCGCGGCCGGGCTGCCCGACGGGCTCCGCCTCGACAAGCGCACCGGCCTGGTATCCGGAACGCCCACCGAGAGCGGGGTGTTCACGGTCTCCACCACCGCGGGCAACGCCGCGGGCGACGGCACCGGCACGCTCACCCTCACCGTCGGCACACCCCCGCCGGCCCCCTGGACCTACGGCGACCTGGGCGACCCGGTGCTCGACGAGCGTGCCTTCGGGACCCTGGGCGTGGTCGCCATCCGCACCCCGGGCAGCACCTCGTACGACGGCGGGACCTTCACCGTGCGCGGTGCCGGCGTCGATCTGAGCGTCAACAACCAGGGAATGACGGGGCAGTTCGTCCGGCGGACCGTCACCGGCGACTGTGAGATCACCGCCCGGCTCGGCTCCCGCACGGGCGCGAGTGCCGACCAGGTGGGGCTGCTGATGGCCAAGTCGCTGTCGCCGTTCGACCAGGCCGCCGGGGTCGTCGTCACCGGCGGGAGGGCCGCGCAGCTGATGCTGCGCACGACCGTCGCCGGAAAGTCGGCCTTCACCGGAAACGCCACCGCCACCCTCCCCGGCCTGCTGCGGCTGAAGCGCGTCGGGACCGCCTTCACCGCAGCCCTGTCCACCGATGACGGCGCCACCTGGACCACCCTCGCCACCGGCGAGATCCCCGGGTTCGGTGACGCCCCCTACCACGTGGGCCTCGTGGTCTGCTCCCGCGACCAACTGGCCCGCTGCACCACCGAGTTCAACGAGGTGAGCATCACCACCGACTGATCCCCCCACGGATTGGAGTCGCACAGATGAGCCGCATTTCCCCCCACAAGCCCCCGGCGCAGGGCGAGTTGAGCCGCCGCGGTCTGCTGAAGACCGCCGGCGGGCTCACAGCCGCACTCGCCCTCGGGGGCTCGGCCGCCAAGGGTGGGAGGCCCCCCCCCCCCCCCGCCCCCCACCCCCCCCCCCCCCCCCCCCCCCCCCCCCACCCCCCCCCCCCCCCCCCCCCCCCCAGCACAACCCCCACAATAACCCCCCCCCCTCCCA
>NZ_JBHVGZ010000004.1:267674-324656 GCF_042800355.1 Streptomyces sp. NPDC057623
GCTCTGGGGGAGGGGGGTGTTACGCCTTCGGTCTTGGCGCAAACCGCTCTTTCTCCCCCCCCCCTCCTTTCTCCTTTTTTCCCCCCCCCCCCTCTCCCCCCCCCCCCCCCCCCCCCCCGGCACCGGCCACCTTCGCCCACCCCGGCATGCTGCACAACGCCGGAGACATCAACCGCGCCAAGGTCAGGGTCGCCGCGGGCACCGACCCCTGGCTGTCCGGCTGGAACCGGCTGACCGCCAACTCCCGCTCCCAGTCCACCTGGACCAACCGGGCCACGGCCACGATCATCCGCGGAGGTACCGGACAGAACTACGGCCTGCTCTACAACGACATCGCCGCCGCCTACCAGAACGCCCTGCGCTGGCGGGTCGGCGGCACCGAGGCCAACGCCCAGTGCGCGGCCACCATCCTCAACGCGTGGTCGAGGACGCTGACGACGGTCACCGGCAACGCGGACAGGTTCCTCGCCGCCGGCCTCTACGGCTGGCAGTTCGCCAACGCCTGTGAACTCATGCGCGGCTACAGCGGGTTCGACCTCGCCGCCGCCCAGGAGATGATGGTCAGGGTCTTCTACCCGCTCAACAACCAGTTCCTCACCGGCCACAACGACGCCTGCATCACCAACTACTGGGCCAACTGGGACCTGTGCAACATGGCCTCGGTGATGGCCATCGGGATCCTCACCGACAACGCCGCCAAGTACGACCAGGCCGTGAACTACTTCAAGAACGGCGCCGGAAACGGCGCCATCCAGAAGGCGGTGCCGTTCCTGTACTCGAACGTCGAGGGCTATGACCTCGGCCAGTGGCAGGAGTCCGGCCGCGACCAGGGCCACACCATGATGGGCATGGGCCAGATGGGCGCCATCTGCGAGATGGCCTGGAACCAGGGAGACGACCTCTACTCCTACGACGGCCGCCGCTTCATGAAGGCCGCCCAGTACGTCGCCAAGTACAACCTGGGCAGCAGCGTCCCCTTCACCACCTACAACTGGGGCACAGGCCAGAACTGCGCCGCGCAGTCACAGACCGTGATCTCGGCGGCCTCCCGGGGCCAGGTCCGCCCGGTGTGGGCCATGCTCCACTACCACTACAACCGGCGGGTGAACCTCGACGACAAGTACATCTCCCAGATGTGCTTCTCGGTGGCTCCCGAGGGCGGCGGCGGTGACTACGGCACCGACAGCGGCGGCTTCGACCAGCTCGGCTTCGGCACCCTGATGTACGCCAAGTAGCCGGGTACGCCGAACAGCCCTCACACCCGCTCGTGCACCGGAATACCGGGCGACAATGAGTTGCTCTGATCTTCACGGTGCACGAGCGCGGTGAGGAGGCTGGTGGACTTATGACAGAGGTCCGGACAGATTCCGTGACAGACCCCGTGGTGAGCACGCCCTACGGTGCCGTACGGGGCCGGTACGAAGACGGCGTGGCGGTGTTCCGGGGCATTCCCTACGCGGCGCCTCCGTTCGGCCCGCGCCGGTTCCGGCCGCCCGTGCCGCCGGAGCCCTGGGACGGAGTGCGCGAGGCCGTGGCCTTCGGGCCGACCCCGCCGAAACCGCCGTACTCCGAGGCCTTCGCGCAGTACCTGTCCGACCCCGTCGTGCCCGGCGACGACTGTCTCAACCTCAACGTCTGGACCCCCGAGCCGGGCCCCGGCGCCCGGCTGCCGGTCATGGTGTGGCTGCACGGCGGCGCCCTGACCCGCGGCTCCGCGGGCATGCCGGTGTACGACGGCCGATCCTTCGCCCGCGACGGCGTCGTCCTCGTCTCGGTCAACTACCGGCTGGGCGTCGAGGGCTACGGGTACTTCCCGGACGCCCCCGCCAACCCCGGCCTGCGTGACCAGCTCGCCGCCCTGCGGTGGGTGCACGAGTCCATCGGGGCGTTCGGCGGCGACCCGGACCGCATCACCCTGTTCGGGCAGTCCGCCGGCGCGATCAGCATCGGCGCGCTGCTCGCCGCCCCGCAGGCCCGGGGCCTGGTCCGGCGGGCCGTCCTGCAGAGCGGGCCGCCCGAGGCCGCCGAGCGGGACAAGGTACGGCGGATGGTGCGCCGGATGGCCACCCGGCTGAGGATCCCCGCCACGGCGGCCGCCTTCGCCGAGGTCGACCGTGAGCTGCTCCTGCGCACCCAGGCGGAGGTGGGCCGGCTCAGCAGTCCCGTGCTGGGCGGACCCGCCTTCGGGATCGTCGTCGACGGCGACCTCGTGCCCCGCGATCCCCTGGCGGTGCTCACGGAGGGTGACGCGGCGGCCGGGGTGGACCTGATGATGGGCTGGACGCGCGACGAGTACCGGCTGTGGCTGGTGCCCGGCGGTCTCCTGGAGCGCGTCGACCGGCTCGGCGCGGTCGCCCTGGCCGGTGCCATGGCCCGCTGTCACGTCGGCGCCGACGTGCCCCGCGGCTACCGCGCCCTGCACCCGGCGGCCGGCACCGCCGAGATCGTCGGACAGATGGTCACCGACCACCTGCTGCGCGCCCCCCTGCACCGCCTGGCCGACGCCCGGCCGGGGTCGTCGTACGTGTACGAGTTCGCCTGGCCGTCCACCCTTCCCGACCTCGGCTCCTGTCACGCGCTGGAGCTCGGTTTCGTCTTCGGCACCGGCGACGCCCCCGAGTCCCGCAGGCTGGCCGGCGAGGGGGCCCCGCCGGAGCTGGCCGAGGAGATGCACCGGGCGTGGGTGCGGTTCGCGGTGACGGGCGACCCCGGCTGGCAGGCCTGGGACGACTCGCGTCCGGTGCGGATCTTCGGCGACGGCGAGACCCACACCGCGCTCGGCCCGCGCGACGCCGAACTCGCCCTGTGGGCCGCCGCGGTCCCACCCGCGGAGCCCGCGGCCGCCACCGTCCCGCCTGTCGCCCTGGCCGGGCGCGGCGCTGAACTACGCGCGGTGGTACGGCGTCTGAGGCTCCCCGGTGCGGTACGCCGGCACTGACTCCCGAGGGGTGGGCATCCGGCCGGCCGTGCCCGTAGGGCAAGATCTTTGCATGTACGAATACGAGGATCCCTCGCGTTGGGCGCCCGAACCGGTGCGGTCCCGAGGGAAGTTGACCCTGCTCTTCCTCGCGAGCGTGGTGTTCTTCCCGGTGCTGGTCGTGGTGTGGCTGGCGGTGTTCGCCGTGCTGCTGGCCGTCGGTGTGCTGACCGAGGTGATCGCGGCGTTCAGCGACCGGTACGAGCGCGGGTTCATGACGCTGATGGACCGGACCCTGGACCCGCTCGCGGGCCTCGCCCGCTGGTGCGTGACCTGGCCGGAGCTGCTGCACGAGGGCGACACGGCGTACTACCGGGCCCGCGTCGACAAGAAGATCGCCCGCGCCACGGCCCGCGCCTCCGCCCCGGCCCGGCCGAACCGGGCGAAGCCGCCCGTGGCGTGCTCCCTGGGCCGGCGCACCTACCGCGGGGTGGGCGCCGGGTACGTCGCCGAGGCGGCTCGCGCACACGGCTGGGAGACGCAGCCCTCGGATGTACGCAAGGAGGTCCGCCTGGCCTGGGCGGCCGCCGCGTATCCGGCACCTCGCTGAGCCTGTCCCTGTCGGGGATCTTGGAGTTTCCTGGTGAGCCGGCCTGATCAGTGGGCGTGCCCGGCCAGGCCGGTAGCCCGGTCCGTGCGGGTGGCGGTGTTCCGACAGCCGGAGGCAGGGGTCCTGGTCCTGGGCCGCGTGGGGTTCTTGCCCAGATGGCCGCAGCCGCGCCCCCGGTCCTCTTCGAGCAGGCCGTAGGCGCGGTCGTCCTGGGCGAGGCGCTCGCGGAAGTCGGCCACGCCCCCCACGCTCGAACAGCCTCGCGCGGGGGACTCCCGTCGCCGCCGCGTGGCCCGCCCTCCGGACGGACGACGGGACTGCGCGGACACGACCTAGTTGCGGACGAGCAGGACGGCACCGGCCGTCACGGCACCCAGGACGGTCGCGGCGATTCCGTACGCGAGACGGTGGGAACGCAGGACCGGCAGGAAGCGGTCGACGGCGAAGCGGCCCGGCCCGGCCAGCGCCAGCGCGACGGCACCGGCGGCCACCAGGATGTCGAGCTCCATGCCCCCGTCCTGGTCCATCATGAAGAAGCCGCCGGCCGAGTTCACGGCCATCGCGTTGAGCATCGTCCCGAAGACAGCGGCCCCGGCCAGCGGAGTGAGCAGGCCGAGGGCGAGACCCAGTCCGCCCAGGGTCTCGGTGAGCCCGGCGACGAGCGCCATGGTCTTGGCGGCCGGAAAGCCGCTCATCGCGAAGAACTGGCCGGTGCCCTCGATGCCGCCGCCCCCGAACCAGCCGAACAGCTTCTGCGTGCCGTGCCCGACCAGGAGGAAGCCCAGCGCGAGGCGCAGGACGAGCCAGCCCAGGTCGTGGTTCGGCGAGGCGCTCCGGTCGGCGGAGACGGACTGGCGGGAAGCAGCGACTCCGCTGTCGAGGTGGGAGGTCATGAGCTGGGCCTTTCGGGGACGTTTTCGGGGACGTTTGAAACTTCAATGACGCCTCGGGACTGTAGCCGATGTTCCAAATTTTCAACAACCCCACGCGGGGTGGACTTGGCGGCGGCCATGTCCTGGCCGTCGGCGCCTGCCCTGGAGGGGGCATGACGAGAGCCGTCATACGCCGGTCCGCCTCGGATTGACGGATTCACCGCCATCCCTGCTGGGCAGTGGGTGAGTGAATGTCATGAGCACGACTACCCTTCCCCCACGAGGAGGTCGACCATGCACTTCCTGAGGCTGACCGGCGGCCTGGCCGCTGCCTGTGCGCTGTCCCTGTCCCTGATGGGCGGTCAGGCCGTTGCCGGTCCCGCCGACGCGCCGGACATCCCCCTGGCCGCCCGTGTCCTCACCTACGACGCCGGCGGCTCTGCGGAGTTCAGGAGCGCCGTCGACCGGGGCGCGGCGATCTGGAACGAGAGCGTCGACGCCGTCGAGCTGAGGCCGGCCGCCGCCGGGCAACGCGCGAACATACGGGTCCTCGCGGACGACGGCTGGCCGCGCGCCCTGCCTACCACCCTGGGCAACGGAACCGTCTACATCGGGCGCCAGGCCGTTGGACAGGGCTATGACACGATCCGCATCGCCGCCCACGAACTCGGGCACATCCTGGGCCTGCCCGATCGCAAGCCCGGACCGTGCTCGAGCCTGATGTCCGGTTCCAGTGCCGGCACCGCATGCACGAACCCGCTCCCGAACGCCGCCGAGAAGGCGGAGGTCGAGGGCAACTTCGGCGGCGAGTTCGTCGGCGGGGCCCCGGCGCCGCGCGCCGAGCTGATCGTGGACTGACGCGTGCCGCACCCCACGTGAGGACGGCCTGCGCCCGGTGCCCCGCTCGCGCGGGGCAGGCGCGGACGAGCCCGACCCTCAGTCGAACGCCCGCCTCAGTCCGCGTCTCTGCGGCGGGTGTTCGAGCGTCGGGTCTCCTCCTACGCGACTGGTCGCAGACCCTGGTACAACACCGCGCCCGCGGCCTTTGTAGCGGTCGGGCCCGCGCGGCCTCACGGCCGGGATCTCAGCACGTCGACCTCACAGCCCGGCGCGAACGGGTCGAAGCCGTGCTCGATCAGCCAGCGAACCCCCAGCAGGCCGCGCACCGACCACCACGCGCGGATCACGGCGAGGTCGACGTCGGTGCCATAGCCGGCGACGACGTCGCCGAGGTGCTCCTCGTGTCCGAGCGTCAAGGTGGCGAGGTCGAACAGGGCATCACCCCGGCCACCCTCGGACCAGTCGATGATGCCGGTGATCTCGTCGTCTTCGACGAACACGTGAGCGATCTGCAGGTCGCCGTGCGTGAACACCGAAGTCCACGGCCGGAGCGCGACCTCGGCGGCCTGGCGGTTGCGGGTGACCAGGTCGGCGGGCAGGACGCCGTTCGTCACGAGCCACTCACACTCGCGGTCGAGATCCGCCGCCAACTCCTCGACGCTCCGGCCGGCCCGACCGGGCCAGGGCGGCAACGGCGCGTCGTGCAACCTCCGGACGGCGGCACCCGCCGCGGCCCACGCCGCCGGTGACGCGGTCGACGGTTCACCGAGGCGGCCTAGCGCCGTCCCCGGGACCGCGGCGATCGCGAGCACGGGGGGCCTGCGCCACAGGACTTCCGGGGTCGGGACCGGCGCCAAGGCCATCACCTCGACCTCGACGTCGATGCGCGCCTGATCGGCATCCACCTTCAGGAACACATCGCCGACCCGCAGGGTCGTGCGCTCGGAGTGGGCGACGACGACCTTGACCTCGTCCATGGGCGACCAGTATCCCGGGGACGACCGCCTACGTCGCCGGGTTTGTCGCGTGCGCTTGCACGGCCGGCCACGTCCCTACCCGGCGACCTCATGCGCGACACCGACCGTCGACCAGGCAAGTCCACCACCTTGCCAGTAGCCCTGACCGCACCGCACCGCACCGCACCGCACTCGCACCCGGCGTCTGATGCCTGACGGCGTCCGCGGCATCGCGCCCTACCGTGCCCGCCCGACCGAGTCCCGCACCACCACATGCGTGCCCAGCAGCAGATGCTCGTCCGGGTTCTCCGGGGTCCGGCCGAGCGCGGTGCGCACGGCGAGGCGGCCCAGCTCCTCGTAGGGGACGTGGACCGTCGTCAGGGCCGGGTACAGGTCGCGGGCGAACGGGATGTCGTCGTAGCCGGCCAGCGACACGTCGCCGGGCACGTCCAGGCCGGCCTCGTGCAGGGCGGTAAGCGCGCCGGCCGCGACCATGTCGGTGGCGGCGACCACGGCCGTGAAGTCCAGTCCCTGCTCGAGAGCCTCGCGGATCAGCCGGTGCCCGGAGTCACGGGTGAAGTCGCCGTGCAGGAGCAGCGCCGGGTCGGGGTCCAGGCCGCGGGCGCGGTGGGCGGCGAGATAGCCGCGCTCACGGCCCTGCGCGGTGGTGTGGTCGGACTTGCCGCCCAGGAACAGAACTCGTTGGTGGCCCTGGGAGAGGACGTGGGCGACCAGGGCGTGGGCGCCGCCTTCGTTGTCGTACTCGATGACGGTCACGGGCGCCCCGGGGCCGAGCGGCGGCCGCCCGCACAGCACCAGCCTGGATCCCGCCGACGCCAGCGAGTCGGCGATCCGGCGGGTGCGCTCGCGGTACTCGGCGGTGTCGGCCGAGCCGCCGACCAGGATCACGGCGGCGGCGCGCTGGGCGCGCATCATCTCGACGAACTCCACCTCGTGCTGGACGTCGCCCTCCGTGGTGCACACCAGACACAGATGCCCGAGCCGTCGGGCCTCCCGCTCCACTCCGTACGCCATGTGCGCGAACGACGGCCCGGTGATGTCCTCCAGGACGAACGCCAGCGTGGGCGTGCCGACGCCCGCGACCGCCTTGGCGCGCGCGTCGGCGACGTAGTCCAGGTCACGGACCGCCCGCATCACGCGGGTACGCGTCGCCGAGCTCACCGGGTACACCCCGCCGAGCACCCGCGACACGGTCGACGCGGACACCCCCGCGCGGGCCGCCACGTCCCGGATGGTGCTGCGCCCCGCGTCGTCGCTCTTCCTGGTCATCCCTGCCTCGCCCCCTCGAACTGCGGAAACACGGCAGCAACCGGTTCCCGTTGCGGAGGCTAGCAGTGCGGTGGGAGAGCCGACAGGCGTTACGCCTTCAATGCCCCCGCGATCTCCGAGATCGCCACCGGCCCCACCCGGCAGCACCCCCCGATCAGCCGTGCCCCGGACGCGCGCCACCCGCGCACCTGCTCCGGCGCGAAGCTGGCGCTGCCGGCCCAGGCCCGCGCCCGAGCGTCCCAGGCCTCGCCGCTGTTCGGGTAGACCACGACCGGCTTGCCCGTGACCCGGGCGGCGATCTCGACGGCGCCCTCGACATCCTCGGGCGCGCAGCAGTTCACGCCGACCGCGATCACCTCGTCGGCGTCGGCGGCCAGGGCGAAGGCATCCTCCAGCGGCTGCCCGGCGCGGGTGCGGTCACCGGCGACGGAGTACGACAGCCAGGCCGGCACCCCGAGCCCGCGCACCGCCCGCAGCAGCGCCGCGGCCTCGTCGGCGTCCGGCACCGTCTCCAGCGCCAGCACATCGGGACGCGCCCCGGCCAGCACCTCCAGCCGGGGCCGGTGGAAGCGTTCCAGCTCCTCGACGCTCAGCCCGTACCGCCCCCGGTACTCGGAGCCGTCCGCCAGCATCGCCCCGTACGGCCCGACCGACGCGGCCACCCACAGCGGCCGTGCGACGCCCTTGCCCTGCGCCCGCCGGGCCGCCTCGCGTGCCAGCTCCACACTCAGGCCGAGCAGTCCGCCCGCCCGCTCCGGCTCGATCCCGCGCTTGGCGAAGCCCTCGAAGGTGGCCTGGTAGCTCGACGTGATCGCCACGTCCGCCCCCGCCTCGAAGTAGGCGAGATGCGCCTCGGTGATCGCCTCCGGCTGCTCCGCGAGCAGCCGCGCCGACCACAGCTCGTCGCTCAGATCGTGCCCGGCGGACTCCAGCTGGTTGGACATACCGCCGTCGAGCACGACGGTTCCGGCGGCGAGGGCATCGGTGAGGGTGATGGTGCTGGTCATGGTGACGACGGTAGTCGAGTCGGGGTGGGTGACCAGCGGGCGGGACGCCCCTCGGCGTCCCCGAGCCGCCGCGCCCTACGCCGCGTGCCGACCGCCCCGTCGGCGACCGCGCCCTCGTCCGAACCTCGTCGCCGGGACCGCGAGGCCGACGAGCAGGCCCGCGGCCAGGACGTACGGCCACCAGCCGAGGCCGGTGGCGGCGGCGTTCGTGGTGCGCGGGGCCGGGGAGTCGAGGGTGTCGGCTGCGGTGCGGGGGCGGTCGGAGGTGGGGGAGGGGCTTGCGGTGAGGGCGGTGAGGACGACGTCGTTGCCGTCGCCGCCCCGGTAGCTGATCCGGTAGGTGGTGTCGTCCAGCTGGAGTTTCTCGCCCTCGTCGAGGCCGGTGAAGGTGCCGGTCGTCCTCGTGCGCCCCCGGTGGTCGAGGACGGTGATCCTGCGGGGGGAACCAGGTGCGGCGGCGGCGGTCGCGAGGTCCAGGTCGCCGGCCAGGCGGACCGCGCCCGTGACCTTCAACGGGCCCTCGCGCAGGACCAGTTCGCCCCGCGCCGACTGGGCGTAGTCACCGGAGACGGTCAGGCCGCCCGCGACCACACCGTCGTTTTTCACCGCTGCCCGCACGGTGCCCTTGCCGGTCAGTGTCTGTGCCTCGCCCACGCGCAGGCCCGAAGCCGACGCGTCCAGGCGGGACTTCGCCGACGTGAGGCGGATCGTCATGCTGCGGGCGAGGGTCGCGCCGTCGCGCAGGGCGAGGGTGCCCCGCCTGACCGTCGTCGTGCCGGTGTACGTCACCGCGCTGCCCGTCAGGGTCGTCGTCGCGGCCCCCGACTGCGTGAGCGACCCGCTGCCACTGATCCGGGACAGGGACAGGGGCCTGCTCCTGTTGTTCAGGACCAGCGAGCCGTCGTTGACGACCTTGTAGAGGTCGCCCCGCGTGTAGAGCCCGCCGTCGCCGCCCGCCCGGCCGCTGCCCAGCCGCAGCACGGCCCCCTTCCCGACGGTCGTCGAGCCGTTGTAGTACTGCACGGCGGCGAAGGTGACGTCGTTGCCCTTCGTCCCCTTGACGACGACGTCCCCGGCGCCGGGCGCGGCGAGCGTGTCGTGGAACCTGCCGCCGCCGATGGGGGCGCCCAGCGTCACCGGGCCGTTGTAGTCGAACGTGAGGAGTGAGCGGGAGCGGGCCGCGAGCAGGTTGATGTAGACCGTCTCGGCCGTGCCCGGCATGAAGATCCTGTTCGTGGTGCCGTCGCCCCACTGGACGTTCGCGCCCTTGATGTTGGTGCCGCGCTTGTTGACGTTCTTCCGCGCCGGCGTCCAGTTCAGGGCCGGGTCGCTGAGCGAGGGGTTGGTGTCGCCGCCCTGGTCCGACCAGCTGTACTGGCCTGTCAGGATCACCTTGCCGCCCGGCCGGGACTGGACGTTGATGTCGCTGCCGTACTCGCGCTGGTAGAAGTCCATGGCCATGGTCACCGTCTGGCCCAGCGGGGTGTCCACGGTGTACGTGCCCTGGTTGAGGAGCTTGCGCAGGTTCGGCAGCGATGTCGCGAACTCCGGGCGCCCGGCGTTGACCTGCGTGCCGTTGTCGATCACTCCGGAGAAGGGGTGGGTGCCCGACAGGTCCCAGGTGCCCCAGAGGAACCGCGGCTGGGTGATGAGCCCGGTGCCGCTGATCGTGCCCAGGTTGTAGGCGCTCCTCAGCGACAGCCGCAGGGTGCCGTCGACCCGGATGTTGTCCTGGTTGAGCCGGAACGCCGGGGTGTTGTAGGGGAAGTGGCCGATCAGCCCGGTCGTTCCGCCGTCGCCGTACTGGAGGGTCGCCCCGCGCTCGACCGTGATCGCGGGCGGGTCCGCGTCGGCCGTCGTGACGTACGGGTGGTTGCCGCCGAGGACGCTCACCTTCTGCCGCTGCCGGGACTTCGGCAGGGTGAAGTCGCTGTCCCGGGTCAGCACCAGCGTGCCGGTGCCGCGCACGGTGAGCGTGCCCTCGCCGCGGAAGACGCCGTCGTACGTCGTCGTCCCCGAGGGCACGGTGACCACCGTGTCGCCGCTGAGCGTCACGTCCCGGTCCGCGAGGACCTCGGCGGTCACGTCCCGGCCGGCGGCGGCCGCCGGGGGAGCGGCGACGGTCAGGGCGGCCACCGCCGCGAGGGCGCCGACGGCCGCTGCTGTCTTGTGGGTATGGCTGCGCACGTGATCGGAGACGGGCGGGGCGAGGGCCGATAACAGAAATCCGGGGGGCGAGAAAGCGCCTTCTTTTATCCCGCCCGACCCGTTGACCTCCCCGTTCCCCAGCCTTACCTTTCGGCTGTTCGCAATAACAACAGATGTTCTCAATATCGAACATCGCTCTCTGGGCACCCATCCGAGAGGCAGTCCGCATGAGCCGCGCCCCCGACTTCCCCCACCGACGACTGCTGCTGAAAGGCGCCCTGGCCGCGGGCGCTCTGGCCGCGACCCCGGCAGTCGCCGAAGCCGCCCCAGGACCGCGAAAGGCGGCCCTCCTCGTGAACCCGCTCGTCCAGCAGCGCGCCGACCCCCACATCAACCGCCACACCGACGGCTTCTACTACTTCACGGCCACCGCCCCCGAGTACGACCGCATCATCCTGCGCCGCTCCCGCACCCTGAACGGCCTGACCACGGCCGCCGAGTCGGTCGTCTGGCGGGCGCACACCACCGGCGACATGGGCGCGCACATCTGGGCGCCGGAGCTGCACCGCATCGGCGGCAAGTGGTACATCTACTTCGCCTCCGCGCCCGCCGAGGACGTGTGGAAGATCCGCATCTGGGTCCTGGAGAACTCCCACCCCAACCCCTTCAAGGGCACCTGGGTGGAGAAGGGCCAGGTCAAGACCGCCTGGGAGACCTTCTCCCTGGACGCCACCACCTTCACCCACCGCGGCACCCGCTACCTCTGCTGGGCGCAGCACGAACCGGGGCTGGACAACAACACCGGGCTCTTCCTGTCCGAGATGGCGAACCCCTGGACCCTGAAGGGCCCTCAGATCCGGCTGTCCACCCCCGAGTACGACTGGGAGTGCGTCGGCTTCAAGGTCAACGAGGGCCCGTACGCCCTCAAGCGCAACGGCCGGATCTTCCTCACGTACTCGGCCTCCGCCACCGACCACCACTACTGCGTGGGCATGCTGACCGCCGACGCCGACGCCAACCTCATGGACCCGGCCAGCTGGGCCAAGTCCCCGACCCCGGTGTTCACCAGCAACGACACCACCCAGCAGTACGGCCCGGGCCACAACTGCTTCACCGTCGCCGAGGACGGCCGCAGCGACGTCCTCGTCTACCACGCCCGCCAGTACAAGGAGATCGTCGGCGACCCGCTGAACGACCCCAACCGCCACACCCGCGTCCAGAAGCTCGGCTGGAACCCGGACGGCACCCCGAACTTCGGCATACCCGTGGCCGACTCCGCGAAGGAGAGTGCGTGACATGAGACGTGTGTACGCAAGTCTGCTGGCCCTCTGTCTGGCGCTGGCCGGCGCCCTCGCGACCGCGGGTCCGGCGTCGGCCGCCGCCCAGACGGTCCCGAACGGCGTCCAGTTCACGGACACGTCGGGCAACCCCGTGCACGCCCACGGCGGCGGGGTCATCAAGGTCGGCTCGTACTACTACTGGTTCGGCGAGCACCGCAACAGCGACAACACCTTCCGGTACGTGGACGCCTACCGCTCCACCGACCTGAAGAACTGGGAGTTCAGGAACCACGTCCTGACCCAGTCCAGCGCCGCCGAGCTGGCCACCGCCAACATCGAGCGCCCGAAGGTCATGTACAACGCCTCCACCGGCAAGTTCGTCATGTGGATGCACAAGGAGAACGGCACCGACTACAGCGAGGCCCGCGCCGCCGTCGCCGTCTCCGACACCGTCGACGGCAACTACACCTGGCAGGGCAGCTTCCGCCCGCTCGGCCAGCACATGTCCCGCGACATCACGGTCTTCGTCGACACCGACGGAACCGGCTACATGGCCTCCGCCGCCCGCGAGAACTACGACCTCCAGATCTACCGCCTGACCAGCGACTACACCGGCATAGCGGCCCTTGTCGCCGACCCCTGGCACGGCGGCCACCGCGAGGCCCCCGCCCTGTTCAAGCGAGGCGGCGTCTACTTCATGCTGACGTCCGGCGCGACCGGCTGGAACCCCAACCAGCAGCAGTACGCCACGGCCACCAGCATCGCCGGCCCGTGGACCGCGATGACGAACATCGGCGACTCCACGACCTACGGCTCGCAGACCGCGTACGTCCTGCCCGTACAGGGCAGTTCGGCCACTTCCTACCTCTACCTGGGCGACCGCTGGGGCAACTCGTTCGGCGGTACCGTCAACGACTCCCGCTACGTGTGGCTGCCGCTGACCTTCCCCTCCTCGACCTCGATGTCCATGTCCTGGTCTCCCGAGGTCACCGTCGACACGGCCACCGGCTCGGTCAGCGGGACGAGCGCCACGTACAACACGCTGATCGCCCGGCACTCGTCCAGGTGCGCCGACGTGACCAGCCAGTCGCTGTGGCAGGGCGCCCAGATCAAGCAGTACGACTGCAACGGCGGCAACAACCAGAAGTACTGGTTCAAGTCGGTGGGCAGCGGCTACTACCAGCTGATGGTCAGGAACAGTTCCCTGTGCGTGCAGGAGAACGCGAGCACGGTGAGCCAGGAGAACTGCAACGCCTCCTCGACCAGCCAGCAGTGGTCGGTGACCACCACCGGCTCCTACGTGACCATCAAGTCCCGCGCGAGTGGGGAGTGCCTGGACGTGAACGGCGCGTCCACCGCCAACTCCGCCGCGATCATCACGTACACGTGCAACGGGGCGACGAACCAGCAGTGGACGCGCGGGACATGAGGTGCCCTCAGGCGAGCAGGTCGATCGCGTCGATCGCCGTGCCCGCGCTGAGATAGCCGGTCAGCCCCGAACCGCTCACCACGTCGATCTTCAGCACGTTGTACTGGCCGGTGTCCGTCAGCCAGGCGGACGCCGGCACGCTGTACGTGAACGTGTGGTTGTTGCCCCGGTACGAACCGTTGGTCAGCGACCGGGTGTCCGGCTGCGTGGGCGGGGAGGGGATGGCGGACGTCCAGTTGCCGTTGACGGACACCTGGGGGCGGCCGTTGGCGTACGCCGTCGTCACCCCGATCCGCAGGGTGTGCGCGGCCGCCGCCTGCGCCGCCGTCAGCTTGAAGTACACCAGGATCCCGCTGTTGACGTCCTTCCAGAGGTAGCAGGGGAAGGACGAGGTCTCGTTGTTGCCGATCACCACGTTGCCGGTCCAGGAGGCGGCCCGGACGTCCGAGGGGTGCGCGTACGTCATCAGGTCGGCGTTCTTGAAGCCGCTCGGCGTGCCGTTCCAGTCGCCGATCCGCCAGATCGCGCTCGCGTTGCCCGGGTCGTTCGAGGACGGGATCGCGATCGTGTTCAGGGTGGTCGTGCCTCCGGCGGTCACCGTCACCGACCCCGTGTACACGGCGAGTTCGCCCTTGAAGACGGTCAGGGTGTACGTGCCCGGCAGCACACCCCCGATCGAGAAGAAGCCGTCCGAGGAGCGCGCCGAACCCCAGTACTGGGCCGCCGAGTTGGCGATCCCGACCGTGTACGGGTACGCCGTGTTCCGGCCGGAGATCCCGACGCCGGCCACCTTGCCGCGCCCGCTCGCGCCGACGTATCCGGACATGCCGAGCGAGTCCGCCCACGAGGTGGTCAGCGTGCCCGGGAACAGCGACGAGGAGGGCGCCCCGCCGTCCGTGAGGGCGATGACGTACGGGCCCTGGAGGCCGAAACGCTGGGCCTCGGTCTGGTTCTGGCCGTAGTACAGGATCTCGTACAGGCCGCCGCCGTCGGCGCTCTGGTGGCGGAGCAGGGAGCGGTAGAAGGGCCCGCCGGACGCCTTCTCGTGGTTGCTGCGCACGATCCACAGACCGGCGCCGCCGCCGGACCAGCCGATGTAGTCGTAGTCCATCACGCGCCGCTTCGAGTAGTGCTTCGAGCGGGTCTGGCCGTCGGACTTCGCGAAGACGTCGGAGGCCTCGATGGTGCTGTTGGTGTACGTGTAGGAGTCGGGCTCGTCGTTGAGGAACAGGCCCTTCTTCACGCGCAGGATGTAGCGGGTCGCGGAGACCGAGGTGTCGGCCTTGTTGGTCCACAGGTAGATGTTGTTCTCGCCGCTGCGGGCCGCGTAGTAGTGCCGCAGCGTGCCGTAGGCGACCGAGATGAGGATCGTCGTGCCGGACTGCCTGACGGACACGGTGGACGAGCCGAGGCCGGACTCGATGTGCGAGTTCATGCCGCCGTAGCCCTGGTACTCCGTGCCGCGGTAGACCAGCGAGGTCAGGTCGCCGTTGGACTTGCTGACCTTGAAGACGAGGTTGGCGCCGGTGTCGACGACGTAGTTCGAGCCGTCGTCGCTCCAGCCGAAGGCCGCGGCGGACGCGGTGCCGCTCAGCGCGGCCGTGCCTGCCGCGGCCGCGGTACCGAGCACGAAGGTACGGCGTCGGACCGGTCTGTCGGTGGATCCGGACATGGGGGGTGCCTCCTTCGGGAGGTGGGTGTGGGGGTCTGCGGGTGTGAGTGAGAGTGACAGTTGAATCGATTTCGCGAAAGGGCTTTCGTGGCGAAGAAGTTGGCAGTCCTGTGAAATCGTCATGAGGTCTAGAAAGCGCTTGCAGAAACGGGTACGGTCCAGCGCCAGGCCTTGTCGTCCTGTGGAGGAGCCGACGCATGAGACGTTTCAACCTCGCCGTCCTGGCGGCGGTGACGCTGAGCACCGGCCTGTCGGCGGTACCCGCCCAGGCGTACGGCGCACAGCGCCCCCTCGGCCTCGACAACTGCACCGCCACCGCCTGCCACTTCGACGTCCCGCCCGGCACGTACGACGTCAAGGTCCTCCTCGGCGGCGAGGGCGCGTCCAGCACCGGCGTGACCGGGGAGACGCGCCGCGCCCTGCTCCCCGAGACGGCCGCCCCGGCGGGCGAGCGCGTCTCCCGCAGCTTCACCGTGAACGTCCGCACCCCCGAGGGCGAGCCCACCGGCCCCGACGGAACGGCCGGCCTCGACCTCCGGCTGGGCGGCTCGGCCCCCGCGCTCGCCGACATCGAGGTCACCCCGGCCCGGCACGCCCGCCGGATCTTCCTCGTCGGCGACTCCACGGTCTGCGACCAGCCCGGCGACCCGTACTCCGGCTGGGGCCAGCAGCTGCCGCAGTACCTCCGCAAGGGCCTGTCCGTCGCCAACTACGCCGACTCCGGCGAGAGCACGGTCACCTACCTCGCCGACTCCCGCCTCTGGGCCACCGTCCAGCCGCAGATCCGCCCCGGCGACCTGGTCCTGATCCAGCTCGCCCACAACGACAAGACGACCGACGAGGCGACCTACCGGGCCAACCTGGAGGCTCTGGTGGCGGGCGTGCGCGACAAGCGCGGCGAGCCCGTCCTCGTCACCCCGATCGTGCGCCGCTGGTTCAACGCCGACGGCACCCTGAACAACGGCACCGCCCTGCTGGTGAACGGCCTCGGCGTGGACCATCCGGCCGTCATCCGATCGGTCGCCGCCGCCCGGCACGTCCCGCTGATCGACCTGACGGCGAAGACCAAGGCGCTGGTGGAGTCCCTGGGCGTCGAGGCGTCCAAGGCGCTGTACCTCTACAACGAGAAGCGCGACAACACCCACACCTCGGTGCACGGCGCCACCGTGTACGCGGGCCTGGTCCGTGACGAACTCGTGGCCCGGCATCTGGTGCCGAAGGGGCTTGTGCGGGTGGGATGAACTCCTGGGGCGCCCCGACCGGAACCGGGGCGTCCCAGGTCTGAACCGAGCCGGCGAGAAAGAGAACCGATGCACCTGCCTCCCGAAGACCGCACGCAGAGCCCGCGCACCGGGTACACCCGCGCCCACTGGGAGGCGGCCGCCGACGCCCTGCTCGCCGCGGTCGAGCCGTACGCCACCGAGGACCGTGCCCTCTACCACTTCCCGGGAGACCGCCAGAGCTGGTCGGGCCGCCTCTCCGACGGCCTGGAGGGCTACGCCCGCACGCTGCTCCTCGCGGCGTTCCGCCGGGACGAGACGGCGCTGGAGCGCTACGCCGACGGCCTCGCGGCCGGAGTCTCGGGCGTCTGGCCCCGCATCGAGGACCGCGGCCAGCCGCTGGTCGAGGCCGCCTCGATCGCACTCGCCCTGCGGCTGACCAGGCCGCTGCTCTGGGACCGGCTGGACGACGCGGTACGGCAGCGGGCGGCGGCCTGGCTCGGGGACGGCGTGACCGCCGAGGCGTGGCCCTGCAACTGGGAGCTGTTCCCGGTGACCGTCGGCGGCTTCCTCCAGGAGATCGGGTACGAGGCCGAGGAGTCCCGCAAGGCGATCGACCGGGGCCTTGAGCGCATCGAGGAGTGGTACGTCGGCGGCGGCTGGTACACGGACGGCGACGGCCGCAAGTACGACTACTACAACGGCTGGGCGATGCACCTCTACCCGGTGCTGCACGCCTGGCTGGCCCAGGACGAACGGCTCCTCGACCTGTACGGCGGCCGGCTCTCCCGGCACCTGGAGGACTACGCCCGCCTGTTCGGCGGCGACGGCGCCCCCATGCACCAGGGCCGCTCCCTGACCTACCGGTTCGCGACCACGGCCCCCTTGTGGCTCGGCGCCCTCACCGGCCGTACGCCGCTCACCCCGGGAGAGACCCGGCGGCTGTCCTCCGGCGCGCTGAAGTACTTCCTGGAGCGGGACGCGGTGGACGAGCGGGGCCTGCTGACCCTCGGCTGGCACGGCCCCGACGAGAGTGTCCTGCAAGGCTATTCGGGCCCGGCCTCCCCGTACTGGGCGAGCAAGGGCTTCCTGGGCCTGCTCCTCCCGGCGGACCACGAGGTGTGGACGGCGGCGGAGGAACCCGCCCCCGTCGAGCGCGCCGACGCGGTCACCGCCATCGCCGCCCCCAACTGGCTTCTGCAGTCCACGCGTTCCGACGGCCTGGTCCGCCTCCACAACCACGGCAGCGAGGACGTCCGCTACGACCCGTACTACACCCGCCTCGCCTACTCGACGGTGACGGCGCCCGCCCCGGCGTACGACAACAGCGTGATCGTCGCCGGCGACGCGAGCCGTACGGACATCGTGCCGCTGGGGGCGGGCGACGGCTGGGCCGCCTCGCGGCACTCGGGCGGCGCCGGAACGCGGGTGACGAGCGTGGTGCTCGCGCGGGGGGCCGTCGAGGTGCGGGCCCATCTGGTGGCGGGTGCGGCGCCGGGGACGCCGGTCCGGATCACCGGGTGGGCCGAGCGGCCCGGGGTCCGCGCCGAACTCCGCCCGGTCGCCGGGCTCGACGACGACCTCACCGGTACCACCGGAGCCGGACCCACCCTCTTCGTCGGCCTCGCCCGCCTCACGGCCGAACCGGAACCCGCGCCGCTGGAAGAGCTGGTGACCGCGGACGTGGACGACGACGGCGGGATCCATGTCCGCTGGAACGACGGCCGTGCCGTGCGCGTGCGGTTGACGGACGGCGAGGGCGAGGACGACGGCGTGCGGGTCGAGACCGCTAGCGCCTGACCTCCTGGGCCGTGATGCCCGCCCGGTCCAGCGCCATGGCGACGGCGGGCGGGTCCAGCGGGTCACCGTCGACATGGGTGCGCAGGCACTCCAGCAGCAGCCGTACGTCCAGCCGGTGCGCCTCGGCGTCGGCCAGGAGGCTTTCCCTGTCCGGGCCGTCGGCCGTCTCGTCGACGCGGACCGCCAGCTCCCGCAGCAGGGCGCCCTGGTCGACGAAGTCGCTCATGCCGCAGTCCAGGCCGTCGTCCTCCAGGCTGTCGGGGTAGGACGCCCGGCTCCACGCCCCGTTCTCGTACCAGTAGACGCAGCCCAGTTCGTTCCCTTCCAGCCGGTAGCGCAGCTCCTCGTACGGCAGCCAGTCGGGGCCGCCCGCCAGCATGTCGATCGGCGGCTCGTGCCACTTCACGCCGCTCGACTCGTCCTCGCCGTAGAGCACGAACCGGCCCTCGCCCATCCTGGACAGGATCCACCAGGTGCAGCCGGAGTCGTCCCAGTTCAGGCCCGCCTCGTCGATCCAGTGGCCGGACCGGTGCACGGTGGGGATCCGTTCCCGCTCGGTGGTCGTCGCGACCGCGGCGAGCAGCGCCCACCGTGCCCACAGCACCTCGCCCGGCGGAAGGTCCTCCGGTCGCCCCGGTCGGTGAATGGCCATGCGAGCCCCCGTGTGTCCTGGTCGTGTTCGCGTCGCGATGATGATCGCCGCAACAGTACGACCTTCAGGACCTCACGACCTCAGGACCTCAAGGCTTCAGACGAGCGATCCGAAGAGTGGTCGTGGTGGGTGACGCGCCGGTGAGGGGCGTCGCGTACGACGGCTTGACGGGCACGGACGCCCAGGTGAGCGTGCCGTCCTGCTGGACCGCGATGTCACCGGTGATCCTGGCGCCGACGACCTTCGTGGCGCTCTTGAACTCGCCGTTCCAGTCGATGAGCCGCAAGCTCGTGCCCGCGAAGGTCCCGGTGCAGGTGCCGTCCTTGCACTTGGCGTTCTTCAGTGACTCCCAGGACAGCAGCAGCCGGTCCTTGCCGTACGGGGCGAGGCGGACGTTGACGTGCTCCGTGCCCTTGGTGTCGGAGAGACGGATCGCCTTGCCGGGGCCGGAGTTGCGGTTCTTGAGGAAGGCGACGGCCACCTGGTGGGTGCTGGTCTTCGGGGTGACCGTCCAGCCGCGTCCGCTGGAGTCGGCGGGGTTCTTCTTGGCGGAGGCGGCACCGCGGGAGGCGAAGGCGGTGGCGTAGCGGCCCGTCGACGACTTGACGAGATCGCCGGTACGGCCCGCGAACGTGCCGCCGCAGTAACCCGCCCAGCACTGCTCGCGCTGGACGACCGGGGCGTTGTCCGGCGCGCCGATCCCCGTCGACACGAACAGGCCCGAGCGCCAGTCGTCGAAGCACAGGGAGGTGAAGGCGCCCGTCTTCTCGGGGTGCAGGGCGATGCCCTCGTTGTGGCTGCACCCCCAGCTCCAGCCGCCGCTGAGCTTCGCGCCCTTGGCGCTGACGTACGACAGCTTGTCGCCGAAGTGCCCGTCGGCGAAGCCGCCCGCCCCGTGCACCACGAAGTACGCGCCGTACTTGGCGCCGTTCCAGGTGAGCTGGCCGTCCAGCGTCGGGGAGGTGTCGTTCGTGGCGGTGCCGGTCAGCTTGGTGCGGAAGGTCTGCCTGCCGTTGGTGTAGCGCACGATCGCGGCGGCCGTCTCCTTCCACTTGTTGGTGTCGGCGACCCGGGTGAGCAGCGCGAAGCCGTCGTTGTGCGCGACGAGGCCGCCGACCTCCTTGGTGCCCTTGACGACCGTGTCCGTCCCGGACCGCTTGCCGGCCGCGGTCAGCGGGGTGACATGGACGCCGTCCGCCGCGGGCCAGGCCACGCGCAGGGTGCCGTTCGGGGCCACGGCCGTGGCCGTGCGCGTCCACTCGCGGGTGTTGTTGTAGCCGGCGGACAGGTACGGGAACTTGGCCGGCAGGCTCACCGCGGTGGTCGTGGGGGTGAGGCTCGGGGCGGTGCTCGGGGCGGCGCCGGCGGTGGCGTACCAGGCTCCGACCAGGGCGGCGGTGGCGGCGAGGCCCGCGACGAGGGGCTTGCGGGCCGAGTGGGACCGGCGGTGGCCGGGCGCGGCGGACGCGGGCGTCGAGTGTCTTGCGGATGTCATGCCCTACGGTCGCCGCCGGGGCCGGGGCAGGTTGCTGAAGATTCAAGAATGTGGCCCGGATCACTTCGGCCGGGGCCGAAACGATGGGCGCCTAGCGTCCTGGGCATGACCGAAACCGCCCGTCAGACGCCCTCCGACGCCGTCACCGGCATGGTCGGCCACGTCCTCACCCTGGCCGCGACCTGGCCGGACCGGGACGGCGCGCTCGCCCACGTCGACGACCGCGTCCACACCCCGCACAAGGCGATCCGCCGCGTGACCGACCACCTCATCGACCACTTGGCCGAGCTGGAGGCCAGACTGGCGGGCGAGGAGCCGCAGCCCGACCACTGGCACGCCTCCGCCGTCACCACCGAGGCGGATCTGGCGCCCTTCACGGCGCAGGATCTGGACGAGGCCCGCAGCCGCCTCACCCGCCTCGCCCGCATCTGGGCGAACCGGCTCGACGCCCTGAGCGACGAGCAGCTCGACCACTCGCCCGGCGAGGGCTGGAGCTTCCGCGAACTCGCCCACCATCTCGAAGGATCCACCTACTACGCCGACGCGGTGGGTGATCTGTCATGAGCACGTTCGCCGGACTCCACCGGGGCGACGAGCCCCTCCTCCTCCCCAACGCCTGGGACCACGCCTCGGCGAGAGCCCTCGCCGACCAGGGCTTTCGCGCGATCGGCACGACGAGCCTCGGCGTCGCCGCGGCAGCCGGCCTGCCCGATGGAACGCGGGACACCCGTGACGAGACCCTCCGGCTCGCGCTCGCCCTCGGCTCCGGCCCGTACCTCCTCTCCGTCGACGCACAGGACGGCTACAGCGATGACCCCGACGAGGTGGGGGAGTTCGCCCGGGAGCTGGCCGCCGTCGGCGCCGCCGGTATCAACCTGGAGGACGGTCTCGGCTCCGTCGCGCTGCACGCCGCGAAGATCGAAGCCGTCAGGTCGGCGGCACCCGGCCTCTTCGTCAACGCCCGCACCGACACGTACTGGCTGGGTGGCGGAGAGGGGACGCTCGACCGTCTCGACGCGTATCAACAGAGCGGAGCCGACTGCGTGTTCGTACCGGGGGTCACCGAGCCCCGGCAGATCGGCGCGCTGGTCAGCCACCTCGACGTTCCCCTGAACGTCCTCTACTCGCCGGCCGGCCCCACCGTCCGCCACCTCGCCGGCCTCGGCGTCCGTCGCGTCAGCCTCGGCTCGCTGCTCTACCGGCGGGCGCTGGGCGCGGCACTGGAGGCCGTCCGGGAGATCCGGGAAGGACGCGCGCCGGGCGGAGCCGTTCCGTCGTACGACGCCGTGGACGCGCTCAGCCGCCGCGGTGGGGGCAAGGCGCGCTCCCTCCCCCGCGGTGAGGGCGGGTGACCCGCGCCCGGCTTCGGTGCACGGAGTCAGCTCGGCACCTGGGGCGACCGCCGGTCGTGCTCGTCGCGCGGCCAGTGCGAGAGGGCCACGTGCAGGGCGTCGACAGCGCGCTCCCAGGACTTGGCCACCTCCCGGGGAGCGCCGAACGCGCCCGTGGACTCCAGCGCGCAGTAGCCGTGGAAGGTGCTGCGCAGCAGGCGGACGGCATCGGTCAGGTCGGGTTCGTCGAGGCCGTAGGCGCGGAGCATGCCGTATGTGATCTCGGCGGTGCGCCGCATGGCGGGGGAGCCGGCGACGAGAGCCGGGTCGACCCGGATCTGGGTCGCCGCGTAGCGGCCAGGGTGCTGGAGGGCGTACGCCCGGTAGGCATCCGCGAAGGCGGTCAGGGCGTCCTTGCCTGCGCGTCCGGCGACGGCGGCGGCGATCCGGTCGATCATCTCGCCGCCGGCCAGCAGGGCGACCCGCGTGCGCAGGTCCTGAAGATTCCTGACGTGCGAGTACAGACTCGCGTCCCGCACCCCGAAGTGCCGGGCCAGCGCGGACAGGCTGACGTGCTCGAACCCGACCTCGTCGGCGAGTTCGGCGGCCGCCGCGGCGAGGCGGTCGGCGGTGAGTCCTGCGCGCGCCATGGGGCGGTGACCTCCGGATACGTACCTGCTCAGGGGCGTCTGGTGCCCCCGGGGAGCATCCTAATGAGCCCGGTCAGCCGCCCGGGAGGACCGCCTCGGAGCCGCCGTCCGCGCCCCGGGGCCGGACGAGCCCCGTCTCGTAGGCGAGAACGACGGCCTGCGCGCGGTCCCGCAGGGACAGCTTGGCGAAGATGCGGGCCACATGGGACTTCACCGTGGCCTCGCTCAGGGTGAGATGGGCGGCGAGCTCCGTGTTGGACAGACCTCGGCCCAGGAGGGCCAGGACCTCCAGTTCACGGGGGGTCAGGGACGCCAGGTCGGCGGGCACGGCCGGCGGGCGGCCGACGGCGTCCTCGGCGTCCGCCGCGAAGCGTTCCACCAGGCGGCGGGTGATGGAGGGGGCGAGGAGGGCGTCGCCCGTGCTGACCAGGCGTACCGCCGCCGCCAGGTGCTCGGGTGTGACGTCCTTGAGGAGGAAGCCGCTCGCCCCGATCGCCAGGGCCGTGTACACGTAGCGGTCCAGGTCGAAGGTCGTCAGCATCAACACCCGGCAGTGCGGGGTCTGTCGGAGGATGCGGCGGGTGGCGTCGAGGCCGTCCATGTTCGGCATGCGGATGTCCATCAGCACGACGTCCGGGACCAGTGCGCGCGCCATCGACACGGCCTCCGCCCCGTCCGCCGCCTCGCCGACCACCTCGATGCCACGCGCGGTCAGGATCAGCCGGAAGCCCGTCCGGATCAACGTCTGGTCGTCGACGACGAGGACGCGGGGAGCGGGCTCGGGTTCGCTCATGGGTGTCGTCATGGCCGGTCCAGGGGGATGCGGGCCCGGACGCGGTAGCCGCCGCCGAGGCGCCGCCGGGCGTCCAGGTCCCCGCCGTACACCGCGACGCGTTCCCGCAGCCCCAGCAGACCGCGCCCGGTCCCTTCCCGGTGCCGGGAGAGCGGGCGGGGCGGCTTCGGCGACGCCCCGCCGGTGAGCACGCTCGGCCCGGTGTTCAGCACCTCCACGCGCAGCGCGTGGTCCGCGTACCGCACGGTGACCTCGGCCTGGCCGCCGTCGCCGTGCCGGAGCGCGTTCATGAGCGCCTCCTGGACGATGCGGTACGCCGTCACATCGATCCCCTGGGGGAGGGGGCGAGGTTCACCGGACATCCGGACCTCGACCGGCAGTCCCGCGAACGAGACACGGTCGACGAGCCGGCCGAGCCGGTCGAGGCCGGGCTGCGGGGTGAGGCCGGCGCCGGAATCGTCGTAGCCGCCGAGGCCGGCTCCCGGGCCCGCCCCCGGGTCTTCCCCCGAGCCCGCTGCATGGCCATGGTCCCCGTCCGCGTCGTCGTCCGCGCCGCTCGGCGACGGGGCCAGCAGCCCCAGCAGATGCCGGAGGTCCGTCATCGCGCCCCGCCCCGCGTCCTCCACCGCCCGCAGCGCCGCCGCCGCCTCGTCCGGCATCGTGCCCAGCACCTCGCGGGCGGCACTGGCCTGCACGACCATGAGGCTGACGTTGTGGCTGACGATGTCGTGCAACTCGTGGGCGATACGGCCTCGTTCGGCCGCGACCGCGGTCCGGGAGGCGCGCTCCCGCTCCCGCTCCAGCAGCCAGCCGCGCTCCCCGACGGCGTCCCGCCAGCGGCGCCGCGTCCGCAGCAGCGCGACGGTCAGCGCCAGTACGGCGGCACCCGCCACCGCGAGCGCCGCCACCGGGCCGTTCGGCATCCAGTCCTCCCCCATGGGGTTCACCCTGGCAGACGATCACCGTGTCCGCATCGGCCCAAAGATGCAGGCCCTGCATCCCGGGAATGAGACGAGCGGCCAGATGCCATCCGGGGAGGGATGCCCGCTCCCGGGTCCGCCTCGTAGCGTCCTGCCCATGGTCACCGAGGACAGCAGGGGGACTGAGGACGGCATGGTCACTCAGCACGGCAGGACAGAGGTCGTCGTACGGCTCGACGGCGTGCGCAAGGAGTACGGCGAGACGACGGCGTTGGCCGGTGTGTCGCTGGAGATACGGGCCGGGGAGGCGGTCGCGGTGATGGGCCCGTCGGGATGCGGGAAGTCCACGCTCCTCAACATGATCGCCGGGCTGGACCGGCCGACGGGCGGCGAGGTCGTCGTACACGGCGAGAACGTGGGGGAGTTGAGCGAGAAGGGCCTCGCCCTGTACCGGCGGCGACGGATCGGCATGATCTTCCAGTTCTTCAACCTCATCGACGATCTGTCGGCGCTCGACAACGTCGCCCTGGCGGCGCAGCTCACCGGCACGCCCGCACGGCAGGCCCGGCGGCGCGCGCTGGAGCTGTTCGACGAACTCGGCATCGCCGACCGGCGCGGCGCCTACCCCGCCGTGCTCAGCGGCGGTGAACGCCAACGCGTCGCCGTGGCACGGGCGTTGATGAACCGCCCGGCCCTGCTGCTCGCCGACGAGCCGACCGGCGCGCTGGACAGCCGCTCCGGGGAGCAGGTGATGGACCTGCTGCTCGACCTCAACCAGATCGGCCAGACCCTGGTCCTGGTGACCCACGACGAGCACCTCGCCCGCCGCTGCGCCAGCCGTCTGGTCGAGGTCGCCGACGGCCGGGTGACCGGCGAGCACACCCTGGAGCCGTCCGCATGAGGGCCGTGTGGAGCGCCGCCCGCGCGGCGGTACGGCGGCGCAGACTCCAGACACTGGTCATCGCGCTGGTCACCCTGACCTCGACGGCGGCCATGGTGGTGGCCCTCGGCCTGCTCGACGCGGCCTCCGCCCCCTTCGACAAGGCCTTCGCCCGGCAGCGCGGCCCGCACGTCGTCGCCGCCTTCGACCCCGCCGAGGTCTCCGACGCACAGCTGACGGCGGCGGCACGGGCACCCGGCGTCGAAGCCGCCGCCGGCCCCTACGCGCAGGCCACCCTCGAACTCCCCGACAGCAGCATGCGCTTCGGCCTCGGCACCGAGATCACGGTCGTCGGCCGCGCCGACCCCGAGGGCCCCGTGGACCGGCTGGACCTGTGGGCCGGCCGCTGGGCCACCCGGCCCGGCGAGATCGTCCTGAACCGGCAGTCCGACTGGACCCCGGACGACCTCGGCAAACGGCTCCCGATGCCCTCGGGCGGCCCGTCCCTCACGGTCGTCGGGTTCGCCTTCGACCTGAGCCGGACCGCGGACGCCTGGGTGGCGCCCCAGCAGATCGACGCCCTGCACCCGACGGACACCCAGATGCTGTTCCGCTTCCCCGACGCCGCGACGGACGGCCGGCTGCGCACACAGCTCGCCACGGTGACCGAAGGGCTCCCGGCGGACGCGCTCACCGCCTCCCGGTCGTATCTCGCGCTCAAGCACCAGGTGAGCAGTTCGGCCCGGGCGTACACGCCCTATCTGATGGCCTTCGGCGTCCTCGGCATCGCGGTCGCGGTCCTCATCATCGCCAACGTGGTCAGCGGCGCCGTCATCTCCGGCTTCCGGCACATCGGCGTGCTCAAGGCTCTCGGCTTCACACCGGGGCAGGTGGTCGCCGTCTACCTCACGATGATCTCCGTACCCGCCGTGCTCGGCTGCGCGCTCGGCACCGCCGCGGGCAACCTGATCGCCCGCCCCTTCTTCGGGTTCGTGTTCACGGGCCCCGACGCCGGGGTGCTCCACGGCTCCGTCGGCCTCGCGCCCTGGATCACCGCCGTGACGCTGCTCGGCATGCCCGCCGTCTGCGTCCTCGCCGCGCTCGCCCCCGCGCTGCGCGCCCACCGGATGTCGGCGGCGCGGGCGATCAGCGCGGGCAGCGCCCCACGTGCCGGCCGTGCCCTGGGCATCCAGCGCCGACTGGCCGGCAGCAGGCTGCCACGCTCGGTGAGCCTGGGCGTGGGCCTGCCGTTCGCCCGGCCCGGGCGCAGCGCCCTGACGCTCGCAGCCGTCGTCCTAGGCGTGACCACCGTGACCTTCGCGACCGGGCTGGCCACGACCATGACCCGGTTCGGCGAGGCCGGGCGCGACGCCTACCAGGTCACCGTGTACGCCTCGAACCTCAAGGACGGCAAGGAGATCCTGCCCGAGCACGACGACCGCGAACTCCAGTCGCTGCTGCGCGAATTGCCCGGAGCGAGCGAGATCACCGCCCGGGGGCACGCCGACGTACGCCTCACGGGCTCCGCCCACCCGGTGATCCTCGAAGGACACCGCGGCGACCGCACCCAGCTGGACAGCGTGCTCACGGCCGGGCGATGGACCCGCGGCGGCGGCGAGATCGTGGCCGGCTCGGCCTTCCTGCGTCAGAACGGCGTACGGGTCGGGGACCGGGTCAGCCTGGCGAAGGGCGACCGGACGGAACGGGTGCTGGTCGTCGGGGAGTTCATGGAGAGCAACGCCCGGGTCGTGGTCGCCGACTGGCCGACGCTGATGGCACTGGCCCCGGACAGGAAGCCCATCGCCTACCACGTCAAGCTCCGCGACGGCACCGACCCGACCGCCTACGCCCGCGCCGCCCGGGCCGCCGATCCAGGGGTCACACCGGATGTGCGGGGCGGCAACTCCGTCACCCGGACGATCATCGGCTCCGCCACCGCCCTCACCCTGATGCTCGCCGTGGTCGCGTCGCTGGGCGTCTTCAACACGGTGGTCCTCAACACCCGTGACCGGCGACGGGACCTGGGCATGCTGAAGTCGATCGGCATGACACCGCGGCAGGTCACCGTGATGACGGTGACGTCGATGGCCGTCCTCGGCGCGATCGGCTCCCTGCTCGGCATCCCGCTGGGCGTGGCGGGCCACCGGCTGGTGATCCCCCGCATGGCGGACGCGGTCGACATCACCCTGCCCCCCTCCATGACGGACGTCTGGCAGGCCCCGGCCCTGGCCGGGCTCGCCCTGGCGGGGCTGCTGATCGCAGTGCTGGGAGCACTGGTCCCGGCGCGACGGGCGGGGCGGCTGACGGTCGCGGAGGTGTTGCGCAGCGAGTAGCGGGTGAAGGGGCCGGTCGGCAGCGTCTGCCGCGGTCACCGTCGAGCGCCACGTCCTCGGCCGTACGCGGAGGGCGTGGCGCTCGACGAGTCCTGTCGCCGAGGGCTCGACGCGGGCGGCATACGGCGCCGGTCAGCCGATCGGCGCGTACAGCACCCCCAGCTTGTCGAGTTCGTCACCGGCGCGCCCCGTGAACCCCGCGATCTGCCAACCGGACGGTGCCGTGAAGGTCCTGCTGTCCGAAGTCGCCGTACCGGCGGACAGAGTGCGGCCCTTGTCGGTGGTGAAGGCCGCCGAGAAGATCCGCGTACGGCTGTCCTTCTGGCCCTGCGTCAGCTTCACGGAGGTGAGGTGTTCACCGGTGGCCAGGGTCAGGGACGTCGCCGTGCCGCCGGTTCCGCCGTGGGTGAGGGTCCTGCCGCCGTCGTGGGTGAGGGACAGCGCGTCCAGGCGGGAGCCACCGCGCAGGGCCAGGGTGCGCGGGGACACGGAGGCCGGCAGGTCGTCGGCGTCGTTGAAGGCCGTACCGTGCGGGCCGCCGAAGAAGTCGCTCGCCTTCAGGGACGGGGCGAGGGTGTAGGAGAAGTCGACCGTGTGCGGGAAGTGGTCGGACAGGTTGCCGCCCGCGGAGTCGAGGAACGACGCCCACTCGTTGTTGTAGCGGGTGGCGTCGAGCGTCAGGAGCCTGCTGCCGCGGTAGAGGACCTTGTCGACGACCTCGCAGCCGTTCGGCGGTGCCGTCGTCGGGCAGAGCAGCGCGTCCGCGCCCTGCGTCGGCCGGACACCGCCCTTGACCAGCTGCACCCACGCGTCCGTCAGGCCGTTCTCGTCGGCGAGGGTGCGGATGTTGTCCCCGCCGCGGGTGTACCGGGTGTTGGTGTCACCCATGACGATGACCGCGTTGCCGGAGGAGTTGGCCTGGATGAAGTCCGACAGCTGCTCGACGTTGGCGCGGCGGGCGGCCAGCGCGTCGGCCGAGTCGTCGGCGTTGGTGTGCACGTTGTAGAGGTCCACGAAGACGCCCTCGGCGAGGCGGACCCGGGCCAGCGAGAAGCCCTTGGGGGTCAGGCAGTTGGTGCCCGTGCAGTCGTTCCACTTCACCCGCTCGAAGTCCTCGAAGGCATGGTCCGAGAGGGTGTTGAGGCCGTCGCCGAAGGGCACGCCGCCGCTGGTCGCGGTGCGGTACGGGTGGTTGTCGCCGGCGTACAGGGCCGCGTGGTAGTTGAAGTCCTCCTGCACGTTCACGATGTCGTACGCCGCCAGCCGCGGCGAGATCAGCGGGGTGTTGGTCTCCGGATTGCCGGAGCTCAGGCCCTCCGGGAGGCCCGCGACGTTGTACGTCAGGACGTTGAAGGTGCCGGAGACGGCGGCCGTCGCGGGCGTGGCGCCGGTGGTGGCGAGGCCCGTGACGGCGAGGGCGGCGGCCGCGAGCGCGCCGAGAAGTCTTCTCATGGTGGGGGTGTCTCCGCTCAGGGAACGGCAGGGAAGTTGAACGCTGCTCAGGTTCGACGGCAACCAGTGTGGCGGGCAAGGGCGGTTGGGGAAACAGTGAGAGTCATGAGAGTTGACTCTCATACTTTGTGAGACGACACTCTCACGTCATGGGAGCGGATTCCGGCACTGGCGACAACCGTCTCGGCGACATCGAGATCACCGACCCGAAGGCCATGCGGGCACTGGCGCACCCCGTGCGCCTCGCCGTCCTCGAACGCCTCCAGCGGGACGGCCCCGCCACGGCCACCCAACTCTCCCCGCACGTCGGGGCCACACCCTCCGTCACCAGCTGGCATCTACGGCATCTCGCGGGCTTCGGGCTGGTCAGGGACGCGGCCGAGGGCGGGAGTGACCGACGGGAGCGGCGATGGGAGGCCGTCGCGCGGGGTTTCCGGTTCCAGATGCCGGAGGACGCGGAGGGCACCGCCGCCGCCCGGGCGCTGGGGTGGGAGATGTTGGCCCGGGCCGCGGAACTCGCCGAGCGCTGGGCCACCGACACCGAGCCCCGACTGGAACCGGCGTGGCGCCGGGTCGCGAAGCTGGCCGACACCCGGATCGTGGTGTCCGCCGACGAACTGGCCGCCATCGACGACGCGATCGAGGCCGTACTCGCCCCGTATGTGCTGCGCGACGCCGCCGACCGGCCGCGGGACACCCGTGGCGTACGGCTGCTGCGTCACGCGCTGCCGGAGGCGGCGGAGGCAGCCGCCGAGGACACGGAGGCATGAGAGGCGGGCGCGGGCTCGTGGCCCCGGCCTCCCTGTGGCGGGACCGGAGGTTCGTGCTGTCCTGGGCGGGCAATGCCGTCTCGCAGTTCGGTGACCGGATCTCAGAGCTGGCCCTGCCCCTGATCGCCGCCGGGGTGCTCGACGCCTCCGTCGGCCAGGTGGCCTGGCTGACGGCCCTGGTCTGGACGCCGAACCTTCTCGCCGTCGCGCTGGGCACATGGGTCGAACGCGGGCCCCGCAAACGGCGGTTGCTGATCGTCACCGATCTCGTGCGGGCGGGGGTACTGGTGACGGTGCCGATCGCCTGCTTCTGGGGCGCCCTGACCTTGGGGCAGTTGTACGCGGTCGCCCTGCTGACCGGCCTGGCGAGCGTCGTGGCCGGCTGCGCGTGGGCGCCCTTCTTCGCTCTGCTGGTGCCGCGTTCGGCGTACGTCGAGGCCAACAGCAGGTTCGGCGCCGCCCGTTCGGTCTCCCTGGTCGCGGGGCCGGCGCTCGGCGGCGGGCTGGTACAGGCGCTGACCGCGCCGGTCGCCCTGGTCGCCGACGCGCTGTCCTTCGTGGCGTCGGCGCTGCTGCTGCGCCGGATCGAGATCGACGAACCGGCCCCGGCCACCGCGGGCCGTCCCGCACTCGTACGTGACGCGCGCGAGGGCGTGACCCACATCCTGCGCGACCCGGTGCTGCGCGCAAGCCTGGCCTGCGCGACGACCCTCAACTTCTTCACGTTCGTGTCGAGCACCGGCCTGGTCGTGCTGTTCGCCGACCGCGTCCTCGCACTCTCCCCGGCGGCCATCGGGCTGGCCATGGGCATCGGGGCGAGCGGCTCCCTCGTCGGCGCGCTGGGGGCACCCTGGCTGGCCCGGCGGATCGGCGTGGGACGCGGTGTCGCCGTCGGCGCCGTCCTGTTCCCGGCGCCCATCGCCCTCGCCGCCGCGGCCGACGGGCCGGCCTGGGCCCGCGCCGGGATCCTGGCCGTGACCTACTTCCTCGTCGGCCTCGGCGTCATGCTCTTCGACGTGAACCTCAACTCCCTCCAGGCCGCGGTGATCCCGGACGCCCTGCGCAGCCGCGTGGCCGGCGCCTACAGCACCGTCAACTACGGCGTACGCCCGCTCGGCGCGATCGTCGGAGGGACGCTCGCCACCACGATCGGCCTACGGGCGACCCTCGTCACGGCGGCTGTCGGCGGGGCGCTGTCGGTGTTGTGGCTGTTGCCCTCGCCGATACCGGGAATCCGCGATCTGGACCACGGCCTGAACCGCGACCCGGGCCCCGACCAGCCGTCCCCCGCCTTCGAACGCACGCCCGGCCCGGTCGGGCGCGCAACGGACCCGTCGCGGCCCTGACGGCGTCCCGTCCCCGTACCGTCCGGCACAGCGCGCCGCGCGGTACAGGGACGGGGCCTGCCCTGGCGCCTCGACGGGGTGGAGCGACCGTCATCCGTTCACGCCCGCGTAGTGCCCCAACGCCCACCGCCACAGCCACCGCGCTCCCAGATACGCCAACAGTCCCAGCAGGGGCGAGGACGCCGCCAGCCAGAACGGCACGGCCGTGTCGTGGCCGGTGAGGACCGCGGCCGGGAAGTACGCCACGAAGGCGAGCGGGAGGGCGAAGGTGAGGAAGTCGCCGACCGCCTTGGGGAGCACGTTCAGGGGGTAGCTGCCGAAGGTGCCGAGGAGCTCCTCCAGCCAGCGCCCCCAGTAGTCGGCGGCGGGGTAGCGCAGGGACGCCGAGGCCACCGCCGTGAACAGGGCCGCCTCCAGCAGCATCCCGCCGATCACCGCGGCGATCAGATAGCAGACCCGGCCCGCCGACCAGTCCAGGGTGCTGCGGCTGAGCGCCCCCACCATCAGGCCCGCCGCGACCGTCAGGTCACCGATCGCGTTGGTCGGGAAGTAGTCGAGCTGGACCTGGCGGTGCACCGGCATCGGGCGCAGGAGGTAGATGTCGATCCTCCCCTCCTGGATCTGCCGGCCGATGAAGTGCGTACGCCCCAGCAGGAGCACGAACAACCCGTGCGCGAGCATCCGGATCGCCGGGATCAGCAGCACGTCCGAGCTCTCCCAGCCGCCCATCCCGGTGAACCGCGCCAGCAGCACCGTCGCGAACACGATCACCGACACCTGCCAGATCGCGCCGATCGCGATGTTCAGCAGGAACTCGGTGCGGTACTCCATCGCGGAACGGATGTTGAGCAGCGAGATGCGCCACACGATACGCAGCGATTTCATGGCCTTCACCGACACCTCAGCCTCCCTGCGAGATCACGCGCCGCGCGGCCCGCCGCCACACCCACCGGGTGAGCAGCGCCAGCACGACGACCCAGCCGGCCTGCACGGCCAACTGGACTCCGGCTTCGGACAGTTCGATGCGACCGACGTAGATCGACAGCGGCACGCTCAGCGTCGCCTGGAAGGGGAGGAAGGCGCTGAGCGTGATGAACCAGTCGGGGAAGAACCACAGCGGCGCGTACACGCCGGACATCAGGTTCTGCGCGAAGATCAGGATCAGCATCGCGGAGTTGTTGCGGATGGTGAAGAAGCACAGCTGGTCGAGGACGAGCATGACGTAGTACAGGACCCACTGGCCGAGCAGCATGCTCACCACGAACACCCCTGCCACGGCCGCCGATCCGGGGGGTTCCACGACCCCCGCGGCCAGGCAGACCGCGTATCCGCCGAGTGCCCACGCCAGCCCGTACAGCTGCTCGCCGAGGGCCCGCAGGGCGTAGTAGCGCTGGGGCGGTAGCGGGCGCAGGTACCAGTAGACGATCGTGCCGAAGTGCAAGTGCTGGAGCACCATGTCCCGCCCCGCGGACTGGTCCAACTCCCGCAGCCGGGAGGCGAGTACGGCCAGGACGGCGTAGGTGACCGCCTGGTCGCGGCTGAGTCCGGCGGTGGTCCCGGTGTGGGAGTACAGGCCGCGCCACAGCGACGCGACCAGGACCACCTGGACGGTCAGCCGGAGCAGGACGGCCGTCATACGGGGCGGCGTGTGCAGCTCGCCGAGCGGCGTGACGCGGGCGACGCGCCAGCCGTGCAGTACGGAGGCCATCTCAGGCTCCTTCCGCCGCGGTCTCGGCGGGCACGGCCTCGGCATACACGTACGCGGCCCGCATCACGTCCTCCAGGTCCGCCTCGTCGAGGGCGAGGTCCGTCACCTCGTACCGCTCGATGACCCGCTTCAGCGCCTGGTGCACGGTCGGCGCGTCGGGGCCGTCCGGGCCGAAGACCGCCTGCGGGCCCTCGCGGTGCAGCAGGGCGATGCCCGGCAGCGAGCCGGCCTCGGTGTGCGGGTCGGCGAGCGTCACCCGCACCTGCCACGTCGAGCCGAACTTGCGGCGGATCTCGTCGAGGGTGCCGTCCAGGACGAGCCGGCCGTGGTTGACCAGCACGACCCGCTCGGCGAGCCGCTCGACCTCGGTCATGTCGTGAGTGGTGAGCAGGACCGTACGGCCGCGCTCCTCCACCTGGTGCCGCAGGAACTCCCGCACCTGCTCCTTCACCACCACGTCCATGCCGATGGTCGGCTCGTCGAGGAAGACCACCGGCGGGTCGTGCAGCAGGGCGGCGGCCAGGTCGGAGCGGACCCGCTGGCCGAGCGAGAGGTGGCGGACCCGGGTGTCCCAGAAGGAGGAGAGGTCGAGGAGGTCGTCGAACTCCCTGAGCCGCTCCGTGTGTTCGGCCTTCGGCACCTCGTAGATGTCCCGCAGGATCGCGAACGACTCGCGCACCGGGAGGTCCCACCACAGCTGGGTGCGCTGCCCGAACACCGTGCCGATGTTGCGGGCGTTGCGCTCACGCTCCTCGTACGGCACCACGCCGGCGACGCGGGCCTCGCCCGCGGTGGGGGTGAGGATGCCGGTGAGCATCTTGATGGTGGTGGACTTGCCGGCGCCGTTCGGGCCGAGCAGGGCGAGGAGCTCGCCGGGGGCGACGGAGAAGGTCACGTCGGAGACGGCGTGCTTGGCGACCTTCTGCGGGTTGACCAGAGAACGGAGTGCGCCGGCGAAACCGGGGCGGCGGACGGTGGTGTGGAAGGTTCGGGACAGACCGCGAACCTCGATACTGCCAATCAAGCGACATCAACTCCCTTGCTGTGAACGCACAGTGCGGCCGGTCGGCAGGTGTGCCGACCGGCCGCGGGCGACCCTCCGCACGCTGTCGGAAAGTCGATCAATCGGTCAATCGATTTACAGTCTTCTCACGACTGTTTCTCACTCGGTGGGCTCGCCGGACCCGGCTGTCGAGAACACGAACGAGAACTCCGTCGGCCCGGCCTCCAGGAAGTACCGCGGCAGCGGACCCGGACCGCAGGACTGCGAACCGATGCCGTGCTGGCCGTGGTCGAGGTTGATCCAGAGGGTGTCGCCCGGCGTGAGGTCGGTCAGATGCCGGGCGGCGTCCAGCTGCTCGTTGGTCCAGCGCCGGGCGCTGAACCAGTACTCCGGGTCGCCCTCGATCCGCAGGCCGCCGAGCTCCGCCCAGCGGACGTCGGCACGGGCACCGTTCTCCTGCGGGCGGACGTAGGGGGTCTGGAGGTCGTCGATGCCCGGCAGCCACTGGCCGAGCTTCGAGGCGGCACGGGTGTCCGGGTACGCCTCGGACCCGCCACCGAAGTACAGGACCTCCTGAGCGGCGTCGGCCGGCAGCCCGAAGCGGATGCCGAGCCGGGGCAGCGGCACGGTCCATTCGCCCTCGGGAGTCACGGACACGGTCAGCTTCAGCAGGTCGCCGTCGGATGTCCAGCGGTACACCGTGCGCAGGCCCACCTCGGCGGCGGCGGGTGCCACCCGGGTGCGGACGGTCAGCGCGTCGTCGCCCAGCTCCACGGCGTCCAGCCGGTGCCGCATCCGGTGCAGACCGAGCTTGCGCCACAGTGCGGCGTAGCACGTGTTGTTCTCCCAGGCCCCCTCGTCGTTGTCCGTCGTCGCCCGCCACACGTCCAGGCGCAGCCCGGTCACGTCGAGGCCGCAGATCGTCGTCGGCCGGCCCGAGTGGGCGTCGAAGGTCCCCGGGCCGAGCGTGATCAGCCGCTCGTCGTGCACGGGCCGCTCCGCGGCGGCGACGGCCACGGGCGCGCGCGCGGCCACGGCCTCCTGGCCCCACGCCACCTCGTGGCCCTTGGGCCCCCAGGCCGTGTCCTCGGCGAGCAGCGCGCGGACCGTCCACAGGACCTCGTCGCCCTGGCCGTCGGGGGCCGCCGCCGGGAGCTTGACCTCCGCCGACTCACCCGGCGCGAGGGCGGGCACCGCCAGCGTGTGGGCACCGGTGGGGAATCCGTCCACCGCGTAGGAGAACTCGAACTCCAGGTGCGAGAGATCGGCGAAGTCGTACGCGTTCGTCACCCGTACGGTGCCGCCGGTGCCGTCGCCCTCGATGCGGACCGGCTCGATCACCTTCTTGTACTCGACGAGTCCCGGGGACGGCCGCCGGTCCGGGAAGACCAGCCCGTCGCAGACGAAGTTGCCGTCGTGCAGCTCCTCGCCGAAGTCGCCGCCGTAGGCGTAGCCCAGCTCGGGGTGGGTGACGCCGTGGTCGATCCACTCCCAGATGAAGCCGCCCTGGAGCCGCTCGTACCGCTCGAAGATCTGCTGGTAGTCGGCGATCCCGCCCGGACCGTTGCCCATCGCGTGGCCGTACTCGCACTGGATGAAGGGCAGATCGCGCCGCTTGAGCGTGCCGCCGTCCAGCTCCTGCCCGATGCGCTCGACCTCCTCGTGGGAGGCGTACATCCGCGAGTACACGTCGGTGTCCCGGCAGTTCCAGTCGCCTTCGTAGTGCACCAGGCGCGAGGAGTCCCGGCCGTGGATCCACTCGGCCATGGCGGTCAGCCCGCGCCCGGTGCCGGCCTCGTTGCCGAGGGACCAGAAGACGACGGACGGGTGGTTCTTGTCGCGCTCGACCATGCGGGCGGCGCGGTCCAGCAGGGCCGGCGTCCAGCGGTCGTCGTCGACGGGGTTGTCCCGCCAGGCCTGCTCGGTGAAGCCGTGGGTCTCCAGGTCGCACTCGTCGATGACCCACAGGCCGTACTCGTCGCACAGGTCGAGGAAGGCCGGGTGCGGCGGGTAGTGCGAGGTGCGCACCGCGTTGAGGTTGTGCCGCTTCATCAGCAGCACGTCCTCGCGCATGGTCTCCAGGTCGAGGGCGCGGCCCTTGTCGGGGTGCCACTCGTGCCGGTTGACGCCCTTGAAGAGGATCGCCCTGCCGTTGACCTTGATGAGGCCGTCCTCGAGGACGACGGTACGGAAACCGATCCGCAGGGGGACCCGCTCGCCCGCCGTGACCAGCTCGCCGTCGTAGAGCTTCGGCGCCTCCGCCGACCACGGCTCGACCGGGACCGTCACCGACTCGCCGGTCGCGACATCGATGTCGAGGGCGGGCACGGACACCCGCCCGTCGACGTCGGAGTCGACGCGCAGGGTGCCCTCGCCCGTGGTGTGGTCGTAGGCGGCGTGCACGAAGAAGTCGCCCACGCTGCCCGTCGGGCGGTGCAGCAGGGTGACGTCACGGAAGATGCCCGGCAGCCACCACTGGTCCTGGTCCTCCAGGTACGAGCCCGCCGACCACTGGTGCACCCGGACGGCGAGCACGTTCCCGGCCGGCTTCAGCAGGTGTCCCACCGCGAACTCGTGCGGCAGCCGGGAGCCCTTGAACTCGCCGATGTCCGTGCCGTTCAGCCAGACGCGGGCGCAGGACTCCACGCCGTCGAAGCGGATGACCGCCCCGCCGTCAGCCGCCCAGTCCGCCGGCAGGTCGAAGACCCGCAGGTGGTCGCCGGTCGGGTTCTCGGTCGGCACGTGCGGCGGGTCGACCGGGAAGGGGTAGAGGTGGTTGGTGTAGATGGGCGAACCGAACGCGCCGTCGCCCTGGAGGACCCAGTGGCCGGGGACCGTGACCTCGGCCCACTCCCCGGCGTCGTATCCCTCCTCGGCGAACGAGTCGTCCTCGGCGTCGGCGGTCGCCGACAGCCGGAAGCGCCAGCTGCCGTTGAGGGACAGGGACTTCGCGTCCGAGGCGGCGTACCAGGCCCGGGGCGGGAGGGCCCCGCGGCCCGGGGAGACGTCCTCGACGTAGTCGACGGAGGGGGTGGTGCGGAAAGACATCGGTCTCCAGCTCTTGGGAAGAAGGCGTCAGCCCTTGATACCGGTCTGCGCGATCCCCTGCACCAGCCAGCGCTGGAGGAAGAGGAACACGAACACCAGGGGCAGGATGGAAACGGCCGTCGCCATGAAGATCAGATGGAAGACGACGGTCTGGTTGGTCATGTAGCTGGAGAGCGCGACCTGCACGGTCCACGAACTCGGGTCCTGCCCGATGACCAGGGGCCACAGGAAGGCGTTCCAGCCCGCGATGAAGGTGATGGTCGCCATCGCCGCGAAGAAGTTCAGCGAGTTGGGTACGACGACACGCCAGTACGCGCCCCAGTAGCCCAGGCCGTCCATGCGTGCCGCCTCCTCCAGTTCCTTGGGGAACCCCAGGAAGTACTGCCGAAAGAGGAAGCAGGTGAAACCACTGAACAGGCCCGGAATGATGAGGCCCCGGTAGGTGTCCACCCAGCCGAGGGAGGAGACCAGCACGAAGCTCGGTACGAAGGTGACCGCGGTCGGGACCATCAGGGTGCCCAGGACGGCGTAGAACACCTTGTTGGCGTGCTTGTACGGGATGCGGGCCAGGCCGTAGCCCGCGAGGGAGCACAACAGCAGGACGCCGACGGTGTGCAGGGTGGCCACGACCGCCGAGTTCCACAGGGTCTGGGCGAAGGGGACCGTCTCGTCGCTGAAGAGCTCGCTGATGTTGCCCCACTGGATGTCCGTGGGGAAGATCTTCCAGGTCTCTCCGGTGATCTCGGCGTCGGTGGAGAGGGCGTTGCGGACGAGGATGTAGAACGGGATCAGGAAGAGGAAGGCGGCGACGCCCGTGGCGATGTAGAGGCCGGTGGAGTTCATCACGCCGCCACCGCGCCTGACCCGGCTGGGTGTGTCAGACGCCGGTGCGGACTTGCGCACCTTGGGGATGGTGGAGGTCACTTGGACTCGTCCCCCCTTCCGAAGCCCATGATCTTGCCCTGGAGCAGGGTCACGGCACAGATCAGCACGGTCAGAATGAGTGCGCCCGCGCTGCCGGCGCCGTAGTCCTGGCTCTCGCCCAGGGCCTTGTAGTACAGCTCGACGAGGGGCGGGCGGCCCCAGGTCGTCTTCGACAGCAGGTTGAAGAACTCGTCGAAGGCCTGGTAGGCGGCGACGAGCAGCAGCAGGATCACCGCGGTGGACGTGGCGCGCAGCTGGGGCAGGGTGATGTACCAGAAGGTCTGCCAGCCCGACTTGGCGCCGTCGATGGCGGCGGCCTCGTACAGCTCCTCCGGGATGTTCTGCAGCGCGGCGATGAACAGGATCATGTAGAAGCCGGACTGCAGCCACAGCCGGGCGGTCACGATGACCAGCCAGTACCAGGGCGGGTTGGGGTCGATCAGCCAGGCGATGTTCTCGACCCCGAACCAGCCGAGGACCGTGTTCATCAGGCCGAAGCGGACGCCGCTGAAGATGGACATCTTCCAGATGAGCGACGCGGCGACATAGCTGACCGCGGTCGGCAGGAAGAAGACCGAGCGGAAGAACGCCCGCATGAAGCGCAGCCGGTTCACCAGCAGGGCCAGGCCCAGCGAGAGCGCCCAGGTGGTGGGCACGATGAACGCGGCGAAGACGGTGAAGGTGCCGAGCGAGCCGACGAAGTCGTCGTTCGTCAGCATGTACTTGTAGTTGTCGAAGCCGACGAACTTGTCCGGCGTGACGGTGAAGCGGGCCTCGAAGAAGCTCAGCCAGAGGCTCCAGAGGATCGGCGTGTAGACGAAGATCGCCAGACCGATCAGGAACGGCCCCGTGAAGAGCCAGAAGGTGAACGTGGGGCTGCCCCGCAGACCCCGCCGCGGCTTGGCCGATGAGGCCTTCGCCGGGGCGGGGCTCGCGAGGTCGAGCTTGGAGGTCGTCGACATGTCGTGGTCCGTCCCGCGGCCTATCCGAACAGCTTCTTGAGCTCGCGGTTGACGGCCGTGTCGCACTTGTCGAGGGCGGCCTCCGGGTCCATGTCCTTGCGGACGCAGTTGGCGAAGACGTCCTCGAAGGCGGTGCGCATGGCCTGGGTCCAGCCGATGTTGTCGAAGTGCCCGAACTCGTTGAAGAGCCGGACGCCCTCAGCGGCGTTGCCCGACTTGAGCTTGTCCGCCTCCTTGGCGAGCGAGGTGCGCGGCGGGATGTGGAAGCCGTAGGAGGTGGCCCAGTCCTCCTGGTACTCCTTCTGGTCGATCCACAGCCACTTGACGTACTCCTTGGCCGCGTCGACGTTCTTGCCCTTGGCGTTGACGAACATCGACCAGCCGCCGTTGTAGACCGACGCCTTGCCGCTGTCCGTGACCTTCGGGAAGGGGAAGACGCCCCAGTCGTCGCCGAGCGCGTCCTGGATCTGCGGCATCGCCCACATGCCGCAGAACTGGATGGCGCACAGGCCCTGGTTGAGCGAGGAGGGGTCCCAGGACTCGGTCGGGGCGCCGAGGAGGAGGTCGCCGCTGGTGAACAGCTGGCGCATCTTCTTCAGGCCCTCGACGACGCCGTCCGTGTGGTAGGCGATCTCGTTCTTCTCGGTGAGGTGCTGGGCGCCGGACGACCAGATCAAGGTGTCGTTGACGCTGTGCAGGTCGTTGCCCATGTACAGGCCCTTGACCTTGCTGGTGGTGAGCTTGGCCGCGGCCTCCATCAGCTCGTCGAACGTGGTCGGCACCTCGACCTTGGCCTTCTCCAGCATCGACTTGCGGTAGAAGAAGAACTGCGGGTCGTCGATCATCCGGACGCCGTATATCTTCCCGTCGACCGTGTGCGACTTGATGTCGGCCGGGTTGAAGTCGTCCTTGACCGGCCCGACGATGTCGGTCAGGTCCGCCACCTGACCGCTCTTGACCATCTGGATCTGCGGGTGGAACTCGAAGAGGTCCGGCGCGTTGTCGGTGAGCAGGGCCGAGAAGAGCTTGCTCTCGAAGTCCGCGCTGGTGATCCACTGCGTGGTCACGTTGGCTTCCTTGTACGCCTTCGCGTACCGCTTGATGGCCTGCTCGGTGCCCGCCTCGCCGTACGCGTGGAACATCTGCACGAGGTTGGTGCCCGAACCGGATCCGCCACCGCGGCCGTTGTTGCCGCCGCAAGCGGCCAGCCCGCCGGCGGCGGCCAGACCGAGCGCGGCCCGAAGTGCGGTGCGGCGGTCGAAGTTCCTGTTGCTCAATGCCGACATGCTGACGTCCTTGTCTCGAGTACGGCTGCGGCTCTGTGCCCGTGCCTGCGGCTGGAGCGGCTCAGCGCCAGTTGGCTCAAATGGGGCTGCGGTGCGGGACGTTAACCTTCGGCTAAGGCTTCGGCAAGGGGTTGGACGAAGTCTGTGCGAAGCGTTGCGCAACGTTCGGGATACCGGACGTATCGGGGTCGCGGGGCACCGCACCCGTGACCCGTGAGGGTCGCTAGGAAGGTGGTGCGGTACGACTCCTCGCGGGGGTGGTGGTGCGTTTCGTCTGCCTCTGCCCGACGGACTGCAAGGCCCCCTCCAGCGCGAACGTGGCCGCGCCCAGGCACACCGGGTCGGTGGGGATCGGGGAGAGGACGATCTGGGTGGCGGCCATCGGCCGCGGCAGCGCGTGCCGGCCGACGGCCTCGCGCACCTCCGCGACCAGGGGTTCGCCGAGGGCGGCCGCGACCCAGCTGCTGAGTACGACCACTTCGGGGTTGAACAGGTTGACCAGGTCGGCGATGCCGGCCCCGAGGTAGCGGACCGTGTCACGGAGCACCTTGAGCGCCACCGGGTCGCGTCCCCGCACCCCCCGGGCGAGCGCGTCGATGGTGGCCGTCTGGTCCTCCGGGTGCAGCAGCGGGTTGTCGGCGCTCAGCTCCCGCAGGGTCAGCATGATCCCGGACGCGCCGACGTACGCCTCCACGCAGCCGTGCCTGCCGCACCGGCACAGCCGTCCGTCCAGGACGATCGTGGTGTGGCCCCACTCGCCGGCGCTGTTGCTGACGCCCCGGTGCAGGCCGCCGCCCAGGACCAGTCCGGCGCCCACGCCGGTGCCGAGGTTGACCACCACGGCGTCCCCGCTCCCGCGCGCCGCCCCGAACCACAGCTCGGCCACCGCGCTGGCCCGCAGCGGGTTGTCCAGGTACAGCGGGTAGGCGATGTGCTCGGTGAGCAGGTCGAGCAGCGGCACGTCGTGCCAGTCCCAGTTGGCGGCGTACTCGGAGATGCCGGTGGCGCGGTCCACCTGCCCCGGCACGCTCACGCCGACGCCGAGGACGCGCGCGCCCTCGATGCCGGCCTGCGCCACCACCGAGCCGACGGCGGCCGCGACATGGCCCACCACCTGCTCGGGGAGGCTCTCGCCCGGGCGGACGTCCTCCTCGGCGCGGGCCAGCACGTTCAGCCCGAGGTCGAACAGCTCGACATGGACGTACGTCTCCGCGATGTCCACGCCGATCAGGGCGCCCCCGGAGGCGTTGACGGCCACGAGCCCGCGGGGGCGGCCGCCGGCCGAGTCCTCGAACCCGACCTCCGTGATCATGCGGAGGTCGAGCAGCTCACCCACGAGGGTGGCGACCGTGGCGAGACTGAGACCGGTGGCCGCCGCCAGCTCCTGCCGGGAGGTGGGTGACGCGGCGATGATCTGGCGCAGCACCTCGTAGCGGTTGGCGGTGCGGATATCGCGTGATGTGCGCTTCAACCGAGGTGCCCCCGTCCCTTCACGTCATGCCGGGTCGTCGTCGGCACCGGCGCGGCGCAAGGCTATGGCGTGCGGATACTTTCGACAAGGGGTTAGGAAAGGGGGTTTACGAAGTCCCCCAGGCCTTCACTCTCCCAGTATGTCCTGCACGAAGGCGTTGGCGAATTTCCGACCGGGGTCCAGCGTACGCGCCAGCGTCCGGAAGTCCGCCAGCCGCGGATACCGGCCGCGCAGCACCTCCGCCGGCACCGTGAACACCTTCCCCCAGTGCGGCCGCGGCTCGAAGGCGTCCAGCGCCTCCTCCAGCCGCCGCACCACGGGCAGCACGGCCGCGGTGTCCTCGATCCACGTGAAGTGCAGCGCCACCGTGTCCCGCCCGTACGACGGGCTCAGCCACTGCTGGTCGGCCGCGACCGTCCGCACCTCGCAGATCTGGAGCACGGAGGCGACCGTCTCCCGGATCCCGTCGACGGCGTGCAGCGCGTCGACGGCGTACCGGCGCGGCAGCAGATACTCCGACTGGAGCTCGGCCCCGCTGCTGGGCGTGAACTCCGCCCGGAAGTGCGGCAGCCGCTGATGCCACGGCCCCGGCACCCCGAACTGCTCCGTGCAGTTGACCGCGGGCATCCCCGGCACCGGGTGCAGCTTCTCGGTGGCGGGCCGGGCCCACGGGAAGGCGGGCAGCGGCTGGTCGGTGCGCCGCTTGAGCCACACCTGCCTGAAGCCCGGCGCACGCCAGTCGGTGAACAGGCTCACGCTGTAGGCCGACGCCATCACCGTCCCGAACGACGCGAAGTCCAGCCCGTCCAGCGGCAGTTCGGTGAAGAGGTGCTGCTCGACGTCGAAGGACGGCTCCAGGTCGAGCGTGAGCGCCGTGACGACACCGAGGGCGCCCAGCGAGGTGACGACACCGCCGAACCGCTCGTCGTCCCGCCCGATGGTCAGCACCGATCCGTCGCCCGTGACCAGTTCCACCTCCCGCACCGACGTGGCCAGCGCGCCGTTGGCGACCCCCGACCCGTGCGTGCCGGTGGCGACCGAGCCGGCCACCGAGATGTGCGGCAGGGACGCCATGTTGGGCAGCGCGAGCCCGTGGGCGTACACCACGCGGGCGAGTTCGGCGTACCGTACGCCGCCCGAGACCCGCACGGTACGGGCCGTGCGGTCCACGTCGATCACCGGCGGCAGGTCGGCGATCGACAGCAGGAGGCCCCCCGGCCCCGGCTCGGCGATCTGGTTGAACGAGTGCCCGCTGCCCAGCACGCGGACCTTCGCGCTACCGGCCACCAGGGCGCCGATCGCGTCGAGCGAGTACGGCCGGTGCAGTTCCTCGGCGGTGTAGCTGATGTTGCCCGCCCAGTTGGTGATGGTCTCCGTCATCCCTCGCCGTCCCTCAGGGTGAGTGCGTGTGCGTTGACCCTCTCATCCACGGCTGCCTACGGTAGATACCGCTTTCCATACCGCCTTGCCCCCTCTCGCCGAACCGGAGGCCACGTCCTTGCCCCAGCGGCCGTACGCCCTGTTCGCCATGTCCGCCGACAACGTGCCGCAGGTCTTCCCGCCGGAGGTGCTGGCGCGGCTGCGGGAGTCGGTGGACATCGACCCCGCCCTGGTGGCCGAGGACTTCACCGACCCGGACCCACGCCTTCGGGACGCGCTCGCCCGCGCCGAGATCCTCGTCACCGGCTGGGGCTGTCCCCGCCTCGACCCGGCCGTGCTCGACGCCGCACCGAAGCTGCGCGCGGTGCTCCACTCGGCCGGCTCGGTCAAGAGTCTCGCCACGCCCGAGCTGTGGCGGCGGGGCGTCGCGGTGAGCTCGGCGGCGGTGGCCAACGCCGTGCCGGTCGCCGAGTACACGCTGGCCATGATCCTGCTCGCCGGGAAGGACCTCTTCGCCGCCCGCGACCGCCTGCGCACCGAGCGCGCCTTCCCGGGCTGGGGACTCGTCCCCGGCATCGGCAACCACGGCCGCCGGGTCGGCGTCATCGGGGCCTCGCGCATCGGCCGTCGCGTGATCGAACTTCTCCGCCCCTTCGATCTGCGGGTGAGCCTCACCGACCCGTACGTCGACGAGGCCGGGGCCGCCGGGCTGGGCGTCCCCCTGCTCGGGCTGGACGATCTGCTGCGCACGTCGGACGTCGTGACGATCCACGCCCCCGAGACCCCGCGAACCCGCCACCTCGTCGGCCCGCGCGAACTGGCCCTGATGCCCGACGGGGCGGTCCTGATCAACACGGCGCGCGGCGGGCTGCTCGACCATGACGCCCTGATCGCCGAACTCCGCACCGGCCGCCTCTCCGCGATCCTCGACGTCACCGACCCGGAGCCGCTGCCCACCGACTCACCCCTGTACGACCTGCCGAACGCTTTCATCACCCCGCACCTCGCGGGTTCCCAGGGCAACGAGGTGGCCCGGCTGGGCCTCGCGGTCGCGGGGGAGGCGGAGCGGCTTGGCGGCGGGCAGCCGTTGGCCTATGGGATCGTCCAGTCGGACCTGGAACGCATGGCGTGACGGCCGGTTTGCTCGCCCCCGCGCCCCGACCCGTCCCATCCTTCTGGGGCTCCGCCCCAGACCCCGCTCCTCAAACGCCGGAGGGGCTGAGTACTTCAGCCCGTCCGGCGCTTGAGGACGAGGCCCGCAGGGCCGACAGCGGGGGTCTGGGGGCGCAGCCCTCAGGGACGGGACGGGTAAGGGCGGCGGGGGCGGGAAACACGCGGTTCAGGGGACCCGGCGCCGCGCACGTCCGGGCAGGGGCATACCGTGAGGAGTCGTACGCCTGAGCCGGGAGGAGATTACGGATGGGCAGCCGCACCGCACTGGTCGAGGATCTGATGGAGCGATTCCCGCACGTTCCGCGGGAAGCCGTCTTCAAAGAGGATCTGCTGCGGGGTGGCGTGGCCTTCGACCCGTCCGCCCTCAGCGACAACGAGTCCGGTGAGGTGAAGCCGAAGTCGTACTTCATCTTCTCCTTCGACCACGGCACCCTCCCCGAGCTCGGCGAGGCCGCGCTGCGGCGACCGCCGGAGGAGATCATCCTCACCGGCGGACCGTACGACCTGCGCCGCACCGTCGTCTCCGTGCGCGTGAACCCGTCCTCGCCCTACCGCGTCGCCGCCGACGACCAGGGCGTGCTCGGTCTCTACCTCGACGGCAAGCGGATCTCCGACGTCGGGGTGCCGCCGATGCCGGAGTACTACCGGCACAAGCTCTCCAACGGGAAGTCCGTGATGGAGGTCGCCCCGACCATCCAGTGGGGCTACCTGATCTACCTCACCGTCTTCCGGGTCTGCCAGTACTTCGGCGCCAAGGAGGAGTGCCAGTACTGCGACATCAACCACAACTGGCGCCAGCACAAGGCGGCCGGGCGCCCGTACACCGGGGTGAAGGACGTCGAGGAGGTCCTCGAAGCCCTGGAGATCATCGACCGGTACGACACCGCCAAAGCGTCCACCGCCTACACCCTCACGGGCGGCGCGATCACCAAGACGGTCTCCGGTCGTGACGAGGCCGACTTCTACGGCCACTACGCCAAGGCCATCGAGGAGCGCTTCCCGGGCCGGTGGATCGGCAAGGTCGTCGCCCAGGCGTTGCCGCGCGACGACGTGCAGCGCTTCAAGGACTACGGCGTGCAGATCTACCACCCCAACTACGAGGTGTGGGACGAGTACCTCTTCAAGATGTACTGCCCGGGCAAGGAGCGCTACGTCGGCCGGGACGTGTGGCACAAGCGGATCCTCGACTCGGCGGAGGTCTTCGGGGCGCGGAACGTGATCCCCAACTTCGTGGCGGGCGTCGAGATGGCCGAGCCCTTCGGGTTCAAGACGGTCGACGAGGCCATCGCGTCCACCACCGAGGGCCTGCGCTTCTTCATGTCGAACGGCATCACACCCCGCTTCACCACCTGGTGCCCCGAGCCGACGACGCCGCTCGGCAAGGCCAACCCCCAGGGCGCGCCCCTGGAGTACCACATCCGGCTGCTCCAGGCCTACCGCCAGACCATGGACGAGTTCGGCCTCTCCTCACCCCCCGGCTACGGCCCGCCCGGCCCCGGCCGCGCGGTGTTCTCGGTGAGCTCCTTCATGGACAGCCTTCCGGAGCAGCAACCCGCGGTCGCGGACTAGCCTTCGGCGGCGAACGGGCCGAGGATTCCACGACGGTGTCGGTGAGACAGACGGGGCCGGCGTCCGTACAAGTGGCTGGAGTTGCAGGGTCGCGCGGCCTGTCATGACATCTGAACACGACGCTTGTCAGTTGTGTTGAAAACGTGAAAGGCTCATGCCCTGCCGCGAGGTTCCCCCCAACTCCATTGCCAATATGGCGAGTTGACCTCGCATGTGGATGCAGGAGACTCATGCCCGACCTGCCGACCCCTCAGGACGCCACCGAGGCAGCGCTGTTCTCCGAGTGCTGGGACGCCGTGCTGTCGTACGCCGACCTGTGCACGGCCGGCTCCACCGCGGCCAACCAGCTGGCCCTGGAGGCGTTCTCGACCGGTATGCGCGAGGCCCGCGACACCGAGGCCGCATCCTTCCGGAGCGCCGGCCGCCGCCCGGCCCGTCTGCCCCGCGTCCCCCTGCTGCTGACCGCCGTACGCACCACGGCGACCGCCTGGGAGGAGAGCGGACAGGGCCACAGGCTCGACCCCGACCTGCGCCTGTGGCTCAACTCCGAGAAGGCCGACCGCTACACCGGCCCCCCGCTCCAGCGCCCGCTCGCGCTGCGCGGACTGCGCGACATGCAGGAACCTGACGCCGCACTGCTGTGGCTGGCCGAGGTGGAGGCGCTGCCGCTGTACGTCGTGGCCCGCCAGCTCGGCCTCGACCCGGCCACCGTCTCCGACGAACTCACCCAGGTCCGCGTCCTGTTCAGGGACCGCTGCCGGCGCAACCAGCTCGACACCCCGATGGACGCGCAGTGCCGCAGCTACGCGCGCCTCCTCGACGCCGTCACCCGCTCGACCGGCGCCGACGCCCCCGGCGACCTCTCCCGTCACCTCGCCACCTGCGTGCAGTGCGCCGAGGCCGCCTCCTGTCTGCGGCTGAACGGGGCCGGGCTGCCCGCGGCCCTCGCGGGCGGTGTCCTCGGCTGGGGCGGCCTCGCCTACCTGGAGCGCCGCCGCAGGGCCGCCGAGGTGCGTCTCGGCGCCGGACGCGCCGACCCGGTGGACGCCGGCCCGCCGAACCCCGGCGCGCACAAGGCGCGCGTCGTGCGCAACGGCCTCCTCGTCGCCGCCGTCCTCGTCTCGGTGCTCGCCCTCGCGGTGTCGATCATGCCCGCCGGCTCCACCGGTGACGGCGGTACGGCGGGCGGCGACCCCTCCGACCGCCAGCCGGTCGCCGACCCCGGCTTCACCCTGCCGGTCAGGACCGCACCCCAGCCCTCCGAGGACTCCCCGGAGCCGTCGGACAGCGCCACGGAGGCAGCCGACTCACCCGACCCGAAGAAGCCGGGCCCGGGGCCGCAGGGCACCACGTCGTCCACGGCCGACGAGGACGATCCGGACCGGCCGGACCCGTCCACGAGCGAGCCGGTGACCTGCAGCGTCGACTACGACCTGGTCAACGAATGGCCCGACGGCTTCCAGGCCACCATCACCGTCACCACCGAACGCGCCGTCGACGACTGGCGCGTCGCCTGGTCCTTCCACAACGGCCAGGAGGTCGGCCAGATGTGGGACGCGAGCTTCGCCCAGAACGGCTCCCGGGTCACCGCCACGGCCGCGGACTACAACAGGACGGTCCCCGCGGACGGCACGCTCGCCTTCGGCTTCCTCGCCTCCCGGGACGGCGAGAACTCCCCGGCGTACGACTTCACGCTGAACGGGCACGACTGCGCGTAAAACCGGTTGACGGGCCTTCGAGGGCCCGGGCTAGAGTGACGGAAGATCAGGGCGGTGGCCGGTGGCCGCCGCCGTCGAGCGGATATGAGTGAGGAGGTGTCGACCGATGGCTGTCTTTGCGACGAGCGCTGCCCGCATCCAGTTCATCAAGTCCACCTCCGTGGCCGCCGGCTGAACCACTCATCTCTCCGCGTCTGAATCACGCGGCTGCCGGGGCCACCCTTGTGAAGGGTCACCCGTTGACTTCCACCTCTGTTTTCTCCGCGTTGGCTCCCTTTGGCTGGGACTCCGCCTGGGCCGACGCGTTCACCCCGTACGACACCGAAGGGCTGCTGCCCGGGCGGGTCGTGCGGGTCGACCGCGGGCAGTGCGACGTCGTCACCGCCGACGGTCTCGTACGGGCCGACACGGCGTTCGTCACCCCGCACGACCCGATGCGGGTCGTGTGCACGGGCGACTGGGTCGCCGTCGAACCGGGCGGGAACCCGCGGTACGTACGCACGTACCTGCCGCGCCGTACCGCCTTCGTGCGCTCCACCTCCTCCAAGCGGTCCGAGGGGCAGATCCTCGCCGCCAACGTCGACCACGCCATCGTCGCCGTGTCGCTGGCACTCGAACTCGACCTCGGGCGCATCGAGCGCTTCCTCGCGCTGGCGTGGGAGTCGGGCGCGCAGCCGCTCGTGGTCCTCACCAAGGCCGACCTCGTGCCGGACGCGGCGACGCTCGCGCATCTCGTCGAGGACGTGGAGACCACGGCGCCGGGCGTGCCGGTGCTGTCGGTCAGCGCGCTGGACGGGGCCGGGCTCGACGTCCTCGTCGCCGTCGTCTCCGGTGGTACGTCCGTGCTGCTCGGGCAGTCCGGCGCGGGCAAGTCGACGCTGGCCAACGCGCTGCTCGGCGAGGACGTGATGGAGGTCCAGGCCGCGCGCGACGTCGACGGCAAGGGCCGTCACACGACCACCACGCGCAACCTCCTCGCCCTGCCGGGCGGCGGCGTCCTGATCGACACCCCGGGGCTGCGCGGCGTCGGTCTGTGGGACGCCGAGGTCGGGGTCGGCCAGGTGTTCTCGGAGATCGAGGCGCTGGCCGAGCGGTGCCGCTTCCACGACTGCGCGCACGACAGCGAGCCGGGGTGCGCGGTGCGCTCCGCGCTCGACGCCGGTGAGCTGTCCGAGCGGCGGCTGGAGAGCTACCGGAAGCTGGTGCGCGAGAACCAGCGGATCGTGGCCAAGACGGATGCGCGGCTGCGGGCCGAGATCAAGCGGGACTGGAAGCGCAAGGGTGCGGAAGGGCGCGCGGCGATGGAGGCGAAGCGGGGGCGTTGGCAGTGACGGTCCCGGTGTCCGCGCGGCCGTCCGTGGGGGTTCGCCGCTCCCGGACCCCCGCTTCCGCCCCGAACGGGCCGGCTGGTCAGCGCCATGTCCGTTTTCCGCTAGCCCATCCCTCGGTCACGGCGGACACTGGACACCGTGATGGACGAAGACACCAGGTACGAGGCCGTACGGAGCCGTGACGCCCGTTTCGACGGCGAGTTCTTCTTCGCCGTCGAAACGACCGGCATCTACTGCCGTCCCAGCTGCCCGGCGGTCACGCCGATGCGGCGCAACGTGCGGTTCTTCGCGACGGCCGCCGCCGCGCAGGGCTCGGGATTCCGGGCCTGCCGGCGGTGCCGGCCGGACGCCGTTCCGGGGTCCGCCGAGTGGAACGTACGGGCCGACGCGGTCGGACGGGCCATGCGGCTGATCGGCGACGGCATCGTCGACCGCGAAGGCGTCGCCGGGCTCGCCACACGGCTCGGATACAGCGCCCGGCAGGTGCAGCGCCAGCTCACCGCCGAGCTCGGCGCCGGGCCGGTGGCCCTCGCCCGCGCCCAGCGGGCACACACCGCCCGCGTGCTGCTGCAGACCACCGAGCTGCCGATCACGGAGATCGCGTTCGCGGCCGGATTCGCCAGTGTGCGGCAGTTCAACGACACGATCCGGGCCGTCTACGCCTCGACCCCGAGCGAGCTGCGCGCCGCCGCGCCCACGGGCGGCCGCCCCGCCCGGCGTACGGCCACACCCTCGGCCGGGATCCCGCTGCGGCTCGCCCACCGGGGCTCGTACCAGGCCGGCGCCGTCTTCGACCTGCTGGCACACGAGGCCGTCCCCGGCATCGAGGACGTCACCGGGCCGGCCGGACGCCGGACGTACCGCCGCACCCTCCGCCTGCCCCACGGCACCGCCATCGTCGCGGTGCGGGAGCAGCCGGGCGGTGTCGGGCGGCAGGCGCGTGCGGCTCACCCCGGCGGCTGGCTCGACGCCCGCCTGCATCTCACCGACCCCCGCGACCTGACCACCTCCGTCCACCGGCTGCGTCGGCTGTTCGATCTGGACGCCGACCCGTACGCCGTCGACGAGCGGCTCGGTGCCGACCCCCGGCTCGCTCCGCTGGTCGCCGCGCGGCCGGGGCTGCGGTCGCCCGGGACCGCCGACGCCGAGGAACTGGCCGTTCGGACGCTGGTGGGCCCGGAGCGGGCCGAGGTGCTCGTGCGGCGGTACGGCAAGGCGCTCGACGCGCCCTGCGGGAGCCTCACCCATCTGTTCCCCGAGGCGGCCGTCCTCGCCGAGGCCGAGCCCCGCGGCCCGCTGGGCGCGCTCACCGCCGCCCTCGCCGACGGCGCCGTACGGCTGGACCCGGGCGCCGACCGGGACGAGGCGGAGGAGGCACTGCTGGGGCTGCCCGGACTCGACGCCCGTACCGTCGCCGCCATCCGGACCCGTGCCCTCGGTGACCCGGACGTCGGCCCACCCGGCGTCGACGCCCCCGACAGCTGGCGCCCCTGGCGCTCCTACGCGTCACAACACCTGCGTGCAGCAGGGGAGTTGGAGTAACCATGATGGTCCCGATCGTCCACTGGACCGAGGTCGACAGCCCCGTCGGCCCGCTCCTCCTCACCGCCGACCCCGGCACCGGCGCCCTGACCTCCCTCTCCGTGCCGGGCCAGAAGGGCGGCCGCGGCGTCCAGGAGGGCTGGCGGCACGAACCCGCGCTCTTCCGTGCCGCCGAGGAACAGCTCGCTGCCTACTTCGCGGGCGAACTCAAGGAGTTCCAGCTGGAGGTGAGCACGGACGGCAGCGAGTTCCGCGAGCGGGTCTGGGCCGCCCTCGACACCGTTCCCTACGGCGCGACCACGACGTACGGCGAGATCGCCGCCCGGATCGGCGCCTCCCGTGCCGCCGTGCGGGCCGTCGGCGGCGCGATCGGCGCCAACCCGCTGCTGATCGTCCGCCCCTGCCACCGGGTGATCGGGGCCGACGGCTCCATGACCGGCTACGCGGGCGGCCTCGAACGCAAGGTGCGGCTGCTCACGCTGGAGGGCCGGCTCTAGAGGGCCTGCGGCTCCGCCTCGGGAGCGTCAGCCCCAGATCACCGCACCCACCCATGCCCCCGCGATCAACTGGCAGGTGAACAGCTCCGCCAGCACACTGGACCCGCCCGACCGCATCGCCGTGCGCAGTGCGGCCCTCGCCTCGCCGTGGCGGCCGAGCCGGAGCCGTTCGCCGAGGTAGACGCCGGCCATGAAACCGGGGATCGAGCCGACCACGGGGATCAGGAAGAAGCCCAGGAAGGACCCCGCTCCGGCGTACACCGTGATGCGGCGGCCGGCCCAGTTCGGGCGCAGTCGGCGGGGCGGCAGCGCCCAGCGCACCACCTGGGAGAGGAACAGCGCGACGGTCGCCCCGACCAGCACCCACCACGCGACCGGCTGGGGGTCCTGTAGCGCCCACCACATGACCGCGGCCCACACCAGCCACGACCCCGGCACGCCGGGCACCAGCACTCCGCAGAGGCCGAGCAGGAGGACCAGGCCGACCAGCACGAGGTCCGACACTCCCATCTGACCAGAGTGCCGGAGCCCGCGAGAACGCGCAGATCAGGCTCGTCGGACGCGGGGCGCCACGCTCACCCCTGCCGCTCCCGCGCCACCCACCCCCGCTCGTACGCATGCCACCCCAGCTGCAGCCGGGTCGTGACCCCGGTCAGCTCCATCAGCCGCTTCACCCGGCGCTGTACGGTCCTCAGGCCCAGGTCCAGCTGCTTGGCCACGCTCGCGTCGGTCAGGCCGGCGAGGAGCAGGGAGAGCACCTCCAGGTCGGTGTCGTCGGGCCCGTCGGGCTGCTGCTCGGTGACGCCGGACGCGCCGAGGCGCAGCGGCAGCGCCTCCTGCCACACCGACTCGAACAGTCCGGAGAGCAGCTCCAGCAGCCCGCTCGCGTGGACGACGAGCGCGGCGGGCTCGGCAGTGTGCGAGGTGAGCGGCACCAGGGCGAGCGTGCGGTCGGCGATCACCAGCTTGGTCGGGACCCGGTCCACGACCCGTACCCGCTCCTCGCGGCCCAGGGCGGCGGACAGCTCGGTGATGCCGTCCGGCTGGTCCAGGACCGCCCGCTCCAGGACCACCCGGTAGCGGACACCGCGAGCGGCGGCCTGCTCCTCGGCGTCGTTCTCCATGCCGGTGACGGCGACCGGGTTGCCGGTGACCAGCGCGCACACCTCCCGGCTCGCCCCGAGCTGCAGCTGGAGGAAGCGCTGCGAGACGGCAGCCGCGCCGATCACCACCTCGACGAGGTCGTGCACCTCGGGCTCTGCGGCTCCGGCCCGGTACTCCTCGGCGAGCATCGCCGCCGCGAGCTCCGCCTTCTCCAGCTCGTGCCGCCGCTGGGTGAGCAGGGCGCCCAGTGCCACCCCGGGCGGCGCGGCGACCCAGCGGCCGGGCCGGGCCGAGGACTGGGCCGCGAGTCCGTGGCGCTCCAGACGGCGCAGCGCGCGCTCGGTGTCGTACTCACCGAGCGTCAGGCGCCGTGCGAGGTCCGGCACGTCGGCCGCGCCCACGGACACCAGGGCCCGGTACGCCGACTCATGCGTCTCGTCGAGACCTATCACTCCCAGCATCGGGCCGCGCCCCTCCCCACAGAACACCGGTGTTCGGTCCGTGGCGGAAAACGGCCACGGCGCGAAACCGCCTCGGCACATCATCGCCGCACCACCCGTGACTCTGCCAAGGTGGCGCCACCGCAGCATCAATCGCCGCCTGCTTTGTCCGACTTAACCCTCTCGGCCTGCGCTTTCGCGTCCACTCAGATCGTGACCCGGGCCCACGACGCGCGCCGGCGCGCGCGAAGGGGATCCGGGCCCGGGTCACCCGGCAGTCGCCGGGCGGTTCTCCCGTGGGGGGTGGGATCGCCCGGCGACCCGTGTCGCCTCTTGTTTCGTCCGGTGTATCGCAAGGCTGTTCCATGCCTCACCCGACAACGCCTTTCGAGGCGCTTCACCGGGTCGGATTTTCCTGATGCCCCGTTTTCATCCGGCCCGTGCGGTGGACAATTGGGGGCATGAGCCAGCAGGGGGGAAGGCCCACCGGTCACGAGGACGACTGGTGGGGGCAGCTGTACGGTGACTTCACCGAGGACACGGGCCCCACGGCGGCGCCCGACTCACTGGACGACCGTTTCGCCTCCGCGGCGGGGGCGGTGAACCAGCGCTCGGGGGCAGGGAGCCCGGGAACGGGCGCGGCTGTCCCGTCACCGCGGGCGGACACCGATGCCGCACCGGGCCGGTCCACGTTCCCGCCGGGTCTGCCGAAGCCGCCGGGGTTCACGGTGGACTCACCGCCGGCCGACGAGAAACCGCCGCACCCGGCCCCGGCCCCGGCCCCGGCCGCAGCCCCGGTCACCGCGCAGCCGCCCCCGCCCGAGCCCCTCCCCGCCCCCACCCTCCGGCCCCTCGACTACGTGGGCGACGGCCCTCCCACCTACACCGCAGCACCCACCGCCCTCCCACCGGCGGACCCCGACGACCTGGACGACCTGGTCGCCGACACCGTCCTCGACGGCGCCCGCTACGGCGCCTGCACCCTGCGCGCCGTGTCCCTGCGCGGAGACTCCGCCCGCTACCGGGGTGAACCCCGCCGCGACTCCCTTCTCACTGCCCGCTTCGGCACCGGTGAACACGCCCTGATCCTGGTGGCGATGGCCACCGGCGCCCGCGCCACCCCGGGCGCGCACCGCGCCGCGGCCGAGGCCTGTCACTGGATCGGGCGCGCCGTCGGCCGCAGTCACCCGAAGCTCGCGGCGGACATAAGGGCCGCCCGGCGCGGCGACCTGAAGTCGGGCCTGCACCGCCTCACCGACCGCAGCCTCGGCAAACTCCGCGCCAGCGCCGCCGAACAGGGCATCGAACCCGAGGAGTACGCGGCGACCCTGCGCTGCCTCCTCCTCCCCGCCGACCCGGAGTGCCGTACACGCGTCTTCTTCGGCGTCGGCGCGGGCGGACTCTTCCGCCTGCGGGGCGGCGCATGGCAGGACATCGAACCCCGTGTCACCGACCTCACCGGTGAGCCTGTCGTCGGCTTCGGCTCACTCCCGGCCGAGACCCCCGAGGGCGACCGCCTCACCATGGACCTCGGCATCACCACACCCCCGAGCCCCTACGACCAGGCCCCCGAGCCGCCCCGCGAACCCTTCCGCTTCCGCGCCTCCGTGGCCCGCCCCGGCGACACCCTCCTGATGTGCACCGGCGGGCTCGCCGACCCGCTGCGCGGCGAACCCGAACTCGCCGCCCACCTCACCGGACGATGGTCCGACCCTGAGCCGCCCGGGCTCGCCGAGTTCCTCGCCGACGCCCAGGTCCGGGTGAAGGGGTACGCCGACGACCGTACGGCGGCGGCGGTGTGGGAGGCGTGACCCCCCGCGGTACGGCTCAGTTGTACGGCACCCACTTACGGTCCGAGGTGTCGTAGGCGTAGTTCGGCAGGCCCTTGACGCTCGTCGTGCGGAACGGGCGGCCGTGGTCGTCGATGCGGGCCGTGCCGGTGCGGCCCTGCGAGGACCAGTCCAGTTCGAGGTACCAGCTGCAGTCGCAGCCGTCGGTCCGCGCGTCGACCAGCAGCACCTCCGGGTCCTCGGCGGACACGCGGTACGGCAGCTTCATCGCCGGGACCGGGGTGCCCGTGTCGTTGCCGTCGGCCGGGCGTGCGATGGGTCGGTCCTTGTCCAGGTCGACGTCGAAGTAGCGGGGCGTCAGCGCTCCGCCGCAGCCGTGGTCCATGGCGTACGAGGTGCCCTCGACGGGGGCCGCGCGGCCGGCGACGCGCACGCGCAACGCCTCCAGGACGACGGCCGTGGACGTCCGCCCCTGCACGGTGATCTCCACCATCGTCTGCCCGCCGTGCACCGCGCCCTGCGTCCTCGCCCAGGTCTGGGCGTCCTGCGGGGCCGGCGGCGGGGGCACCTGGTGCGGGGGCTTGGCGATGACGTAGTCGTGGCCGCAGCCGGCCTGCCAGACGTGGGAGTCGGCGCTCCAGGTGAGGGGCGCCCTGGCCGGGGGCCGCTGCGGTCCGGCCTTCTTCGAGGGGCTGCCGGCGGATCCCGTGGGCTTCGGCGAGGACTTCTTCCCGGTCGGTGCGCCGTCCGAGGGAGTCGGCGTCGTGGGGGAGGGCTCGGGCGACCCGGTCGAAGCCGGGCCGGGGGTGTCGGCCGCCGGCGTACGGGTCGCGTCGGTGCCTCGGACGGAGTCGCTCGCTCGGGAACGGCCGTTGTCCGGCAGGGAGGAGAGGCTCCCGAGGGTGGCGAGGAGCGCCGCCGCCACGGCCGCGGACACCAGCAGGCTCCGGCGGCGGTACCAGGGGCGGTGCGCGGGCGCACCCGGTGCCGGCTCTTCGGGCGCCTTCGCGGGGGAGTCGTCGGGCGAACCGGTCGCGGAGAAGGCGGCGCCGGCCGGGCGTTCGGCTGCCGCAGGACCTGCCGTACGCGACCGCTGGCGCGCCGCCACCGCCAGGATCCAGCGCCGGTGCAGCTCCAGCCGCTCCTCCGGAGTCGCCTCGCACAGGGCGGCGAAGCGTTCCACGGGGGCGAAGTCGAGGGGGACCGCGTCACCGGCACAGTAGCGGTGCAGCGTGGAGGTGTTCATGTTCAGGCGGCGGGCCAGCTGACCGTAGCTGCGGTCGGTGCGGTCCTTCAGACGCCTGAGCAGCGCCGCGAACTCCTGGACGTCGTCGTCCTGTGCTTCAGACACCGCTCCCCCGTGTCCTCACCGTCCCGGGACGGCATCCCAGGCACTCCATATACCTGCACGTCAGAAGGGCTGGGATGGTTCCACCGTCGCGGATCGGGCGCGGGAGCTTGCGGCCGCCCGCTGTGGCGGCTGATGCTTCTGGTGTCGCACCGACCAGGGCCGGACGGACCATCCGCCGTCGGTGCCGACCCTCTTTCGATCATTCACGCTCTCATCTCATTCACGGGGGACACTCATGTTCAAGCGCACTCGAACCGGCGCGCTCGCCGCACTCGCCGTCGCGACGCTCGCCGCCGGTGCCGCATTCACCGCCGCGCCGGCCGGCGCGGCGACGAAGGCGCCCGCGCCGAAGTTCCTGTCGGCGTCCGAGCTCCCGCCGCACCCCTCCTCCGGATGGACCGCCGACAAGGTCACCGGCGGTGTCCCGGAGGAGATGCAGTACTGCTTCGGTGAGGCGCTGCTCGCCTACGACTCCAGCTACCGCGCCTTCCGCACCGAGCTGGAGACCAACGCCCAGCAGCTCAACATCGTCGTCGGCGACAGCGCCAAGGCCAAGGCCCTGGCCACCCGCCTCGACAAGGAGGCCAAGCGCTGCGTCGCCCGTATGGACGCCGACCCGGACATCGAGGCCGACTACAAGAGCTACGGCACCCTGCCGGTCGAGGAGGGCGCCCGGGTCCACGGCTTCGAGACCCGCGCCTCGTGGGGGGCCATGGACGTCAGCCTCCTCTCCGTCGGCCGGGACGGCGGCACCGTCACCGTCGTGCAGTGGGGGCAGATGGGCGACCTCGCGCACGCGCCGGTGAAGGACTTCAGGAAGACGACCACCACCGCGGTCAACAAGCTCTACTGACCGGCGCGCCACCGGACCACCGGACCGGCGGGGCCGCCCTCCCGGACGGGGGTCGGGCGGGCGGCCCCGCATCTGGGGCAGCCGAACAAGCGAATTCCGGCCAGTTTCAACGGCTGTGGGCTCGGCCCGGGGCGTCCGCGTGGGCGTCGCCCCGACGCCGAGCCCTCAACTGCCCCATGCCCGCGTCACATACGGCCGGAACGGCAGCGGGGAATAGGTAGCCGGGCCGATCCCCTCCGCTCAACCCGCCCGTGCCCGGATCGGCTCGAAGCCGTGCGGGACTGCCCTGGTCGGCCGCCCGCGGCCGGAGTCGGCGAACCGCCCCGCCTCTCCGCGCCGGACGCCCGCCATCGGCCCGGAAGCCGGGCTCTGGCCGGTGGCCGACCCGGTTCGGTCGTCGCACACGGCGGCTTCCGGGCGTCCGGTGGGCCACCTTCCGGGTTTCATGCACCCGGCGTGCGCCGCCCCAACCATGGCCGAACACCTGGTCGTTGACGATTCGACATGACTGGCGCGCCGGAGCCGTGGGAAATGGTTCCCGTGAACGTGTTCGAGCCAGGAGGGGAACCGACATCGGCACGCGGGCGGGGGTCATGAAGAGGCAGGCACGAGGGGGCGGTCCCATAGCGTACGGGGCCTCCTCGGTGGAGACAGTGGAGGACCAGGCCGCGAGTGCGGGGGATCTCGCGCAGACGCCTCAACTCAGGCGCAGACTCGGGCGGGCGGACCTACGGGCCGTACCGGAGGCACGCAGGGCGCTGCGCGACCTGTTGCGGCACTGGGGGAGGCCCGGACGATCGGACATAGCCGAACTGCTCACCAGCGAGCTCGTCACCAACGCGATCGTCCACACCGACCATGAGGCGGTCCTGACGGCGACCGTCGGACCGGACGGACTCAGGGTGGAGGTGCGGGACTTCGTGGCCCGCCGGCCCAGACTGCGCGTACCGATCGCCGACGACGGTACGAACGGCAGGGGCCTGGTCCTGGTCGAGTCCCTCGCCGACGCCTGGGGCGTGCAGCCGCACGGGGTGGGGAAGGCGGTGTGGTTCGAACTCGATGCCAATGCCGCATGAGACATGACTTCCATGACGCCCGATGACAACGGGAAGGGGGGGGGAAAAAAAAGCGGGGGGCGCCACCCCCCATCCCGTAGGGGGGGTTTCCGT
>NZ_JBHVGZ010000004.1:324666-328116 GCF_042800355.1 Streptomyces sp. NPDC057623
GGGTGTAAATGGGGGAAGAGGACGCCGGGAAAAGCGCTTTGCGCGACTCGAGAGAACGATGAGAGGGCGGGAGCCCCAAATTTGGGTTGCCCCCCCTTCCCGTCAGTGAGAGGCGTTCTCAGCCGAACTGCTGCTCAAGATCCTTGAGCTTGCGCTCCAGGGAGTCGAGCCGTGGCAGCGCCATTGTGTCGTCCTCCGCGGTGAGGTCGACGGAGATCGGGTCAGAACCCCGGCGGACGGGCTGAAGGGACGGACGTGAGCGTACGGGCAGTTGCTCCGGCGCCGATATGGCAGGCTCCGCGGAGACTTGGGCCGAGGCTCGCTCGAGGGCCTGCGGCTCCACCTGCCGTCCGCCGCCCCGGCCGATGAAGCCGCGGTGGCCCCGGCTGATGGCCTTCAGCTGGGCACGCTCCATGCGCTGCTGGTCGCGGCGGCGCAGGCGGGTCTCGTCCTTCTTGCGCTGGTCCTCGCGGACCTCGTCGACCGCCTCGTCCAGGCTGCGCACGCCCTCCAGGAGCATCAGCGACCAGGCCCGGTAGGTCTCACGGGGGGCCCGCAGCCAGCGGACGATGCGGATCTGCGGGAGGGGCCTCGGCACCAGGCCCTGCTCACGCAGGGCTGCGCGACGGGTCTGCTTCAGCGCCCGGTCGAACAGCACCGCCGCGGAGAGGGACATGCCGGCGAAGAAGTGCGGGGCGCCGTCGTGGCCGATGCCCCTGGGCGCGTGCACCCAGTTGAACCAGGCCGCGGCCGCCGCGAACGTCCACACGAGTATCCGGGAGCCGAGCGCCGCGTCACCATGGCTGGCCTCGCGCACCGCGAGGACGGAACAGAACATCGCTGCGCCGTCCAGACCGAACGGGACGAGGTACTGCCAGCCGTTGTGGAGGCCGAGGTTCTGTTCGCCGAAGCCGACCAGACCGTGGAAGGAGAGTGCCGCGGCCACGGCCGCGCAGCAGAACAGCAGCACATAGGAGGCGGTGCCGTATATGGCCTCCTTGCGCCTGCGGCGCTCCTCGCTGCGCTCCCACGAGTCGTCGGCGCCCGCGTCCTTCCCCGTGGTGGCCTTCCCGCGCCGGAGCACCGCTATCGCCACCAGCAGGCCCAGGAGCAGGACGGCGCCCGGAAGCAACCAGTTAAGCGATATGTCGGTCAATCTCATCTGGGGTCCCTTGCATTGGGATAGGGCGTAACGCCCGCCATAGTGGCCCAATCTCACTGGCCCTCAGGGGGTTTCGGGGCAAGAGGCCGCCAAGGAAGTGCAAGGGAATGCCCAGGGCGGCGTTCTGCTCGAACTGCCGCTTGAGGGGCGGGAGTTGAGTTCGAACAACACTACCCGTGCGGGTGGTTCCACGGAAAGTTCCTGCGCGGAGTGAGGAAATTGTGAAACGCCTGTAACCGTGACGGGTGTCCTGCTCGCCGGTGATCTTACGGCACAGCGGGTTTCGGCCGTGCCTGAGGGTGTCTCAACCGGCGGCGGACAGAAGCCTGGTGACCCGGTCCGCGTCGCAGGTGCGCGGGCAGGTGGGGCAGGTGTCCGCGGGGCGCAGCGTGTAGAACATGCAGCAGCTCGCCCGGTCCCGGGTGGGCAGCGACTCGCCGTTCGGGCCGGTGAGTTCGCGGAAGGCGGCCGAACCGACGTACGGCTTCGTCGCGCCCGGCAGCAGCAGCTCCAGCTCGTGCTGCGCGCGCTTCTGCTCCCCGTCGCCGAACAGGTGGGCGACGTACCACAGGCTCTCGACGACCTCGTCGGTCGCCATGCCCCACAGCGCCCGTCCGCGCCGCCGCATGCGCGGGCCGAAGCCCGCGAGGACGGGTTCGAGGTGCTCCGCGACGGCGGCCCGCACCTCGGCGCGCAGCGCCTCCTCGTCGGGAACGACCCGCGCGCCGGGCAGGGTCGCGGCCGGGTCGCCGGGCAGGCAGGCGAACGTGGCGGGGCGGGCCGCCAGACGGCCTATGGGGAGGCCGGGGGCCGTGCGGTCGTAGGAGACATGCGTCACGGGGAAGCGGGGGACGCGGCGGAGCAGGAACCAGGGCACGGTGATCAGCAGGCAGGCGGGCCAGGCGTACCGGTGCAGGCCGAAGCTGGCGACGACGTCCGTGCGCGCGGACTGTTCGTAGTCGCGCAGTATCTGTGCGTCGTCCCAGGCCAGAAACGTGTCGAGGCCGGTGCCGCCCTCGGCGAGCGCGGCCGCGGTGATCCATCCGCCGCGCTGCGGGAGCGGTGTGCCGACGGGCGGCTGGGTGATGTCGAGCCCCGGGAAGACCTTGGTGAGACGGGTGTACGCGTCCGCTAGGGCCGAGGGGGGCACAGGCATACTGGACCGCCGATCCGCGAGACTTAAAAGGTAAGGCTTACCTTACCCAAGATCGCTGCGATTTGAACTGTCGCGTTCTGCGCCTAAGGTGCTTGACGGGCGAGTAACAACCAGCCGTAATGACCCCAAGTACCGACACGTCCGGAGGAGGACCCGTGAAGCAGGGCGCGCAGGGCTCCGCGGGAACGGGCGTGGGTGTGGGCGTGGGTGTCGGTCCCGGCGAGGGGCGGGTGCCGTCGCAGGGGCGGCCCGCGGACGTGGAACGGGGCAGGGGCGTCTCGGCGCCGACCGCTCGTGGTGAGCACACCCACAGCGAACCGCCCATCCCGCGGCCGCGTGCCGTCGTTCAGCGGGCCTCGGTGCGGGGGCAGATCCTCGACGCCCTGCGCACCGCGCTGGTCACTGGTGAGCTGTCGCCCGGGGTGGTCTACTCGGCGCCCGCGCTCGGCGAACGCTTCGGCGTCTCCGCGACGCCGGTCCGCGAGGCCATGCAACAGCTCGCGCAGGAGGGTGCCGTCGAGGTCGTCCCCAACCGGGGGTTCCGCGTGGTCGAACGCGGGGCGCGGGAGCTGGCCGAACTCGCCGAGGTCCGGGCGCTCATCGAGGTCCCGGTGATGCTGCGGCTGGCCCGTACGGTTCCCGCCGAACGCTGGGCGGAGCTACGGCCGTTGGCCGAGGCGACGGTGCGCGCGGCGTCCACCGGCTGCCGGGCGACCTATGCGGAAGCGGACCGTACCTTCCATCGTGCGGTGCTCGCCCTCTGCGGTAACGAACAGCTCGTCCAGATCGCCGACGACCTGCACCGCCGGGCCCAGTGGCCCCTGGAGGCCCCCGCCCGCCCGTCGGGCCGCGGGCACGCCGACCTTCTCGCGGACGCGGCGGAGCACGCGGCGCTGCTGGACGCGTTGATCGCCGGGGATGTGGATGTGGTGAGGGTGCTGGTGGGGGAGCATTTCGCCGGTTCGCGGTGAGATGCCTGCGGCGCCTGTGCGGGTTCGGTGGGGGCTCGTGGAGCGCGGGGGCGTGAGGTTGTGGGTCGGGGCCGCGTCGGGGGGTGTCCGTCCTCGGTCCGGTGGGCTGGCGTATTGCCAGGAGGTGCCGAGCCTTGACACCGGACTCTGCGGGCGGACAC
>NZ_JBHVGZ010000005.1:0-40850 GCF_042800355.1 Streptomyces sp. NPDC057623
GTAAACGTCTCCACCCACAACGGATCAGCCCTCAACACCCCACGCATACAAGGGAAATGCCCAGATCACGGCCTTCTGCAACGCGCTTTAGGGGGTGTTTCGAAAGTCCCGCACAGCACCCGCGGCGCCCGGCACGCACCCTCGCCGTACCGGCCGAAGGCCCAAGTACGTCCAGTACGAGGGCCTTCGCCCGGCACGCCGAGGGCACGCACCGGCTGTGACACCAGCCGCTGCCGCGGCGGACGCGGGCACCGCACGGGACTTTCGAAACACCCCCTGGCACATTTACGCATTCACAGGGTGAACTCGCCTGCGACGGAGGGGATTTCTCCGCTTCACCTCTTGACGGCCGGGGGGACGGGGAGCACATTGGCGACACTGTGAGAGCGCTCTCAGCGTCGCCGCCCGGCGCATGGATCCCACGGGCTCCCGAAGGCATCCGCACCCCCACCCCCGTACTCCGAGAGGCAGCACCCCCATGAGTGAACCCTCCGGCATACACCGCAGACACCGCTCCCTCAGGCGGACGCTCGTCGCCCTGCTCGGCACCGTCGGACTGGCGGCGGCCGCCGCCACCGTCGCCGTCCCGTCCGCGAACGCCTCCGCGCCCACGCCCCCGTCGGGCTGGACGCGGGTCTTCCTGGACGACTTCAACGGCGCCGCCGGCAGCGGCGTGAACACCTCCAACTGGCAGTACGCGACCGGCAAGGGCTATCCCGGCGGTCCCGCCAACTGGGGCACCGGCGAGATCGAGACGATGACGAGCAGCACCGACAACGTCGCGCTCGACGGCAACGGCAACCTCCGCATCACCCCGCGGCGGGACGCCTCCGGCAACTGGACCTCCGGCCGCGTCGAGACCAACCGCACCGACTTCCAGCCCCCGGCGGGCGGCAAGCTCCGCGTGGAGTCCCGGATCCAGGTGCCGAACGTGACCGGGGCCGCCGCCAAGGGATACTGGCCGGCGTTCTGGATGCTGGGCGCGCCCTACCGCGGCGACTACTGGAACTGGCCCAGCGTCGGCGAGCTGGACATCATGGAGAACACGCAGGGGAACAACACCGTCTTCGCCACGATGCACTGCGGCACCTCACCGGGCGGCCCCTGCAACGAGACCAGCGGCATCGGCGGCAACACCACCTGCTCCGGCACGACCTGCCAGGCGGGCTTCCACACCTACGCGATGGAGTGGGACCGCTCGACGAGCACCGAGGAGATCCGCTTCTACCTCGACGGCACCAACTTCCACACCGTGCGGGCCAACCAGGTCGACGCGACGACCTGGGCGAACGCCACGAACCACGGTTTCTTCATCATCCTCAACGTGGCCATGGGCGGCGGCTTCCCGGACGCCTTCGGCGGCGGCCCGGACAGCGGAACGCAGCCGGGGCACGCCATGGTCGTCGACTATGTCCAGGTGCTGTCCAGTGGGAGCGGTACCACGCCCCCGCCGACCGGCAACCGTGACGCGTACAGCGCCATCCAGGCCGAGTCCTACGACGGTCAGAGCGGCGTGAGCGCCGAGACCACCTCCGACTCGGGCGGCGGCCAGAACATCGGCGCCGTGGCGAACGGCGACTGGGCGCTGTACAAGGGCGTCAACTTCGGTTCCACGGCGGCCACCCAGTTCGTCGCCCGGGTGGCGAGCGGTGCGGCGGGCGGCGTCAGCGGTCTGGTCGAGGTGCGTCTCGACAGCCGTGGCAACGCACCCGTGGGCAGCTTCTCCGTGGGCAACACCGGCGGCTGGCAGTCGTGGCGGACCATCCCGGCGAACATCAGCGGGGTGAGCGGCACCCACGACGTCTATCTCACCTTCACCAGCGGCCAGTCGTCGGACTTCGTGAACGTCAACTGGTTCAACTTCGGCCGCTGACCGGCGCGTCGCACGGTGCGCGGCACGGTCACCTTCTTTCTGGTCCCTGCCCCGCGAGTGCCCCGGCCCTCGCGGGGCGTCGTCGCGGTCAGCGTCGGCGTCGTAACACCTGGACGATCTTCGGGAGCGCGGCGCCGAGGACGAGGGCGGCGAGCGGTACGGCGACGTCGGTCCAGGTCCGGCGGATGGGCCGGTACGTCGCGATGCCGTTGCTGATCTCGATGTAGCCCACCGGGGCGGCGTCCACCCCTCCCCCGGCGCCGCCGCCCTCGCCGGTGCCGGGGTCGCCGATCCGTCCGGCTCCGCCGCCGAGGCCGAAGGCGACCTTGGCGACCGGGATGACGGTGACGCCGTCGGCGGTGACGGGTTCGCCGTAGACGGCACTGACGGAGGCACTGCCGCCGAGTCTGTCGGCCAGGTGTTCCAGCAGGACATCCGCGGCGTGCGTCGCGGTGGTCTCCGTGCTCGTCGGCGGCACGGGGGCGGGGTTCGCTTCGTGGGCGGTCATGCAGCACTCGTAGACAAGCGGGGGCCGACTGTCAAGGAAACCCGCCGTCCCCGGACCCGAGGGCGAGGTGCGGCAGGTGGGTCAACGGGGCACCCGGCGCGTACCGTGGCAGATGGAGGACCCCATGGGATTCGCCGACGATCACCTGGTTCCGCTGGTCGACAGCGGTCTCGGCAACAGCGCCTACCTCGTCGACCTGGGCGAGGGCCGCGCCCTGGCCGTCGACGTGAGCCGTGATCTGCGTGCCCTGCGCGCCGAGGCCGGGCGGCGCGGGCTCACCGTGGCCTACGCCGCCGACACCCACCTGCACGCCGACTTCCTCACCGGCGCGCTCCAGCTGGCGGCAGACGACGGGGCGACGGTGCTGGCGTCCGCCGCCGGACGGCGTGCCTTCGAGCACCGGGGCCTGGCGGACGGCGACGAGGTGGACCTGGGCGGGCTGACCCTGCGCGCGCTGGCCACCCCCGGGCACACGGACGAGCACCTGTCCTTCCTGCTCCTCGACGGCGCACGGGAGTTGGGGGTCTTCACCGGCGGTTCGCTGATCGTCGGCTCGGCCGCCCGCACCGACCTGCTGGGCGCCGACCGCGCGGAGGAACTCGCCCGCGCCCAGTACCGCTCCCTGCGGTGCCTCGCCCGGCTACCGGACTTCACGGCCGTGTGGCCCACGCACGGCGCCGGGTCCTTCTGCTCCGCGCCGCCGGGCGCCGAGCGCACCACCACCATCGGTGCCGAGAAGCGGGCCAACGACCTGCTCCGCGCGCCGGACGAGGACAGTTTCGTACGGCGGCTGGTCGGCGGCCTCGGGTCCTATCCCGCGTACTTCGACCGGCTGGCCGAGGTGAACCGGCGCGGTCCTGTCGTGCTCGCCGCGGCGCCCCCGCTGCCGCCCCTGTCCACGGCCGACGTACGTCGCCTGCTCGGCGAGGGCGCGCGGATCGTCGACGTACGACGGGTCGAGGACTTCGCCGCCGGCCACATCCCCGGCGCCCTCTCCGTCCAGCTGCGCGGCCAGTTCGCGACCTGGCTCGGCTGGCTGCTGCCCGACGACACCCCGCTCGTCCTCGTCACGGCGCCCGGCCAGGACCTCGCCGAACTCACCTGGCAGGCCCTGAAGATCGGGTACGAGCGGCTCAGCGGACATCTCACCATGGACGCCTGGACGGCCGCCGGAGGCGAGCGGGAGACCGTCGACGTCGTGACGCCCGACCGCGTCGGCGACGACCGTCCCGTCCTCGACGTCCGCCAGCGGTCCGAGTGGGAAGCCGGGCACATCCCCGGCGCCGTCGATATCGAGCTCGGCACCCTGGCCGCCCATCCGGACTCGGCCCCGCCGAGCCCGCTGGTGCACTGCTCGCGCGGGGTACGCGCGATGACCGCCGCCAGCCTTCTCCAACGCACCGGCGACCATGACGTCACCGTCCTCGAGGGCGGCCCCGACGACTGGGCGGAGGCCACCGGCGGCACACTCCGGCAGGGCCCATGAGCGAGCCCCCGAACGAATCGGCCCACGGTTCCGCACCGCCCCACCCGGCGGAGCCCTACCGCAGATCCGACCGGAACGCCGCCGGCGTCACCTCCGTGTGCTGGTGGAAGAACTTGGAGAAGTTCGCGGCGTCCGGGAACCCGATCGCCGCGCCCACCCGCCCGATCGGCAGGTCCGTGTGCGCCAGGAGCCGCTTGGCCTCCAGGATCACGCGTCGGTCGATGAAGCCCTTGGGCGTCTGGCCGGTGGCGGCGCGGACGGCCCGGACGAGGGTGCGACGGGAGTAACCGAGCTGGTCGGCGTAGGCGCTGACGCTGTGGTTGGTGGCGAAGCCCTGCTCGACCGCGTCCCGGAAGAGGGTGAAGGTCGTGTCGGCCTGGCGGCGCTCGGCCTCCGCCGAGCTCGCGGCGAGGTGGGCCAGGCGCAGCAGGAACGCCGTCAGTGAGTGGCGCAGGACCGCGGTGTGCAGGCTCAGGGGCAGGGTCGTCGTGTCCTCGTACTCGCCGCCGAGTTGGGCCAGCGACGACCGCAGGGCGGTGAGCTGGGCTTCGTCGGGGTGGAGCAGGGGTGGGAGGTCGTAGCGGTAGAGGCCGGTGGCCTCGACCGTGGCGCGGGGCAGGAAGCCGGGCTGCATGGCAAGGACGATCCCCCGGTACTCGCTGGTCCGGGAGAACCGATGGACCTGTCCGGGACGGATCCACAACAGGTCGCCGGGGCCCGCCTCGTACTCCGTGAAGTCGATCATGTGGCGTACGGGCCCCCGGCTGAAGAGCATCACGACGTGGAAGTCGATGCGGTGCACACGCTCCAGCGGCGCCTCGTCGGCGTGCCAGGCGTGGTCGCCGCCGCCCATCGGGCCGATCTGCATGCCGACGCCGCCGACGCTCAGCTCGACGGGGAAGGGAAACGTTCTGATCCCTCCGTCGCCTTCGTCGCCTCCGTCGCCGCCTTCGACCCTTGTGTCCACCATGTCCGTCTCGTGCCGCCTCAGTTGCGCGCCGCCCATCTCAGCCGTGCGCTGCGCCGGCGGCGGTGTCCCACTTTCACCACAGCGTGACACACGCCGACCTTCCCTCATAAAAGTCAGACTTTTACTTTTGAACGCGTTGGACCAGCCACTTCGCTGCGATCGAGGACTTTTGAAGATGAGCACGCAGACACCGGACAGCTTCGAATGGACCGAACTCGACCGGCGTGCCGTCGACACGGCCCGCCTCCTGGCGGCCGATGCCGTTCAGCAGGTCGGCAACGGCCACCCGGGCACCGCGATGAGCCTCGCCCCGGCGGCGTACACGATCTTTCAGAAGGTGATGCGGCACGATCCCGCCGACCCCGAGTGGACCGGCCGGGACCGTTTCGTCCTCTCCCCCGGCCACACCTCGCTGACCCTCTACACCCAGCTCTTCCTCGCCGGGTACGAGCTGGAGCTCGACGACCTCAGGGCCTTCCGGACCCAGGGTTCGAAGACGCCGGGTCACCCGGAGTACGGGCACACGGCGGGGGTCGAGACGACGACCGGCCCGCTCGGCCAGGGCGTCGCCAACGCCGTCGGCATGGCGATGGCCGCCCGTTACGAGCGCGGCCTGTTCGACCCCGAGGCCCCGGAGGGCGAGTCCCCGTTCGACCACACCATCTGGGCGATCGTCTCCGACGGTGACCTGGAGGAGGGCGTCTCCGCCGAGGCGTCCTCGCTCGCCGGCCACCAGAAGCTCGGCAACCTGGTCTTCCTCTACGACGACAACCACATCTCCATCGAGGGCGACACCGCGACCGCGTTCTCCGAGGACGTGCTGAAGCGCTACGAGGCGTACGGCTGGCACGTGCAGCGGATCGAGCCCGCGCTGGGCGGCGACATCGACGTCCACGCGCTGTACGCGGCGCTCAGGGCGGCGCAGGCCGAGACCGAGCGCCCCTCCATCATCGCCATGCGCACGATCATCGCCTGGCCCGCCCCCAACGCCCAGAACACGGAGGCCTCCCACGGCTCCGCCCTCGGCGCCGACGAGATCGCCGCCACCAAGCGCATCCTCGGCTTCGACCCGGAGCGGACCTTCGAGGTCGCAGACGAGGTCCTCGCCCACTCCCGCCGCGCCCTCGACCGGGGTGCCGAGGCGCACGCGGCCTGGGACAAGCAGCTCGGCGTCTGGCGCTCCACCCACCCCGAGCGGGCCCAGCTGTTCGACCGGATCGTCGCCGGGCAGCTGCCCGACGGCTGGGAGGACGCCCTGCCGGTCTTCGAGGAGGGCAAGTCGGTCGCCACCCGGGCCGCCTCCGGCAAGGTGCTCCAGGCCCTCGGCGCCGTCGTCCCGGAGCTGTGGGGCGGCTCGGCCGACCTCGCCGGCTCCAACAACACCACCATCGACAAGACGAGTTCGTTCCTGCCGAAGGGCAACCCGCTGCCCGAGGCCGACCCGTACGGCCGCACCATCCACTTCGGCATCCGCGAGTTCTCGATGGCCGCCGAGATGAACGGCATCGCCCTGCACGGCAACACCCGCGTCTACGGCGGCACGTTCCTCGTGTTCTCCGACTACATGCGCAACGCGGTCCGCATGGCCGCGCTGATGCAGCTGCCGGTGACGTTCGTCTGGACGCACGACTCCGTCGGCCTCGGCGAGGACGGCCCCACCCACCAGCCGGTCGAGCACCTGGCCTCGCTGCGGGCGATCCCGGGCCTGAACATCGTCCGCCCCGCCGACGCCAACGAGACCGCGGTCGCCTGGGCCGAGATCCTGAAGCGGCACTCCACCGACCCGGCCCCGCACGGGCTCGCGCTCACCCGCCAGGGTGTGCCGACGCTGCCCGTCAACCCCGATGCGGCGAAGGGCGGTTACGTCCTCGCGGAGTCCTCCGGCGAGACGCCCGAGGTGATCCTCATCGCCACCGGATCCGAGGTCCAGCTCGCCGTCGCCGCGCGGGAGCGGTTGGAGGCCGACGGGATCGGTACCCGCGTGGTGTCGATGCCGTCGGTGGAGTGGTTCGAGGAGCAGCCGCGCGAGTACCGCGAGAGCGTCCTGCCGCCGGCCGTGAAGGCGCGGGTCGCCGTCGAGGCCGGTATCGGGCTGACCTGGTACCGGTTCGTGGGCGACGCGGGACGCATCGTCTCCCTGGAGCACTTCGGTGCCTCCGCGGATGCCGCGACCCTGTTCGCCGAGTACGGCTTCACCCCTGAGAACGTCGCCGTCGCCGCGAGGGAGTCCCTTGCCCTCGCCCGCGGTTGATCCGAACGCCAGAGAGAAGTTGAGCACAGTGACCACCGAAGCAACCGCGACCGCCCGAACCCTGAAGCGCCTCTCCGACGAAGGCGTCTCGATCTGGCTGGACGACCTGTCGCGCAAGCGGATCGAGTCCGGCAACCTCGCCGAACTCGTCGCGAACAGGAACGTCGTGGGCGTCACCACCAACCCGTCCATCTTCCAGGCCGCCATCGGCTCCGGTGAGGGCTACGAGGAGCAGCTCGCCGACCTCGCGGTGCGGGGCGTCACGGTCGACGAGGCCGTGCGCATGATGACCACCGCCGACGTGCGCGCCGCCGCCGACATCCTGCGGCCCGTGTACGACGCCACCCACGGGCGGGACGGCCGGGTCTCCATCGAGGTCGACCCGCGGCTCGCCCACGACACGGCGGCCACCGTCGCCGAGGCCAGGCAGCTGGCCTGGCTGGTCGACCGCCCCAACGTGATGATCAAGATCCCGGCGACCAGGGCAGGTCTGCCCGCCATCACCGAGGTCATCGCCCAGGGCATCAGCGTCAACGTCACGCTGATCTTCTCCCTGGAGCGCTACCGCGAGGTCATGGACGCCTATCTGGCCGGCCTGGAGAAGGCCGCCGCGCAGGGCCTGGACCTGTCCGGCATCCACTCCGTGGCGTCCTTCTTCGTCTCCCGGGTCGACGCCGAGATCGACAAGCGGCTGACCGCGATCGGTACGGACGCGGCCCTCGGGCTCAAGGGCAGGGCCGCGCTGGCCAACGCCCGTCTCGCCTACGAGGCCTATGAGGAGGTCTTCGGGGGCGGCGACCGCTGGACCGCCCTGACCGGCGCCCAGGCCAACAAGCAGCGCCCGCTGTGGGCTTCCACCGGGGTGAAGGACCCCGCGTACAAGTCGACCCTGTACGTGGATGAACTGGTCGCGCCGGGCACTGTCAACACGATGCCCGAAGCCACGCTCGACGCCACCGCCGACCACGGCGAGATCACCGGCGACACGGTCACCGGCGGTTACGCGCAGGCCCGCGCCGACCTGGCCGCCGTTCAGGCGCTGGGGATCTCGTACGACGAGGTCGTCACCCGGTTGGAGGACGAGGGCGTCGCCAAGTTCGAGGTGGCGTGGCAGGACCTGTTGGACGCCGTGAAGAAGTCGCTCGGCAGCAAGGGAGCTGACGCAGAATGATCGCCGACTGGGACAACCCCCTGCGCGACGCGCGCGACCGCCGTCTGCCCCGTATCGCGGGCCCGTCCGGGCTCGTCATCTTCGGGGTCACCGGCGACCTGTCCCGCAAGAAGCTGATGCCGGCCGTCTACGACCTGGCCAACCGCGGCATGCTGCCGCCGGGCTTCTCGCTCGTCGGGTTCGCCCGCCGTGACTGGGAGGACGAGGACTTCGCGCAGGTCGTGCACGACTCGGTGCGCGAGCACGCCCGTACGGAGTTCCGTGAGGAGGTCTGGCAGCAGCTGTCCGAGGGCATGCGGTTCATCCCCGGGGCCTTCGACGACGACGAGGCGTTCAAGCAGCTGCGCCAGACGGTCGACGAGCTGGACGCGGCCCGCGGTACGAGCGGCAACTACGCCTTCTACCTCTCCGTACCGCCGAAGTTCTTCCCGGAGGTCGTACGGCAGCTGAAGAAGCACGGCCTGGCCGACGCCCCCGAGGGGTCCTGGCGGCGGGCGGTCATCGAGAAGCCGTTCGGCCACGACCTCACGAGCGCCCAGGAGCTGAACGCGATCGTGCACGACGTGTTCGACCCGGAGCAGGTCTTCCGGATCGACCACTACCTGGGCAAGGAGACCGTCCAGAACATCCTGGCGCTGCGGTTCGCCAACCAGATGTTCGAGCCGATCTGGAACCGGTCGTATGTCGACCACGTGCAGATCACGATGGCCGAGGACATCGGCATCGGCGGCCGGGCGGGCTACTACGACGGCATCGGCTCGGCCCGTGACGTCATCCAGAACCACCTGCTCCAGCTGATGGCGCTGACCGCCATGGAGGAGCCGGCCGCCTTCGACGCCGCCTCGCTGCTCACCGAGAAGCTGAAGGTGCTCAAGGCGGTGAAGCTGCCGGAGGACCTGGGCAGCCACACCGTGCGCGGGCAGTACGCGGCGAGCTGGCAGGGCGGCGAGCAGGTGGTCGGGTACCTCCAGGAGGACGGTATCGACGCGCGCTCGAAGACCGACACGTACGCCGCGGTCAAGCTGAACGTCGACAACCGGCGCTGGGCGGGTGTGCCGTTCTACCTGCGCACCGGCAAGCGGCTCGGGCGGCGGGTCACCGAGATCGCGGTCGTCTTCCAGCGGGCGCCGCACTCCCCCTTCGACTCCACCGCCACCGAGGAGCTCGGGCAGAACGCGATCGTCATCCGTGTCCAGCCGGACGAGGGCATGACGGTGCGGTTCGGCTCCAAGGTGCCGGGCACCTCGATGGAGATCCGGGACGTGACGATGGACTTCGCCTACGGCGAGTCGTTCACGGAGTCCAGCCCGGAGGCGTACGAGCGGCTCATCCTGGATGTCCTCCTCGGTGACGCCAATTTGTTCCCCCGTCACCAGGAAGTGGAAGAGTCCTGGAAGATCCTCGACCCGATCGAGGACTACTGGGACTCCCACGGCAAGCCGGCGCAGTACGCGTCCGGGAGCTGGGGACCCGAGGAAGCCGACGAGATGCTCGCACGAGACGGACGGAGCTGGCGCAGGCCATGAAGATCGACCTGACCGACACCACGGCAAGCAAGATCAACAAGGCGCTGGTGCAGGGCCGCCGCGCGATCGGCACACCGGCCGTGGGCATGGTCCTGACGATGGTGATCGTCACGGACGAGGAGAACGCGTACGACTCGATCAAGGCCGCCGAGGAGGCCTCGCACGAGCACCCCGCGCGCACCCTGGTCGTGATCAAGCGGCACGCCCGTACCCCGCGTGACCGCACCCGCTCGCACCTGGACGCCGAGGTCCGGGTGGGCGCCGACGCCGGTACCGGCGAGACGGTCGTGCTGCGGATGTACGGCGAGGTGTCCGAGCACGCCGACTCGGTGGTGCTGCCGCTGCTGCTGCCGGACGCGCCGGTCGTGGTGTGGTGGCCGGTGGAGGCGCCGGAGAACCCCGCGAAGGATCCGCTGGGCGCGCTGGCGCAGCGCCGGATCACCGATCTCTACACCACCGAGAACCCGCAGGCGGAGCTGGAGGCCCGCGCGCGCTCCTACGCACCCGGCGACACCGACCTCGCCTGGACCCGGCTCACCCCGTGGCGCTCCATGCTCGCCGCGGCCCTGGACCAGGCTCGGGTGCCGATCATCTCGGCCGTGGTGGAGGCCGAGGCCGACAACCCGGCCGCCGAGCTGCTGGCCCGCTGGCTGGAAGCCCGCCTGCACGTCACGGCCGAACGGGTCGTGACCGCCGGACCGGTCGTCACCGGCGTGCGCCTGGGCACCGAGAACGGCGAGATCGTCATCGACCGCCCCGAGGGCCCGCTGGCCACGCTGTCCCTGCCGGACCAGCCGTCCCGCACCCTGGCGCTGAAGGTCCGCACCACCTCCGAACTCATCGCCGAGGAGCTCAGGCGCCTCGACGCGGACGAGATGTACGCCATCGCCCTGCGGGGCGAGGCCACCAAGGAGAACCCCTCTCATGTCTGAGACTCCCCGGCTCACCCGGCGCCCCGAGTGGGCGGCCCTGGAGGACCACCGCGCGGACGTGCTCCAGCGCCCGCGGCTGCGTGAGCTGTTCGCGGCCGATCCCTCCCGCGCCGAGCGGTACGTCGTACGCGTCGGTGATCTGCGCATCGACTACTCCAAGCAGCTGATCACCGACGAGACGCTCGCCCTGCTGCGGGAACTGGCCGCCGCCACCGACGTGTCCGGGCTGCGGGACGCGATGTTCCGCGGCGAGCGGATCAACGTCACCGAGGACCGGGCGGTGCTGCACACCGCGCTGCGGGCGCCGCGCGAGGCCGTGATCGAGGTGGACGGCGAGAACGTCGTGCCCGAGGTGCACGCGGTGCTCGACAAGATGAGCGCGTTCGCGGACCGTGTCCGCTCCGGTGAGTGGACCGGCCACACGGGCCGTCGTATCCGCAATGTCGTCAACATCGGCATCGGCGGCTCCGACCTCGGGCCCGCGATGGCGTACGAGGCTCTTCGCCCGTTCACGGCACGGGAGTTGACGTTCCGGTTCGTGTCCAACGTCGACGGCGCCGACCTCCATGAGGCGGTCCGTGACCTGGACCCGGCGGAGACGCTGTTCGTCGTCGCGTCCAAGACGTTCACCACGATCGAGACGATCACCAACGCCACCTCGGCCCGCTCCTGGCTGCTGGCCGGGCTCGGCGGCGAGGACAAGGCGGTCGCCAAGCACTTTGTCGCCCTGTCGACGAATGCCGAGAAGGTGACGGACTTCGGCATCGACCCGGACAACATGTTCGAGTTCTGGGACTGGGTCGGCGGCCGCTACTCCTACGACTCGGCGATCGGCCTGTCCCTGATGATCGCCATCGGCCCGGAGCGCTTCCGGGAGATGCTCGACGGCTTCCACACCGTCGACGAGCACTTCCGCACCGCGCCCGCCAAGGCCAACGCCCCGCTGATCCTGGGCCTGCTGGGCATCTGGTACGTCAACTTCTTCGGCGCCGAGTCGCATGCGGTGCTGCCGTACTCGCACTACCTGTCGAAGTTCACGGCGTATCTCCAGCAGCTGGACATGGAGTCCAACGGCAAGTCGGTCGACCGCGACGGCCAGGTCGTGGGCTGGGAGACCGGTCCGGTGGTGTGGGGCACGCCCGGCACCAACGGACAGCACGCCTACTACCAGCTGATCCACCAGGGCACCCGGCTGATCCCGGCCGACCTGATCGGCTTCGCCCGGCCGGTCGCCGAACTGAGCGACGAACTGGGGGCGCAGCACGATCTGTTGATGGCCAACCTCTTCGCGCAGGGCCAGGCGCTGGCCTTCGGCAAGACCGCGGACGAGGTGCGCGCGGAGGGAGTGCCCGAGGAGCAGGTCCCGCACCGCACCTTCCTCGGCAACCACCCCACCACCACGATCCTCGCCCCGGAGCTGACCCCGTCGGTCCTCGGCCAGCTGGTCGCCCTCTACGAGCACAAGGTCTTCGTGCAGGGCGCCGTCTGGAACATCGACTCCTTCGACCAGTGGGGCGTCGAGCTGGGCAAGGTCCTCGCCAAGCGGGTCGAGCCCGCCCTCACCACGGGGGCCGAGGTCCCCGGTCTCGATTCGTCCACCGCCGCCCTCGTGGCCGCCTACCGTGAACTCAAGGAAGTGAACTGACATGCAGATCGGTCTTGTTGGTCTCGGCAAGATGGGCGGCAACATGCGCGAGCGTCTGCGCAACGCCGGCCACACGGTCGTCGGCTACGACACCAACCCCGAACTGTCCGACGTCGCGAGCCTGGCCGACCTCGTCGACCGGCTCGACGCGCCGCGCACGGTCTGGGTCATGGTCCCGGCCGGCCGGCCCACCCAGCTCGTGATCGACCAGCTGGGCAGCCTCCTCAAGCCCTACGACACCGTGGTCGACGGCGGCAACTCCCGCTGGACGGACGACGAGCAGCACGCCAAGGAGCTGAGCGCGCACGGCATCGGCTTCGTCGACGCGGGCGTGTCCGGCGGTGTGTGGGGCCTGCAGAACGGCTACGCCCTGATGGTGGGCGGCGAGAAGGAGCACGTCGACCGGCTCAAGCCGATCTTCGAGGCGCTCAAGCCGGAGGGGCCGTACGGCTATGTCCACGCGGGCAAGGTGGGCGCCGGGCACTTCGCGAAGATGGTCCACAACGGCATCGAGTACGCCATGATGCAGGCCTACGCCGAGGGCTGGGAGCTGCTGGAGAAGGTCGAGTCGGTGGACAACGTCCGCGAGGTCTTCCGCTCCTGGCAGGAGGGCACGGTCATCCGTTCCTGGCTGCTGGACCTCGCGGTGAACGCCCTCGACGAGGACGAGCACCTGGAGAGGCTGAAGGGCTTCGCGCAGGACTCCGGCGAGGGACGGTGGACCGTCGAGGCGGCCATCGACCACGCCGTGCCGCTGCCCGCGATCACCACCTCCCTCTTCGCGCGGTTCGCGTCCCGTCAGGACGACTCCCCGCAGATGAAGATGATCGCGGCGCTGCGCAACCAGTTCGGCGGGCACGCCGTCGAGTCGAAGAAGTAGCCCGCCGTGGGGGATCTCTACCTGGTCCGCCACGGAGAAACGGAGTGGAGCAGGTCGGGACAGCACACCAGCTGGACCGACCTGCCCCTCACCGCGGCCGGAGAGGAACAGGCCAAGTCGCTGGCCCCGCTCCTCTCCTGCCGCTCCTTCTCCCTGGCCCTCACCAGCCCGCTGCGCCGCGCGGCCCGCACCGCCGAACTGGCGGGCGTGTCCGGCGCCGTACCGGACCCGGACCTGCACGAATGGGACTACGGCGGCTACGAGGGCGTCACCACCGCCACCATCCACCGCTCCCGCCCCGACTGGTACCTGTGGACCGACGGAGTGCCGCCCGGCCCGGACGGTCACCCCGGGGAATCCCCGGCCGAGGTGGGCGCACGGGCCGACCGGGTGCTGTCGCGGGTGGACGTGGCGCTGCTCGACGGCGACGTCGTCCTCGTGGCGCACGGCCACTTCCTGCGCGTGGTGACGGCCCGCCGACTGGGGCTCGCCCCGGCGCAGGGGCGCCTGTTCCAGCTGGCGACGGGCACGGTGAGCCGGCTCTCGACGGAGCACGGGCGTCCCGTGATCGCCGACTGGAACACCCGGCCGTAACTCCCGGGGCGGAGTTGACAGGTGGGGCGGCCGGCGTCAGAGTCCCGGCTGATGGAGATCAACGATCTGACGCCGGCCGAGCTGCGGGTGTGGCAGGCCTTTCCCAAGGGTGCGGCCGTGGACTTCCGCGAGGCGGCGGACGAGGACCCGCTCGACGGGGCCGACTGGGGGACGCTACGGACGGTGCGCGCCGCGGTGTTGAGAGCTCTGCTGCTCGACGGACCCGTGGAGAGCGGAGAGGTGGCCGCCCTCAAGGTGGCGGGCGCGCGGATCACCGGTGTACTGGACGTGCGGTACGCGACGATCGACAGCGTCGCGCGTCTGAGTCACTGTCACTTCGACGACGTCCCGGACCTCTCCGGCGCCCAGCTGAAGTACCTCAATCTGACCGGGTCCCGGCTGCCCGGGCTGGCGGCCGCGCGGATGCGGGTCGACGGCGGACTGCGGCTGACGGAGTGCCGGTTCGGGGGGCGGGTACGGCTCGGCGGGGCGCAGATCGCCGGGGCGCTGTACCTGGAGGGTGCCGAGGTCACGGCGCCGGAGGGAACCGTGGATCCGGTCCTCCAGCTCCACCAGGTGACCGTCGGGGAGGATCTGTGCGCGTCGCGTCTGCGCACGCGCGGCGAGATCCGTCTCAACGGCGCCACGGTCAGCGGCTCGCTGCGGCTGGAGGAAGCCGAGCTCCGCCATCCCGGCGGCTTCGTCCTCAACGCCGAGGCTCTCGAGGTGGGCGCCAACGTCCTGTGCAGGCGGCTGAGCGCATACGGCCGCATCGATCTGCGGGGCGCCCGCATACCCGGTCGGCTCGACCTGCTCCGCAGCCGGCTCTCCAACCCAGGCGGCACCGCGATGCGGGCGAGCAGCAGTGTCATCGGCGAAGTGTGGCTGCGCACGGGCCCTCAGATCGAGGGCATGCTCAATCTGCGCCGCTCCCAGATAGAGCACCTCAACCTGGATCCGGAGATGCTGCCGGACCAGGTCCGTCTCCTCGACCTCACCTACGTCTCCCTGACCCCGCACGTGCCACCCGAGCAGCGGCTGCCCATGCTGGAGCGGGACGACGACACCTTCGACCCGCACGGCTACGAGCAGTTGACCGCCGCGTACCGCCGCACCGGCGACGACCACGCCGCCCGTCTCGTCCAGCTCGCCAAGCAGCGCCGCCACCGCACCACGCTGCCCTGGTACGGCCGCCTGTGGGGCCACGTCCAGGACGCCACCGTGGGCTACGGATTCCGCCCGATGCGTGCGCTCGGCTGGCTGCTGTCGCTGCTCGCCATCGGCTCCGTCGCCTTCGCGGTGCACGCGCCCCCGGCGCTGAAGGCGGACGAGGCACCGCACTTCAACCCGGTGTTCTACACCCTCGACCTGCTGCTGCCGGTGATCTCCTTCGGGCAGGAGCCGGCGTTCGCCCCGGAGGGCGGTCAGCAGGCGCTGGCGTACGTCCTCGTCCTCACCGGCTGGATCCTGGCCACGACGGTCATCGCCGGCGTGACCCGGACCGTCAGCCGCCAATGACCGCCCGCCCGGCGTGCTGGGCGGCCAGCCGCACCGGCGCGTTCTGGGCGCCGTATCCCCGGTAGCCGTCCCGCTGCACCAGCTCGAAGAAGACGCGGCCGACCGTCACGGTGTAGCAGTGCCGGAACTCGCCGTGCGCGTCACGGTCGTAGAGGATGCCCAGCTCGCGATACGTCTCCAGCTCGCCGTCGGCGAACTCGTACCGCGCCGCCAGGTCGTCGTAGTAGTTGGCGGGGATCGGCAGCAGCCGGCCACCCGAGGCCCGGAAGCCGCGCGCCGCGGTGACCACGTCGTCCGTGGCCAGCGCGATGTGCTGGGCGTGCACCGGGTCGTCGGTGGGCGCCGCGCCGACGCTCAGGGCGATCCGCACACTCCCGTCGGCGTTGGTGACGGCGCGGCTGCGCAGCAGGCCGTACGGGTCGGCGACGTCGACGCTCTCCTGGGCGTGCAGGCCGAGGACGCTGCGGTGGAAGAGGGTCGCCTCGTCGAAGTGGTGCCAGGGCTGGGTGAGGGCGAGGTGGTCGATGCCGTGGACGCCCGGCGTTCCGGCCTCGTGTGCGGCGTCCGTGAAGTCGGCGCGCCAGTCGGGCAGTTCGTTCCGCGCCCTCGCGCAGAAGAAGAGCTGCGTGCCGTCGGGTGCCGCGACCGCGTCGAGCGGGGCGTCCTCCGGGGCGCGGCGGCGGGGCAGGACGGGGGCCAGGAGTGCCTCGGCGCGGCGGGCGGCGCCGGCCGGGTCGGGGGACTCCAGGCCGATCGCGGCGAGTCCGGTGCCGTCCCGGCGTGCGGCGCCCGAGGTGTTGACCAGGATCCTGGCCTCGCCCTGCTGCCAGAGGTCGACCGGCTTGCTGCGGTGCCGTGCGGTGCGGGCGAAGCCCAGGGCGCCGAGGACGGCCGAGACCGGCTCGGCGTCCGGCGTGACCAGTTCGGCGAAGGCGACGCCGGTGGGGACGACGGGCGGGGGCGGGGTGGCGACGCCGACCGTCTCCTGGAGGACCAGCAGAGAGCGGTGGGCGTCGACGGCGGTCGGGCCTGCCTCGGCCTGGCGGAAGACGTCGTTGAAGACCTCCAGCGAGAGCGGGCCGTCGTATCCCGTGCGCAGGACGTGGCGTACGAGGCCGGCGACGTCGAAGCCGCCCTGGCCGGGGAAGCAGCGGTAGTGGCGGCTCCACTGGAGGACGTCCATCGCGAGCAGCGGGGCGTCGGCGAGCTGGAGGAAGAAGATCTTCTCGCCGGGGATGTCCTCGATGCCCTTGGGGTCCGAGCCGCGGGACAGGATGTGGAAGCTGTCCAGGCAGGTGCCGAGCGCCGGGTGGTCGGCTGCCTCGACGATGCGCCAGGCATGGTCGTACGTGCTGACGTGCCGTCCCCAGGCGAGTGCCTCGTACGCCACCCGGATGCCGAACTGCTGGGCCAGGTCGGCGAGTTGGCGCAGGTGGTACGCGGCGAGCGCGTCGTCGTCCACGGCGAGCGGGTGCACGCTGGAGCAGACGAGGACGGTGTCGGCGCCGAGCCGCCGCATCACCTCGAACTTGTGCCGGGCTCGGCGCAGACCGCGGGCGAACTCGTCGGCGGGCACGGCCTCGATGTCCCGCATCGGCTGGTAGAGGTCGACGGTGAGGCCGAGGTCGGCGCAGCGGGCGCGGATCTCCTCGGGAGTGAGGGGGCTGGCCAGCAGGTCGTTCTCGAAGATCTCCACCCCGTCGAAGCCGGCCCGGGAGGCCGCGGTGAGCTTCTCGGTGAGGGATCCGCTGAGGGAGACGGTGGCGATGGACGTGCGCATGCCGGTACCTCTTCCTGCCTCTGTTACCTGGGGGTTCCGACGGCGCCCGCGAGTTCGGCGATGTCCGCGAGCATCCGCGTGCTGTCGGGCTCACGTCCCGTGAACAGGCGGAAGGCGTCGGCGGCCTGGAACACGGCCATCCCGCCCCCGTCCAAAGCGGCGCAGCCGATCGCCCGGGCCGTGCGCAGCAGCTCCGTCTCCAGCGGGCGGTAGACGACCTCGGCGACCCACAGCCCCGGGTGGAGCAGTTCGGCCGGGAGGGGCAGGCCGGGGTGGGCGGCCATGCCGGTGGGGGTGGCGTGGACGAGGCCGTCGGCGCGGCCGATCAGTGTGGCCAGCGCGTCCGGGGTGGCGCCGACGGCCCGGCCGGCACCGAAGTGCCGGTTCAGGGAGGCGGCGAGATCGCCGGCCCGGTCGCCCAGCGCGTCGACGACGGTGACCCGCCCGGCGCCGAGGGTCAGCATGGCGTGTGCGACCGCCGCCCCCGCGCCACCGGCACCCAGCTGCACGACCCGCTCCAGCGGTACGTCCGGCAGCCCCCGGGCGAAGGAGGCGGCGAAGCCGGTGACGTCCGTGTTGTGGCCGACGGCCCGGCCGTCCTCGAAGACGACGGTGTTGACCGCGCCCAGCGCCTCGGCCTGCGGGGCGAGCGCGTCCAGGTGCTCGATGACGAGCTGCTTGCACGGGTGCGTGATGTTGAGCCCGTCGAAGCCGAGGTCGCGGGCGGCCCGCACCAGGTCGCCCACCGCCTGCGGCGGGACGCCGAGCGCGTCGATGTCGATGAGCCGGTACAGATAGCGCAGGCCCTGCCGGTCGGCCTCCCGCTCGTGCAGCGCCGGGCTGAGCGACGGGCCGATGCCGGAACCGATCAGCCCGACGAGATACGAGTCCTTGGCGTCCTTGCCCACCGGACCTCCTGAGCGGCTCACTAATGTACGAACTGGTGAGTTAGTAATAGCAGGCGGACCGGAGCTTGGGAAGGGCTGCCCCGGCACCGGAGACGGCCGGGCTTCTACAATCACCGGCACGCGGGTGGGCCACCGGGGCACGCTCGCCCCTCGCCGAAGGAAGCCGATGACCAGCGTCGAAGAGCCGGCACGCAGCAACGGGCGGACCCGTGACGCCGCCCGCACCCAGGCCGAGATCCTCGACGTCGCGACGCAGGAGTTCGCCCGGGTGGGCTTCGCCGGGGCCCGGGTCGACGACATCGCCGCCCGCACCAGCACCACGAAGCGGATGATCTACTACTACTTCGGCGGCAAGGAACAGCTGTTCACGGCCGTACTGGAGCGGGCGTACGGCGTGATCCGGGAGACCGAGCAGCAGCTCGACGTCGAGCACCTGGACCCGGTCGCGGCCATCCGCCGGCTGGCGGAACTCACCTTCGACCACCATGAGCAGCACCCGGACTTCATCCGCCTGGTCAGCATCGAGAACATCCACGGGGCCGAGCACATCGCCGCCTCCGAGAAGCTCGCCAAGATCGGCTCGCCCGCGCTGGACGTGATCCGCCGGATCCTCGAGTCGGGGCAGCGGTCCGGCCTGTTCACGGCCGACGTGGACGCCGTCGACCTGCACGCGATGATCAGCTCCTTCTGCTTCTTCCGGGTCTCCAACCGGCACACCTTCGGCGCCCTGTTCGGCCGCGACCTGGTGGATCCGGCGCAGCGCGAGCACTACCGCACGATGCTCGGCGACATGGTGATCGCGTACCTGACGGCACCGCGGGCGGAGGACTGACCGAGGACCGGCACAGGACCGACCAGGGGCCGGTCCGGCCGCCCCGCGCGACAAGATCCTTCGGCTCGACCTCTTGACACCCGGGAAACCTCGGCGCACCATCCGTAGCCATCCGCTACTAACTATCCAGTGGGTTAATTAACCGGTTAGCTTCCGGTCGGCCGCCCCGTCACCCCAGGGATCCGGCACCTCTCCTCTGCACTCACTCCCCGTAAGGTGGAGTTCCCTCGAAGGAGCACCCCTGTGTCCGTCCCCGACACCGCCGTCGGCCAGCCGAAGAAAGCGGCCATGGCTGCCTGGATCGGCAGCGCCCTGGAGTACTACGACTTCTTCATCTACGGCAGCGCCGCCGCGCTGATCTTCCCCGAGGTCTTCTTCGACGAGTCCGACCCGGCGACGGCGACCCTGCTCTCGCTGGCCACGTTCGGTGTGGCGTACGCGGCCCGGCCGGTCGGCGCGCTGTTCCTCGGTCACTACGGCGACCGGCTGGGACGTAAGAAGATCATGGTCTTCACGCTGATCCTGATGGGCGTGTCGACGTTCCTCATCGGCTGTCTGCCGACCCGCGACCAGGTCGGCACCCTCGCCCCCGTCCTGCTGGTGCTCTGCCGGGTGCTCCAGGGCATCTCGGCGGCGGGTGAGCAGGCCAGCGCCAACTCGATGACCTTGGAACACGCGCCGCCGCACCGGCGCGGCTTCTTCACCAGCTTCACGCTCAGCGGCACCCAGGGCGGGCAGCTGCTGGCCACCCTGGTCTTCATCCCGGTCGCCGCGCTCCCGGAGGAGCAGCTGCTCTCGTGGGGCTGGCGCGTTCCGTTCTGGATGAGCATCGCGGTCGCCGTCGTCGGCTACGTCATCCGCCGCAAGCTGGACGAGACGCCGGCCTTCGAGCAGCAGGCCGCCTCCGAGGGCGTCGTCAAGCTGCCGCTCGCCGTGCTGATGCGGGAGCACTGGGCGGACGTGCTACGGGTGATCGCCGGTGCGCTGGTCGCCTCGGTCAGCACGATCTTCACGGTGTGGGCACTGTCGTACGCCACCAGCGACGCGGTCGGGATGGACCGGTCCGCCATGCTGTGGGTGGGCGCGCTCGCCAACCTGGTCGCGCTCGGCGCGATCCCGCTGTGGGCCACGCTCTCGGACCGCATCGGGCGCCGCCCGGTGTACCTGATCGGCGCGGCCGGCAGCGCGGTGACGATGTTCCTCTACCTGTGGGCGATCTCCACCGGCTCCTACCCGCTGACCCTGCTGCTGGGCATCATCGCCTTCGGTGTGGTCTACAGCGCCGCGAACGGCGTGTGGCCCTCCTTCTACGGCGAGATGTTCTCCACCCGGGTCCGGCTGTCCGGCATGGCCATCGGCACCCAGATCGGCTTCGCGGTAGCCGGTTTCGCGGTCACCTTCGCCGCGCAGATCGCCGGCCCGGACGGCGACGACTGGTCCGCCGTGGCCTTCTTCACGGCGGCCCTCTGCGTGCCCCCGATCGTGGCCGCCCTCTCCGCCCGCGAGACCGCCAAGGTCCCGACGGAACAGCTCGGCGAACGTGCCTCCGACAAGGGGGCCCAGCGGGAGACGGTCGCAGCCTGATCCCTGGCTCGGGTGACTCGGGCCTCCGGACGCGAGGACAGCGCCGGGGGCCCGGGTCACGCCCGCGTCATGCGCCCTCGTTCGACCAGGCCCTCCTGCACAGCACCAGCCGGTACCCGTCCGGGTCCTCGACCGTGACTCCCCACTCGTTCCAGTACGGGTTGGGCGACACGACCCGCTTGCCGCCGTGCCGCTCCAGCCGGGCCACCAGGTCGTCCGGCACAGGGCCGTCCACATAGACGACGAGGAGGTCCTCCTCGGTCGGGCGGGGTTCGACCGGGTGGGCCGAGTCGTGGACGAGCTCCAGATGCCAGTCGGCGTCCGGCCAGCCCAGCATCAACAGATCGTGCTCGCCCGGCTCCCCGCCACCCACGGCCCGCCATACGACGGCGAGTCCCAGCCCTTCGGCCCAGAACCGCTCCGCCGCGGCGAGGTCCCGGGACGGGCGGGCGATACGGATGTGGCTGCGGCCGTTGACCGGCATGGTCGACCCTCCATCTGATCGGCGTTGATCCACTCGGCAGCGTAGGCGGCTCCCGTGCGCCGGCACCATCGGCCATAGGCCCTCCGTCCGGCGTCCTGGTCCTGCGGCCCGGCGGGGCGCCTCAGACGGGCGTTGACTATCGTTGCCCGATCATGCGACCGGGGACGAGAGGCGGACGGGCACGTGACGGGGGCCGGATGGATACGCGTGCCGGTCGGGGACGACGCGGCACGGTGGGCGACACGGGGACAGACCCGGAAGGTCCTCCTGGTGGTGCACAACGTGACCTCCGCGACCCGGCTGCTGGACGTGCTTCCGCTGTTCCACGACGACCTTCGGGTGCAGTTGCTGGCGACGTGCCCCGGGTCGTCGGCGTTCCGGGCGGGGGTCGCCGAGTTGCTGGCGGACACGGGAGTGCCCGTGGTGCCGTGGGAGCAGGCGATCGAGACACCGGTCGCACTCGCCGTCTCCGCGAGCTTCGGCGGTCAACTCCGGTCAATTGATGGACTGTTGGCCATATTGTCCCATGGTGTCGGATATACTAAGAGGCTGGCGACACCCGACACCCGACACCCGACACCCGACACCCGACACCCGACACCCGACACCCGACGGGCGGCGAGCCGGGTCAGAACCGGTCTTCGGGTTGTCCCCGGAGTGGTTGCTCGACGAGCGCGGCGCGACGGTCGCCGACGCCCTCGTCCTCTCCCACCCCGAGCAGTACGAGCGGCTGCGCACCGTCTGCCCCGAGGCCGCGCACACGGCCGTACTCGCCGGGGACCCCTGCTGGGACCGCATGCTGGCGGCCCGCCCCTACCGCGAGCGCTTCCGCCGCGCCCTCGGGGTCGCACGGGGGCAGCGCCTGATCGTCCTGAACTCCACCTGGAACCCGGACTCGCTGTTCGGGGACGGCGGCGCCGATGACCTGCTGCCCTCCCTGCTGCCACGCCTGACCTCGGAGTTCCCGGCCGACGAGTACCGTCTCGCGGCCGTGTTGCACCCCAACATCTGGCACGGGCACGGCCCCGGACAGATCCGCGCCTGGCTCGACCGCGCCCGACGTGCGGGCCTGGCTCTGATCGACCCCCTGGAAGGCTGGCGGCAGGCACTGATCGCCGCCGACGCCGTGCTCGGTGACCACGGCTCGGTCACGTACTACGCCGCCGCACTCGGCACCCCGGTGCTCCTGGGCGCCGCGCCCCTCGCCGGGCTCGCCCCCGACGCGCCGGCGCATGCCTTCGTCCGCACCGCGCCCTGCCTGGATCCCGCACTTCCCCTGCGCCCCCAGATCGAGACGCTGCTGGACCGGCACCAACCACGGCCCGAACCAGCCGAGTTCGTCAGTTCCTTCCCCGGCGAGTCGGCGGCCCGCCTGCGACGCCTCTTCTACGACCTGATCGGCATCCCCGAACCCGCCGTCCCCGCCCGCCTCGAACCGCTCCCTCTTCCGCCGTACGAGCCCGCCGCGCACTCCGTGCCGATGAGTGTGCTCACCCGGCTCCCTGGCGCCGGCGGGGTCGCGGTCACCCGGTACGCGGGCCCGCACCCGGCGCCGTACGACACCACCGGCCACGCGCACACGGCCGTCCACGAGGACACCCGTGAGGTCGACCAACTCGCGCTCGCGGACGTGGTGTTCCGGTACGGGTCCGCCCACGACCCCCGCTTCGTCTCCCCCGCCCACTGGACGGCGGAGATCCTCGGCCGGCATCCGCAGTGCGCGCTCGCCGCGTATGTCACCGGTCCCGGAACCTGCGTCGTCCGCACCCGTGCCGGGGCGCTGCTGCGACTGGAGGCCGGGCCGGGTGCGCATGCCGATCCGGCGGTGTACGCGTCGGCGCTGCATGCATGGCTGGGGGCGGGCAGGTCGCCGGCGGAGCTTGTCGAGCAGGGGCTGAGCGTCCGCACAGGGGCGACGGTCCACCCGGTGACGGTCACTCCTGCGTGACGCACCGCTCCCGCAACACCCGCAGGAGCGCCACGTGATACGCGGCGTTCTCCCGCCCGAGCGCCGCGAGCGCCTCGTCGATCAGGGGGAGCGCCGCTGCCGGCTCACCCCCGTCGAGGAGGGTTTCGGCGAGGTCGGTCAGAGTGCGGGCGGTGTTGTATGCCTCGCCGCTGTCCCGGAAGAAGCGCAGGGCCCGCTGCAGCCGTTCGACCGCCTCGGCCCGGCGCCCCAGGCCACGCAGGGCACGGCCCCGGTGCCGCTCCAACAGGGCGCGGGCGCGCGGGAGATCGGCCGCCCCCTCGTCGTCGGGGCCGATGGCGTCGAGGATGCCGTACGCCTCCTCGAAGCAGGTGTACGCCTCGTCGAACCGCCACTGCCGCAGCCGCAGCAGGCCGAGGAACTCGACGGCGGAGGCGTGGCCGCGTACGTGTCCGGCGCTCTGTTCGTCGCGCGCGGCGGCGACCGCCTCGGGTTCCGCCTCGTCCCAGCGGCGCAACTCGGTGAGAGTGTGGGCCAGTTGGGCGTGCAGGGCGCCGGCCGTCCGGGTGCCGGGGACGTGCTCGTCGGCGACGCGCACCCCGGCGCGGAGCGCGGGCAGCAGCACCTCGTGGTGACCGGCCTTCAGCTGGAGGGGCCACAGGGCGCGGCAGAGCAGGACGACCGTGTCCCGGTCGCGGAACTCCTCGGCCGCGTGCACCGCCTCGACGAGCCCGGTCGCCTCCGCGGCGAGGGCGGCGACGGCCGCGCCCCGGTCCGGGAAGGTCACCGGTGAGTCGGCGGACGGCACCCGCCAGCTCTCCGGCAACGCCGCCCTGGACGCGCCGACCGCCAGATCGCGGTAGCGATGGACGACCCGGGCGACGGCCGCCGAGCAGGCCGCGATGCCGTCGACGGTGGCCGCCGTGCGTTCGGCGTGCGCGCGGACGGAGGGGCGGTAGCGGTAGCGGCCGCTGTCGGTGCGTTCGACGAGCAGGGCGTCGGCGAGGGCCTCCAGGTGGCGGGCGGCCTGCGACTCGTCGAGTTCCGCGGCGCGCGCGGCGGCCGGGGCGTCGAGGGCGGGCCAGGCACGCAGACCGGCGAGGCGGTAGAGCCGGGCCGCGTCCGGCGTGAGCGCGCGGTAGGCGTCGTCGGCGGCGGTGCGGACGGGGTCGGCCTCGGGCATGGCGGGGGCCTCCAGGCGCTCGGGCGGGGAGGTCAGTCGGAGTGCGGCGGCGCGCAGGGCGTACGGCGAGCCGGCGCAGCGGTCGAGGACGGCGGGCAGGGTGGCGCGGGCCGCGCTGATCGCCTCTCTGCCCACGAGTTCGGTGAGCAGCCGGGTGGCGTCACGCCTGGCCAGCGGGCCGACGGGGATGCGCAGGGCGTCGAAGCCGGCGAGCGGGTGCCGGGCGACGACGATCGTGAAGACGCCGGGCGACGAGGCAAGCAGCGGTCGCAGCTGCGCCGCGGACCGGGCGTGGTCGAGGACGAGGAGCAGCCGCCGGTCGGTCAGACAGCGCCGGAGGAGGTCGGCGCGGTCCGCAGCGGCCGGGGGTACCTCCTCGTCCGGCAGTCCGAGTCGGCGCAGGAGCGTGCCGAGGACCGCTTCGGGGGCGAGGGTGCCCAGGTCGGCGTACAGCTGCCCGTCGGGGAAGCGGGCGGTCTGCCGCCAGCCCCAGTGGAGGGCGAGCGTGCTGGTGCCGATGCCTTCCGGGCCGTGCAGCAGGGCGAGCCTCGGGCGTCCCTCGAAGGGCCGGGCCGCTTCCTTGTCTAGGTGCTTCAGGGCCTGCTGGCGGTCCGTGAAGAAGCGCGGTGCCGCGGGCAGACAGGGGCGGTCGAGGGCAGCGCCGGGCGCGCCGGGAAGTCGGACGCCGCGGGCGAACTGAGCCCATGAGCGGGCGAGTTGGGGATCCGTGTGCACCCGTTCGTGCACCAGGCGGGCCACGTCGTCCAGTTCGCGCGGTGTGCTGGGCGCGGACACCTCGCGTCCGGCGATGCGGCGGACCAGGCCGCCCGCGGACTCCCAGGCCCATTTGCCGGCCTCGTTCGCCATGCCCGAACCGACCGCTCCGAGCACCGCGCCGATCGCGCCCAGCGAAATCGGATCCAGCATGCCGCGCACTCCCCCGCCCGTGTCCCCACGTCACTCCCAGGTGATCAACCCTAACGCCAGAAGGGGGAGGTGACGGTTACTCAGCCCCGGTCGGCGTCCTTCGCGATGCCGTACACGCGCTCCACGCGCAGCCGCAGCACCAGCCGCCCGTCCCGGACCATCGCCGCCCGGAAGTCCTCCCAGTCGGGATGCTCGCCCAGGACGTCCCGGTAGAGGCGGACGAGTTCCTCGACCGTGGCGTCGTACGGGTCCCGCGCGACCGGCGCCAGGTCGGCCGTGCCCTCGGCGACGGTGTACGCCCACCGGTCGGGGGTCGTGACGTGGTACGACGCCCTGGGGTCCCGGCGCAGGTTGCGGGTCTTGGCGCGGTCGTCGGTGATCGAGACGCGGATGATCCGTTCGTCGGGACAGTAGGCGTGGCCGACGTTCGACAGCTGCGGCCGGCCGTCGCGTTTGAGGGTGACCAGCACCCCGCCGTGGCTCTCGGAGAGCAGCGCGAGCAGTGCGTTCTGGGTGGCGTCCTGAGTCATGTCTGAAACAACGGTGCCGAGCGGCTTGCCCATTCCCTTCCCCTTCTTCTGCGCACTCCCTGACGTAGACACTGTCTACTCGATCATGGTAGACAGTGTCTATGCAGGAATCCGCATCAGGACTTCGGGCCCGGCTCATCGACGTCGGGGTGGATCTCGTGGCGCGCGAGGGCGCCCAGGCACTCACCCTCCGGGAGATCGCCCGCCGGGCAGGCGTCTCGCACGGTGCCCCGCGCCGCTACTTCGCCACCCACCTGGAGCTGCTGTCGGCCATCGCACGCCGCGGCTTCGAGGAGCTGGGGCGGCGGGCGACCGCGGCGGCCGGGGACGAGACGTCGAGCCCACGGGCGCAGGTGGCCGCGCTGGGACGGGTCTATCTGGAGTTCGCGCTGGGCAATCGCGGCATGTACGAGCTGATGTTCCGTCACGATCTGCTGGAGAGCGGCCATCTGGGCCTGCGGGACACCAGCCTCCCCCTCTTCGGCCGCCTGGTGGACCTGGTCGGCCGGGTACGTCCCGACGCCGACGCCCGTCTCCTCGCGGGCGCGTTGTGGGCCAACCTGCACGGCATCGCGCAGCTGTGGGGCTGGGGCAGTCTCCAACTCGCCACGGATACGGACGACTTCGCGCCGCTGCTGCGGGCGTCCCTGGACGCGCACCTCGGGCCGGTGGGCGAGTGAACCCGCGGCTCACTCTCGCGAGCAGCGTCGTCGGGGCCGTGATCGTCGCGTTCGACGGCACCGTCCTGACCGTCGCCCAGCCCACCCTGCGACGGGACCTGGGCGCCTCCTACGAACAGCTCCAGTGGACCAGCACCGGCTATCTCATCGCGGTGGCGAGCCTGTTGGTGTTCGCCGGGCGGCTCGGCGACCGGTACGGGCACCATCGGCTCTTCGGTATCGGCATGCTCGGGTTCGCCGCCGCGTCGGCCGGCATCGCGGTGGCACCCGGCGTCGGCTGGGTGATCGGACTGCGCGTCGTGCAGGGCGTGTTCGGCGCGCTGCTCCAGCCGGCCACGCTCGGGATGCTGCGGGCCGCGTTCCCGGCCGACCGGCTGCGGGCGCCGATCGCCGTGCGGACCGCCGCGATCGGGGTGGCGGCCGCCGCCGGGCCGTTGGTGGGCGGTGCGCTGGTGGCGGGGCCGGGCTGGCGGGCCGTGTTCCTGCTGAATGTCGTCCCCGCCCTCGCGCTCGGCGTGCTGGCGCTGGCCGTACGGCCCTCACGCACGGCCTCCCCCGTCCGGCTCGACCTGCCCGGAGCGCTCCTGCTCGCGGTGACCCTGGCCTGTGCGGTCCACGCCCTGGTCGCCCTGCCGGGGTGGGCCCTCACCGCCGCGACCGCCACGGTCACCGGTGCCGTTTTCGTCCGGCACGAGCGCCGTGCCGCGAGCCCGCTCCTGCCGCCCGACGTCGTCGGACCGGCGGCCGTCGGGGCGGCGCTCGGCATCCTGGTGGCCGCGTCGGCGGCGCTGTCGGGCACGCTGTTCGTCGGCACCTTCCTGTTGCAGGGACCGCTCGGCCTGGACCCGTTCCGCAGCGCTCTGGTCAGCCTGCCGCTGGCCCTGCTGATGGTGGTCGCGGCGCCCACCTGCGCGGTGCTGCTGCGCCGGGCCGGGGCCCGCCGGACGACCGTGGCGGCGATGGCGGTCCTGGCGCTCGGGATCCTGGTCCTCTCCCGCACGTCGGCCGTCCCCGCCCTCTGCGCCGGGTTCGCCCTGGTGGGGGCCGGGTTCGGCACGGTGATGGTGGCGGCGACCCATGTCGTCGTACGGGAGGCCGCCGTCGGGTCGGCCGGTGTGGCCGGCGGGCTTCAGCAGACCGCGATGAACGTCGGGCCGGTGCTGGGCGTGGCCGCCGCGACCGCCCTCATGGGGTCGGGTGACGGTCCGGCGCTGCCGCTGGGCGCCTTCGCCGCCCTCGCGCTGGCCGGTGCGGCCCTGGGCCGGGGGCTGCCGGGGCGGCACGCCGCGCCGAACGACGATCATGGCCAATCGACGGACCGTACACGTGTTCCTGCGCGACGATGAGATCAGAGGCCGTTCCGCCGGGGTATGCCGGAGCGCACCCTCGTCGTACGTATTCGGAGGAGAACGATGGCACTGCTGACACAAGAGGTCGACCCGGGTGAGGTCGGGCTGGACCCGAAGGCACTGGACCGCCTCGACCAGCACTTCGCCCATGTCGTCGACGAGGGGCGGATACCCGGCTACCTGGTGTCCGTCGCCCGCGGCGGACGCGTCGCCCACCTCGCCACGCACGGCCGTCGGGACCTCGCGGCGGGGCTGCCCGTCGAGGCCGACACCCTGTGGCGGATCTACTCCATGACCAAGCCGGTCACCTCGGTGGCCGCGCTACTGCTGGTGGAGGAGGGGAAGCTGTCGCTCGACGACCCGGTCGGCCGCCATCTGCCCGCCTTCGCCGAGCCCAGGGTGTACGTCAGCGGATCCGGCGCCGACACGGTGACCCGTCCCGCCGAGGGACCGATGACCGTCCGGCACCTGATGACCCACACCGCCGGACTGACCTTCGCCTTCTACCACACCCACCCCGTCGACGCCCTGTACCGCGACGCCAACCTGGAGTCGGCCGTGCTGCCCGGCTCCGACCTGGCCAGGACGGTCGACGTGTACGCGAGCCTGCCGTTGCAGTTCGAGCCGGGGACGCAGTGGAACTACTCGGTCGCCACCAACGTCCTGGGCCGGGTCATCGAGGTGGTGTCCGGACAGCCGCTCGACACGTTCTTCGCCGAGCGGATCTTCGGGCCGCTCGGGATGACCGACGCCGGGTTCTGCGTGAGCGACGAACAGGCGGGCAGGCTCTCGGAGTTGTACGGCGAGAGCGACACCGGCGGCATCGAGCCGATCCCCGGCCTCCCGTTGCGCGGCAGGCCCCGCTTCCTGTCCGGCAGCGGCGGTATGGCCGCCTCCGCGCACGACGTCCACCGCTTCATGGAGTTGCTGCGCCGCCGCGGCGAGCTCGACGGCACCCGGCTGCTGGCCCCCGAGACCGTGGACCTGATGACGACCAACCATCTGCCGGGCGGCGCCGACCTGCGCGCCTTCGGCAGCCGCCCCGCCCATGACGAGCACGGCAACGACGGCATGGGCTTCGGTCTCGGCGTCTCCGTGGTGATCGACCCGGCGCGGACGAAGGCCCCGACCGTCCTGGGCGCCTACGGCTGGAGCGGGGTGGCGACCACCACGTTCTGGGTCGACCCGCGCCACGACCTGACGGTGCAGTTCATGACGCAGGTGCGGCCCAAGTCCTCGCACACGCTGTTCCAGGACCTCAAGCGGCTCGTGAACGAGTCCGTCACCGACGCCTGAGAGCGCTGCCGGTCACTGGTCCACGCGCAAGGTGCACTCCACGCCCTCCAGGGCGAGTTCCCGCAACCACTCCGCCGAGCGGGCCGCCGTCTCGGCGGCGCGGTTCAGGCCCGCCGGCAGGGAGCCGTCCAGGATGTGGCGGACGCCCAGGGCCAGGGGGCGCGAGACACAGCGGGCCATCGCGCTCTCCTCCGCGTCCCCCACCAGGTCGAGGAGGTAACTGCCGGACCACGTCCGCCCTCCCCCGCCGCGCACGTCCAGCGACACGGCGAGGACCACCCGGTCGCGGTCGGCGTCCGTCGTGGGGTGGGCGGCCGCCAACTCGGCCGCCAGGGCGGCGATCCGGGCGTCGTCACCGGCCTTCAGCTGCTCGAAGACGGTGTCCCAGGCGCGCAGCCAGCCCTCCAGGCGCAGCGTGCCGCGCACGAAGTCCTGCGGCTTCCATGTGTCCGGCAGCCCGTACTGCTCGATGAACGGAACGCTGTCACGGTTGGGGTAGACCTCGAAGGTCTCCCCGTCGACGACATGCCTCCGCGTCGCCTCCCACGGCCGCCCGGCGACGGTCTCGGCGCCGCCTTGGACGTAACGGGCCGGTGAGCGCAGGGCGTTGAGCACTCCGGCGGGCGCCCAGCTGAAGCGGTACCTGAAGTCGTTCGGGACGGCGGGGACGCCGCCGCAGTACGACGTGAGGCTGTACGAGGCGGCCGTGTCGTCACCGACGGCCTCCCGGGCGCGGCCGACGAGGCAGTGGGCGAAGAGGTGGTCGATGCCCGGGTCGAGGCCGGCCTCGGTGAGGACGACGAGCCCGGCCGCGGCAGCCGCGGGCACCTGTTCGAGGACGGCGTCCGACACATAGCTGGAGCAGGCGAAGTGCGCCTCCTGCGCGACGCAGGCCGCCAGGATCCCGGCGTGCTCCGGTGCGGGCAGCATCGATACGACGATGTCGCCGGGGGCCAGTTCGGCGGCGAGCGCGGGAAGCGTGTAGGCGCGGGGCTCGGCACGTCCGGTGAGCCCGAGTCCGGCCAACGCGTCGGCGGCGCGGTCCTCGGTGCGGTGCCACAGCCGTACGCGGTCGGCGGTGTCGCACAGCCGGGCCAGTCCACTGCCCGTGGACAGTCCGGCGCCGACCCAGTGGACGGTGCCGCTCGCGGGAAGCCGCGCGGAGAGCTCAGGCATGACGGAACTCCCCCTCTGCGACGCCGAGTTCACGGCAGGTCTGGTGGAACCGTTCCAGACAGCGCCCCCAGGGCCCGCCCGTCCCGAAGTCCAGCAGCTGAGGCAGCAGCGCCGCGGAGAAGTCGGTGCTGGACTCGCGCGGCAGCAGGGAGGGCAGGTTGTCGATGGCGATCAGGTCGAGCGGGGGTTCCTCGCGCAGCCGGCGGACGGGGTCGGTCCAGTCGGTGGTGCGGTCGTAGACCGGCAGGACGTTCAGGGGGGAGCCGACGTCGACGGTGACGTCGCAGAGGGTGCGCAGCCGGCGGGCCGGGTCGTCGAGGTCCTGCTCACGGAGGAAGGGCGGGACGGGGGTGGTGGCGAGGACGGCGTTCACCGTCACGTCGTGCGCCAGCAGGGCCGGCCGGTCCACGTCCCGGGTCTCGGCGAGGTCCCAGGGGGTGGCCTCGACCCCGGCGGTCAGGAACGCGAGGCGTGCTCCCCGGCCGCTGCGGCCCAGGGCGCCGATCACGAGGGCGGTGAACCCCTCGTCGCCGGGGGCGGGTCGGAGGGTCTCGTCCAAATCCTCCTTCGACGTGGGCGTCAGCGGTGCGACGAGCTTCCCGCGGTGCTGGAGGACGGCCAGGGCGGCACCGAGGTAGCCGGCCCAGAAGCCGAAGGCGGCGAGGCGTCGGCCGTCGTCGTCCACCAGGTACTCCAGGTCCAGGAGCGCCCCACCGCCGACGGCGAAGCGCCCCAGGAGGTCCTCGGCGCCGGGCTGCTGCTTGTAGGCGTGCCCGAAGAAGATGTGCCGGTGGGTGAGTGCGCCCGGCTGGTCCGGGAGTTCCTTGAGTCCGGTGACGACGGCCTGCTCGGGCGCCGACACCCACGACCCGGCAGGGACGACCCGGCAGCCGACCGCCTCGTACTCCTCGACGGGGAAGATCCGCTGCGGGGACTCCTCGACGGTGAGCGTCACCCCGCTCTCGACGAGCCGCCGTGCGTCGGACGGCACGATCGGTGTGCGTCGCTCCGTGGAACGGACCTCGTGGCGCAGCCACAGGTGGAGATCGGTCATACGCGGTTGGCCTCCGGGCGCGGGGCGTCGGCCGCGAACCGGCCGGCGCTCAAGGGGGTGACGTCCACGAAGGGTACGCGGCCGAGGTACAGGTCACGGACGACCTCGCCGACGGCCGGGCCCTGCAGAAAGCCGTGGCCGGAGAAGCCGGTCGCGTACAGGAAGCGGGACACCGAAGTCGCCTCGCCGATCAGGGCGTTGTGGTCCGGTGTGACCTCGTAGAGACCCGCCCAGCCTCCCGTGCGGCGCAGGTCGAGCAGGGCGGGGGCGCGGCGTTCCATGGCCGCGGTCAGGCGGGGGATCCAGCGGTCGTGGGTGTCGGTGGCGAAGCCGGGACGCTCGTCGGGGTCGGACATGCCGAGGAGGAGGCCGGGGCCCTCGGTGTGGAAGTAGAGGCTGGTGGTGAAGTCGATGGTCATGGGCAGCCGCGGCGGCAGTCCGGGGACGGGTTCGGTGACGGCGATCTGGCGGCGCAGCGGTACCACCGGCAGGTCCACGCCGGCCATCGCGCCGACCGCCCGCGACCAGGGGCCGGCCGCGCAGATCACGGTGTCGGTGGCGATGCGGCCGATGGTGGTCGTCACGGCGGTGATCCGGTCGCCGTGCAGTTCGATGCCGGTGACGTCGGTGTGGCGTAGGATCCGCGCCCCGTACTGGCGGGCGGCGGACGCGTAGCCGTGGACGACGGATTCGGGGGTGCAGTGGCCGTCGTCCGGCGAGTAGGCGGCCGCCAGCAGTCCGTCGGTGCTGATCAGCGGGGACAGCCTGCGCGCCTCGGCGGGCTCGATCATCCGGCTCGGCACCCCCAGGGAGTTCTGGAGCCGGACGCCCGCCTCGAAGCTCTCGACCTCCTGCGCGGTCGAGAGCAGGAACAGGTAGCCGACCCGGTGCAGCCCGATGTCGTACCCGGTCTCCTCCTCGAAGCGCGCGAACGCCTCCAGACTCCGCGCCCCCAGCCGCACGTTGAGCTCGTCGGAGAACTGCGCCCGCACCCCGCCGGCCGCCTTGGAGGTGGACCCGGAAGCCAGCTCGTCCCGCTCGACGAGGACGACGTCCCGTACGCCCGCCCGGGCCAGGTGACAGGCGATGCTGGTGCCCATCACGCCGCCGCCGATGACGACGACGCTCGCGTGGCTGTTCACGACCGCACCTCCTCGGCCGGCCCGACCGTCACTCCGTCGCCGGACGGCTCCCGGCTGCCCGGCCCGCGGTCGACACGGTCGGCACGGCGGCCGGCTCCCGCACCGTCGATACGCCGGGGTGCTGCCCCGCCCGCCACGATGTCCTCGCGCATGGTCACAGACCCGCCTTTCCGGCCGCCTCGACCACGGCCCAGGCGGCGGCCGCGTCCTGGATGCCGAGGCCGACGCTGTTGTAGTAGACGATCTCGTCGGGTCCCGTCCGGGCGGTGCGCCGGCCGGTGAGGACGGCTCCCAGCCCGACCGGACCGTCGGTGGTCAGCAACCCCGCGCGCAGGGCTTCCACCACCGGCCCGGCGTGCTCGGCCGCGGTCACCGGATCGTCGACGACGACGGCCGCGGCCCGCCGTACGACCTCCGCGTCCACCTCGCGCCGGCCCGGCTCGAACGACCCCACGCTGACCACCGTGCACCCGGGAGCCAGCCACTGACCGCGCACGACCGGCGTCGTGCTGAGCGTGCAGGCCGCGACCAGCGACGCCCCCGTCACGGCCTCCTCCGCGGTGCCGACCGGCTCGACGGCGAGGCCCAGTTCGGCCGTGAGCCGCTCGGCGGCGCGGGTGCGGTTGCGTGCGGTCGGGCTCCACAGGCGTACGGACCTCAGGTCCCGCACCCGGGCGACGGCCCGCGCGTGGGCGAGGGCCTGGGTGCCGGAGCCGAGAAGGGCGAGGTCCGCGCTGTCGGGGGTGGACAGGGCGTCGAACGCCACGGCGCTCCCGGCGGCCGTGCGCAGGGTCGTGACGGCCGTGCCGTCCATGACGGCGGCCAGGCGGCCCGTGACCGGGTCGAGCACGGTGATGACGGCGTGCACGGTGGGCAGGCCGGACGCCGCGTTGCCCGGGTTGACGCTGCCGATCTTCGCGACGGTCCCGGTGTCCGCCGACAACCGGGACAGATACGCGAAGACCACGCTGTCGTCGAAGCGGCTCGGGTGCATGATCTTCCCGGGCAGGTCGGCCGCGTCGGCGCCGAGCGCCATGAAGGCCGCGCGCTGCGAGGCGATCGCCGCGTCGAGGTCGAGCAGGCGTGCCACCTGCTCTCCGGAGAGGAAGAGGACGTCGTCGGTCATTCCCTCTTCCTGTCCGGACGGACCCTGCCGCAATCAGGACAGGTGTGCGACCGCGTCCAGATGGGGCAGGTGGTGGTCGAGGCGCTCCCGCTTGGTGCGCAGATAGGTGATGTTGTTCTCGCACGGCGGGATCAGCAGCGGGACCTGCTCGGCCACCTCGATGCCGTGGCGCACCAACGCCTCACGCTTGCGCGGGTTGTTCGACATCAGGCGGACGCTGTTCACCCCCAGGTCGTGCAGGATCTCGGCGGCGACCCCGTAGTCGCGGGCGTCCACCGGCAGGCCGAGCGCGAGGTTGGCCTCGACGGTGTCCAGGCCCTCCGCCTGAAGGGCCATCGCCCGCAGCTTGCCGAGCAGACCGATGCCGCGGCCCTCGTGGCCCCGCAGATAGACGACGATGCCGCTGCCCTCGGCGACGACGGCACGCAGCGCGGAGGCCAGCTGGTCACCGCACTCGCAGTGCTGGGAACCGAAGGCGTCGCCGGTCAGGCACTCGGAGTGCAGCCGGGTGAGAACGTCCTGCGTGCCTATCTCGCCGTAGACCAGGGCCACTTGCTCGTCACCGCGATCGTGGTCGAGGTAGCCGACCGCGCGGAATTCGCCGTACACGGTGGGCAAGGGGGCATTCACCACGCGTTCCACGCCGGAACGCTGCGTCCGCTGTCCGGACTTCTTGCCGAGTACGCCCATTTTTTCTGTCATGATTCTTCAGTTCCTAAGCAGAGACGAAAGGCCGTGAAAAGATGAGTGGTTCAAAAACGCGGCCGGCGGCACACTCGCTGGTGCCGGCGGACACCACCGAAGACGTACGGGCGCGAGGAGCGGGCGTTTCACGGCAGGTCGCGGTCCTTCCCGTCGGGAGCTTCGAGCAGCACGGCGCGTACCTTCCGCTGGCGACCGACACGCTCGTGGCCTGTGCCGTCGCGCGCGAGATAGCCGGCGCGTACCCGGTGCACCTCCTTCCGCCGGTGACCATCTCCTGCTCGCACGAGCACGCGGCCTGGCCGGGGACCGTCAGCATCTCCTCGGTGACCCTTCATGCGGTGGTACGGGACATAGCGGCTTCGCTCCGCCGTTCGGGCGTCGACGCGTTGGTGCTGGTCAACGGGCACGGCGGAAACTACGTGCTGGGCAACGTCGTTCAGGAGTCCTGCGCGCGCGGTGAGCGGATGGCGCTGTTCCCGGCCGCGGAGGACTGGGAGGCGGCACGGGAGCGGGCGGGGGTGGAGACCTCGCTGCTCACCGACATGCACGCGGGGGAAATTGAGACCTCCATCCTTCTGCACACTCATCCCGAATTGATCCGACCCGGTTATGAGACTTCCGATTTCGTATCGGACGACCGCCGTCATCTGCTCACCCTCGGTATGTCCGGCTATACCGATTCGGGCGTCATCGGCCGCCCTTCACTGGGCTCCGCGGAAAAGGGGAAGCGGCTGCTGGCGAGCCTCGCGGATTCCTTCGGCGCGTATGTGTCACTGCTGACCTCCACGGACGATTCCGTTCGGGACACGGGAGACGCAAAATAGCGGCTGGGTTCCGGGTCCGCCATGGGGACGGCGGACCCGGAACCCGCGCGCAGGCCGGTGTACCAGCGGGCGACGAGAACGAGAGCGCCGGGCAGGGCGGCCACGAAGCTGAGGACGCCGTACACGACGGCGACGGCCAGGCCGGTGTCGGCGCCCAGTCCCGCGGCCCCGAACGCCCAGGCGGTGACGCCTTCCCGGGGGCCGAAACCGCCGACGTTCAGGGGCAGGCCCATGGCGAGCAGGGCCAGGACGGCGAGCGGCAGCAAGGCGGCCACGGAGGCGGCGGAGCCCGCGATCCGCGCGGCGAGCACGAACATCGCGAGGTGTCCGGCGAGGACGACCGCGGAGGAGATGGCGACCCCGGGACCGTTGCGGCGGGACAGCAGGGCTTCGCGGGCCTCACCGAGGGTGGTGCGCACAGCGGTCGGCTTCGTCCGGTCGCGACGGGAGGGCGCACGGTTCATGCGCACGGCGGCCACCACGGCGAGCGCGCCCACCGCGGCGAACAGGACGAGCGGCGTGAGGTCGCGGGCCTCGTTCAGCACGGGGGACGGCATGGTCAGCAGCACGACGGCGCCGACGACCGCGAGGACGACCTGCCCCGCGGTCCGCTCGAGGACGACCGCGCGGACACCGCGCCCCATGTCACCGGCGCTCTGCCCGTGCCGCACCGCCCGGTGCACGTCGCCGAGGACACCGCCCGGGAGGGCCGCGTTGAGGAACAGCGCGCGGTAGTAGTCGGTGACCGCGGGCCCGAGCGGCAGCCGGATCCGCAGACCCCTGGCCACGAGCTGCCAACGCCACGCGCTGAACACGGTGGTGGCGGCCCCGATCCCCAGCGCCGCCACCAGCGCCGTCGCGTCGATCCGCCGCAGCCCGTCGAGGAAGACACCGGTGCCGAGCCGCCAGAACAGCACGCCGAGGATGGCGACGCCGACGGCCGTGCCCAGGTGGGTGCGGACGGTGGGGGTGTTGAGGCGGGACAGAAGGGCACGCAGGGGACGGCGGCGCGGTGCGTCGGGGTCGACGGCTCCCGGGCGGGGCTCGGTGACGACGACGCCGATACGGGAGGCGGAGACGGCCACGGCGGTGGGGGCGAGGGCAGCCGTACGTACCGCCGCGCGCCGTGTGACGCGCGCCCTGGCCACCGTCTCCACGCTCATGACGCTCCGCCCGTCGGTCGGCACAGTGCGAGCAGGTCGCTGTGGTGGACCACGACGCGCAGTTCGCCGGCCTGGCAGGCGGCGAGGCGTTCGGACAGATAGCGGTCGGCGCGCTCGCGCAGTCCGGGGCGTTCCTCGACCGCCGCGCCGACCCAGCCGCGCAGCCACTGGGCGGTGAGCGCCGCCTCGTCGGGCCCCAGCCGCCAGGGGCTGGGATGCACCTGCACGGTCGCACCGTGCTCGGCGAACGCCTCGGCCGCCGCGGTGATCGCGTCCGGTCCCAGCATGCCCGAGCGGCGCTGGTGGGCGTTGAACGCCTCGGCGATCTCCGCGTCCAGCGGGTCGGACGGGGTGAGTTCGACGCGGCCGGCGACGGACAGCGTCAGCAGCGCCGGACAGCCCGCGCCCGCACAGGCCGCGGCGAGAACGCCGACCTCGTCGCGGGTGAGGACGTCGAGCAGGGCGGAGGCGGTCACCAGCGAGGCGCCGGCCAGGGCGTCCGCGGTGAGGCGGCCGATGTCGCCGCGGCGCGTCTCGACGGTGACACGGCTGCCGTCGGCGCCGGAGCGCGGGGAGGCCACCGCGGCGAAGTGCAGGAGGTAGGGGTCGCGGTCGTGCAGGATCCAGTGCTGGGCGCCGTCCAGATGGGGCGCGAGCCAGCGGCCCATGGAGCCGGTGCCGCAGCCCACGTCGTGGATGACCAGCCCGGCACGTCCGGGGAGATTGGCGAGCCGGATCCGCAGCGGATCGAGCAGGTCGTGGGCCCGCGCGGTGGCATCGGCGCCTTCGCGCAGCTCCAGCCACTCCGGGGCGTAGCGGGGCGGGTCGTCGGGCCCGGCGTCCCTGAGGCGGACGGTGGCCCGCTCTCCGGGGCGGAAGCTGGGCCCGGCCCCGAGAATCACGGCGTCCGCGTCGGACCCCGCCGGTACGGATACGCCGCTCATGTCACCCTCCGCCGAAACGATCCCGCTCTGCGGCCCCGGCTGCTGCGCCGGAGCCGACATGTCCGTCGCGTCCGTCGCGTCCCTGGGGCCCGGCTGGGCCGGAATCGTCCCCCCGGCCTGTGTCGTCGCCGTCTTCCTCATGCCGCCCTCCGGGGTTCGTTCGGCAGTCGGCCCAGTACCGCGGCCAGGCTGCGGGCCGTGCCGGCCCAGCCGTTCAGGGCGGCCCGGCGTCCGCGGGCCGCCGCCTTCAGCCGGCGTCGTACGTCCGCCTCGCCGAACCAGCCGCGCAGTTCGACGGCGATCGCCGCCGGGTTCTCCGGCGGGACGAGGATGCCGGGGACACCGCCGTCGGGGGCCCGGCCGACCGCCTCCGGCAGGCCACCGACGTCCGTCGCCAGTACGGGGATACCGCGCGCGAGTGCTTCTGTCACCGCCATGCCGTACGTCTCGGCGTAGGAGGTGAGCACCATGAGGTCGGCGGTGTTGTAGCTGGCGTCGAGTTCGGCGCCGGACTGCGGGCCCGCGAGGATCAGCCGGTCCTGGAGGCCGTGCCGGGCGATCAGGGACCGCAGCTCGGCCACGTACTCGGGATCCTGGTTCAGCCCGCCCACGCACACACAGCTCCACGGCAGGTCGGTCACCGTCGCCAGTGCCTCCACCAGCCGGTGCTGTCCCTTGCGCGGCGTCACGGCGGCCACGCACAGCAGACGTGACACACCGTCGGTGCCGGACGCGAGGGGGGCGATGTCGGCGCCGGGGGCGGCGACATGGACCCGTTCGGGGGCGAGGCCGTGGTGGGAGACGAGACGGCGGACCGCCCAGTCGCTGGTGGCGATCACCGCGGGGACGGCCCGCAGCACGGTGCGTTCCCGGGCGTCGAGTTCCGCGGCGACGGCGGGCTCCAGTCCCGTCTCGTCGCCGAGCGGGAGGTGGACGAGGACCGCGAGGCGCAGCCGCTCAGCCTCCGGGACGATGATCTCGGGCACACCGCAGGCGACCAGCCCGTCCAGCAGGACGACGGTCCCGTCCGGGAACTCCCGCAGCGTACGGGCGAGTTCCGCACGGGCCGCGGCACCGGGGCTGGGCCAGCTGCCGTCCACCGCGTGCTTGTGCACCTGCCAGCCGAAGCCGGGCAGATCCAGACTGACCCGCCGGTCATAGGCGTTGCCGCCGCTCGGCACGGTCGGGTCGTCGACGCCGCCCGGCATGACGAAGTGCACGGAGCGCAGGGACATGGGGATGATCTCGGCGTTCTTCAGAGCGGAGTGCTGCACGGGCACATAGCCGAGCTTGGTCTTCTCCGCCTTCTCCGGGCTCGGCTGTTGCAGGGCCCGCTTCTCCAGGGTCACGTCGGTCACAGGGCACGCTCGTAACTCGCCCAGGCGACATGCGACTCGTGCAGGGTGACCGTGAGGCCCGCGAGCCCCCGGGCGCCCTCGCCCAGCGCGCCCTTCTCGATCCGCTCGGCGAGCCGGTCGGCGATGACCTTGGCCAGGAACTCGGTGGAGGTGTTGACGCCGGCGAAGGCGGGCTCGTTGTCGAGGTTTCGGTAGTTCAGCTCGGCGACGACGGCGCCCAGTTCCTGCGTGGCCAGTCCGATGTCGACGACGATGTTGTCGTCGTCCAGCTGCTCGCGCCGGAACGTGGCGTCCACCAGGAACGTCGCTCCATGCAGACGCTGCGCGGGCCCGAAGACGTCGCCGCGGAAGCTGTGGGCGATCATGATGTGATCGCGGACGGTGATGCTGAACAACGGACGACCCTCCAGGTGCGGTACGCCTAGTCCCCGGCTGATTGCCGCCGGGGATGCCGTGTAGTACGGCTCTTCGCTTCCCCTTGTTCAGCCCTCTCTCACTCTTTTCTCAGGTCAGGCACTGTCGTCGTCCCGGATTGAACGAGCCTGTCAGGGCGCGTCCGTGTACCTGACGCGATGGCAGAGCGCCGGGATCTGCCCGGAGGCGAGCTTCGGCATCACCTCGGGCAGGTCCTCGAAGGCACTCTCCCCGGTGACGAGCGCGTCCAGGGCCGGGTCGGCGAGCAGGTCGAGGGCCAGGGCGAGCCGGTCGGCGTAGGTACGGCTGGCGCTGCGGGCTGGGGACACGGTGCCGACCTGGCTGCTGCGGACGACGAGCCGGCGGGAGTGGAAGTCCTCGCCGAGCGGGAGGCTGATCCGCCGGTCGCCGTACCAGCTGAGTTCGAGGACGGTGCCCTCGGGCCTGAGCAGTTCGAGCGACCGGGCGAGGCCCTGCTCGGTGGCGCTGGCGTGGACGACCAGATCGCACTCGCCGAGCGCCGCCTCGGGCAAGGCGAAACCCGCGCCGAGGGCCTTGGCGACCTCGGCCCGGCCCGGATCGGCGTCGACCAACTGGAGCCGCACGCCCGGAAAGCGGGCCAGGAGGGCGGCCACCGAGCAGCCGACCATGCCGCCGCCGACCACGGCGATCCGGTCGCCGACCAGGGGCGCGGCGTCCCAGAGGGCGTTGACGGCGGTCTCGACGGTGCCCGCGAGGAAGGCCCGTTCGGCGGGCACGGTGTCCGGTACGACGGTCACCGCGGCGGCGGGGACGACGTACCGGGTCTGGTGCGGGTGGAGACAGAAGACGGTGCGGCCGACGAGTGCCGTCGGCCCCGCTTCCACCACGCCGACACTCAGGTACCCGTACTTCACCGGGGCGGGGAACTCGCCCTCCTGGAACGGCGCCCGCATGGCCGCGTGCTGACTCTCCGGGACGCCGCCGCGGAACACGAGAGTCTCCGTGCCCCGGCTGACTCCGGAGTACAGCGACCGCACCAGGACGTCGTCCTCGCCCGGCTCCGGCAGGGTGACCTCCCGGATCTCTCCTTCACCCGGAGAGCTGAGCCAGAACGCACGTGCGGTGCGGTTCATCGGATTCCTCCTGAACGATCGGGAAGCTGTTCACGTACCGAGGTGTGCACAGGTCGCGCACAGTACGCGGCCTTGATCGACTCTGTCATCTGGCCGGAGGAATGTGCGGTGGCCCTGAACAACACGTACGAAGCAAGGCTGGTCCAGCAGGAGACCGCTGTGGGAGCGGGCGTGCAGATCCTGTTGCTGGCCCTGCTCGGATCGGCGATCGGCATGGGACCGGCGGGCTGGCTGACCGGCCTCGTCTTCGCCATCGCCACCTGGGCGCTGCTCTCGCTGGCCCTGCACCGGTCCCGGCTGCGCTCCTTCGGGCCGGCGAACCGGGTCACCCTCGGCCGGGCGACGCTGGTGGGCGGTGTCACGGCCCTGGTGGCGGACTCCTTCCAGAGTTCACCGCCGGTGACGCTGTTCGTCGGCCTCACGGCGGTGGCGCTGATCCTCGACGGCGTGGACGGCAAGGTGGCCCGCCGCACCGGCACGTCGACGGCCCTGGGCGCACGTTTCGACATGGAAGTGGACGCGTTCCTGATCCTGGTGTTGAGCGTGTACGTCTCGATGTCGCTGGGCCCGTGGGTCCTTCTCATCGGCGCCATGCGCTACGGCTTCGTCGCCGCCGCCCGCGTCTGGCCCTGGCTCAACGCCCCGCTCCCGCCGAGCACCCCGCGTAAGACGGTCGCCGCGATGCAGGGCGTTTTCCTGCTGCTGGCGGCGTCCGGTCTCTTCCCGTACGCGGCGACGTTCGCGGTCACCGCGACGGCTCTGGCGGCGCTGGTCTGGTCGTTCGGCCGGGACGTGCTGTGGCTGTTCCGGACGTCGCGTACGCGGCGGGGGGCGCGGCTGGCAGAGGTGCGGGAGCTGGTGGCGTCCTGAGCGGGTGGATGCCTGCGGCGCCTGTTGCTGTTCGGTGGGGGTGCGTGTAGCGCGGTTCGGTTGGTTTGTGGGTCGGGGCCGCGTCGGGGGGGGGGGCTTCGTCATTCCCCCCAATGTTGCCCACC
>NZ_JBHVGZ010000005.1:40860-101400 GCF_042800355.1 Streptomyces sp. NPDC057623
CTCTCAGCCCGTCCGGCGTTTGAGGACGAGGCCGTTCAGGCCGACGGGGGTCCAGGGGGCGGAGCCCCCTGGCGGGGTCGAAGGGGCGGAGCCCCTGGGGATGGGACGGGTAGGGGCGGCGGGGGCGAGGAAAGTCGTTCCCTACCGGCGCGGCAGCAAACCGATCGCAGCGAGCGGTACGGCCGCCAGCACCAGCCAGGGAACGGCGGCGGGCAGACCGGTGTCCAGAAGGGTCCCCGTCGCCGAGCTGCCGATCAGGACGATCAGGCCCGACACGGAGGACAACGCGCCGGTGTAGAGACCGAGTCGCCCCTCCTCGGCGAGGTCGGGGACCCAGGCGCGGGCGACCGGCGCGACGAGCATCTGGCCGAGGGTGAGCAGGACGACGAAGCCGGCCGCGGGCACCAGCCCCGCCGTGCCCGTCCAGCCGGCGGGCCGCGCGGCGCCCACGACCGCGAACCCCGCCGCGATCAGCAGCAGTCCGGCCACCATGGACCGGCGCAGAGTGAGCCGCTCCCCCAGCCAGCGGGTGACCGGCAGCTGGGCCGTCACCACCAGCAGCGAGGACAGGGCGAACAGCCAGGCCAGCGGCGCCTGGGAGCCGGTGGCGCGCTCCACCTCGTCGGGGAGGGCGAGATAGAGCTGGTTGTAGGCGAGCAGATAGGCGCCGTACGCGCAGCACAGGGCGAGGAAGCGACGGTTGCGCAGCAGCTTCCCCGTGCCGCCGCGGAACCGGACGCCTCCCCGCCCGGGTATGTGCTGCGGCAGCAGCCATGCGTGCCCGGCGAGGACGAGGACGAAGATTCCGGCGCCCGCGAGGCAGACCGTACGGAAGTCCACCGAGAGCAGGAGTGCCCCGAGCAGCGGTCCGACGAACGCGCCCGCTTGTCCGGCCACGGTCAGCAGCGCGAGGACGCGGGTGCGGGAACCGGCTCCCGACTCCTCCCACAGCACCGCCTGCCGGGCGACCTCTGACTCCACGGCGGGTGAGAACAGGGCGGCGGCGAACCCGATCAGCAGCACCGCCCCTATGACCGCCCAGGTCTGCTGCGCGTACCCGAGCCACGCGAATCCGGCGACGCGCAGCACGCAGCCCACGAGCACGACCGGCCGTATGCCGTACCGGTCGGCCAGCGCCCCGCCCACCACGAACAGGCCCTGCTGGCTGAAGGTCCGCAGCCCCAGCACGAACCCGACCAGCCAGCCCGCCATGCCGACGGCCTGTCCCAGGTGCTCCGAGAGGAAGGGCAGGACGGCGAAGAAGCCGATGTTGAAGGCGAGTTGGGTGAGGATCAGGAGGCGCAGGAGGGGAGAGAGGCGCGGGCGGTCCGGCGCCCTGCGGCAGCGCGCCGCCACGCGCGACACGAGTGAGGTCATCCGGTGTTCACCAACTCCCTGGCCCGTGACCGGTGTTCGGGCCGCGGCGGAACGGGCTCGGGGCCGCCGCGCCGTCGCCGCCCGCCCCGCACACCGCCCGCCGCCGTCACCGCCAGCGCGCCCAGCAGGGCGAGTACGGCGGCGGGGGCGAGGACCGCCCAGGGGGCGCGCTCGGCGTAGGGCTGGTTCTCGGCGAGGAGCAGGCCCCACTCCGGGGAGGGTGGCTGGGCGCCCAGTCCGAGGAAGGCCAGTGAGGCGAGCGCGAGGGCGACGCCGGGCAGCCGGAGCAGGGCGTGGCGGGTGACGGGCGGCACCACGGCGGGGAGGAGTTCGTGGCGCAGCAGGTACCAGGGGCCGGCGCCCAGGGCTCGGGTGGCGGTCAGGTGCAGCGCGGCGCGTTCCTGCCGGAGCAGTGCGGAGGTGTGGGCGGCGAGCGGCGCCCAGGCGACGGTGGCCACGGCGAGCGCGGGCGTGGCGCTTCCGCTGCCGACGACCGCGGTGACGAGCAGCGCGACGAGGACCGGCGGCAGCGCGGTGACGGTGTCGACGAGCGGGCCGGAGAGCCGGGGCAGCAGGCCGAGCGCCAGGCCGACGAGCAGGGTGGCGGCGGTGATCGCGAAGGCGAGCAGCAGGGTGTCGAGGGCGCCGTGGCCGACGCGGGCGAGGACGTCCCTGCCCAGGGCGTCGGTGCCGAAGGGGTGGGACGGGGACGGGGCGGCGAGGCGTTCGGTGGTGTCGAGGGCCAGCGGGTCGCGGGGCAGGCCGAGGGCGATGACGGCGACGAGCAGAGCGGCGTAGATGAACGGCAAGGCCGTGCGGGCGGGCGGTGTCGGCCGGTGCAGGGACGGAAGCGCGCCGTCGCGCAGGGCCGGGCCGATCAGCAGACGGGCGAGGGGGTGGGCCAGCCCGGCGGCCGCCGCGGCGAGCAGGACGAGGGCGAGGGTGCCGGCCTGGAGGACGGGCAGGTCCTGGGCGAGGGCGGCCTGGAGGGTGGTGCGGCCCAGGCCGGGGATGTCGAAGATCTGCTCGACGGTGACCGATCCGCCGGTCAGTCCGACGACGAACAGGCCGGTGTTGGGGAGCAGCCCGGGCAGGCTGCGGCGCAGGGCCTGGCGGGCGACGGTGCGGCCGGGCAGTCCGCGTGCCGTGGCGGCCAGCGCCCAGGGCTCGGCGAAGGCGCCGGGCAGCAGGTCGTCGAGGAGCCGGCCGAGCACGGCCCCGGCGGGCAGGCCGAGGGCGAGGGCGGGCAGGACCGTCCACTGGGGGCCGTACCAGCCGAGGGCCGGGAGCCAGCCGAGTTGGACGCCGACGACGGTGGCGAGTACGGACGCGGTGAGGAACTCGGGGAGGGCTGCGAGGACGGCGGAGCCGGTGCCCGCGGCCCGCCGTCCGTCGAGTCGGCGGTGGGCGCCGAGCCACAGGGTGCGGGCGCAGATCAGCGCCGCGGTGACGGCGGCGACCACGAGAGCCACCGTCATCAGCAGCAGGGAGACGCCGAGGGCCTGGAGCACGGCGGGCGTGACCTCACTGCCGGAGATCCACGACCGGCCGGCGTCCCCGCGCCAGAGCCCGGCCAGCCACTGGCCGAGCAGGTGCGAGGGGCCCTCGTCCAGGCCGAGTTGGGCGCGGATGTCGGCCAGCACCTCGGGGGTGGGGTCGCGGTCCGCCGACCGTGCCTTGAGCACGGTGCGCGCCGGGTCGGTGTGCGTGAGCCAGGGCAGTACGCCGATGGCGCACACCAGGGCGGCCGCGATCCCCGCACGCCAAAGGAGCGTGCCTGCCTGGCGTCGCACGGGTCAGCGCCGGGTGCCTGTGCCGACGAGGGTGCGCTCGTACGGGTCGAGGAGCGCGCCGCGCACGGAGTTGCCGACGCCGGTGATGATGCGCTGGTGGACCAGGGGTACGACAGCGTCGGTGCCGAGGATCCGGGCCTCGGCGGCCATCGCCGCGTCCTGCCGCTCGGCGGTGTCGGCGAGGTCCGCGGCCTTGGCCACGGCCCGGTCGACGTCCTTGTCGCAGAGCAGGGCCAGGTTGTAGCTGCCGTCGCAGGTGTAGTCGCTGGCGAGGACGCCTACGGGGTCTCCGGTGTCGACGAGGCTGTTGCGGGCGCCGACGAACGCGTCGAACTCGCCGTCCAGCGCGTCGCTCTCCAGCCGCGAGTACTCGCGCACCTCCAGCGTGACCTCGAAACCGGCGTCCTCCAGCTGCTGCTTCAGCACCTGGGCGACCTCCGGGAGCTCGGGGCGGTTGTCGTACGTGGCGAGCGTGATGCGCGTTCCGTCGGGCTTGCCCGCCTTCGCGCGTCCGACCGGCTCGGTCCGCTTGCCGGCGGCCCAGGTGACGGCGGGCCCGTAGATTCCGGCGCCGGGGTCGGCGTATCCCTCGTAGACGCCCTTGGCGAGGGCGGAGGTGTCGACGGCCTCGCGGGCGGCGGCCCGGAGCGCGGCGTCCTTGAAGGCGCCCTTGTCGGTGTTGAGGAGCAGGCTCGTGGTGCGGGTCGTCGCGGTCGCCTCGCGGGTGGCCTTGTCGAGAGTGGCGGCCTGGGCCACGGGGATCGCCTCGGCGAGGTCGACCTGGCCGGTGCGCAGGGCGCTCGCGCGTGCGGTGCCGTCGGCGACGAACTTGACGTCGATGCCGGGGGCCTGGGCGCGGCCGCCCCAGTAGTCGTCGTAGCGGTCGAGGGTGGCGGCCGTGGAGCCGAGGACCTTGGTGAGCTCGAAGGGGCCGGTGGCGGTGCCGACCGGGTCGGCCTTGCCCTTCTCGCCGTACGCCTTGCCGGAGAGGACGGCGAGGGACGGGCTGGACAGACGCAGGGGCAGGACCGGGTCGGGGGCCTTGGTGGTGATCCGTACGCCGGTGCCGCCGTCGGCCTTCGCGGTGAACGTGACGCCGGAGAGGGCGGCGGGGACGGGCTTGGCCTGCGCGGCGTGGGTGAGTGCGGTGGACACCGCGGCCGGGGTGACGGCGGAGCCGTCCTGGAAGGTGGCCTCACGCAGGGTGAACAGCCAGGTGCGGTCGTTCTCCTGGCGCCAGGAGGCGGCGAGGGCGGGGGCCGCGGCGCCGTTGGCGTCCAGCGCGGTCAGGCCCTCGGTGACGCCGAGGCGGCTGAGGATGGTGGCGTCGGCACCGTACGGCGAGAGGTTCTCGGCGGGCGGGAAGGCGAGGGCGACGCGCAGGCGGGAGCCCGCGTCGGCGCCGTCGGCGGAGTCGGTTCCGCCGCCCGAGGCGAAGCAGCCGGCGAGGACCGGGGCCAGCGCCAGGGCGAGGATCGGGCGGAGTCGGCGTCGCACGGTCTAGCGCTCCATCGGTATCTCGAAGTGGACGACGCCGAAGGCGCCGTCGGGGTCCACGCGCTCGTCGTGCACGACCTTGCCGCGCGAGCGCCAGAAGGACTCGGCGCCGGGCACCCGCGGGTCGGTGTGCAGATAGACGGCGCGGTAGCCGCCGTCCGCCGCCGCGAAGGCGAGCAGTTCGTCGACCAGCCGTGCGGCGAGGCCGCGCCTGCGGTGCTCGGGGCGGACGTAGACGCGGCGCAGCTGCGCGGTCGCACCGCAGGGGTAGCGCTCGGCGAGGTCGCGTGGGTTCGGCGGGTGGGCCGGGCCGCGGGAGTCCAGGGCGGCGGTGGCGACGACACCGTTGTCGCGCGGGTCGAGCGCGACGAGGAGGGTGTGGCGGAGCGGGGCGAGGTAGGCGGCGGCCGGGTCGATGATGTCCGCGTGCCAGCGCGGTACGTAGCCGGTGCCGAAGTCGTGGTAGACGGTGTCGAGCATCAGGGCTCGCGCACCGTCGAGGTCGTCCGGGCTCGCCGCCCTGATGCTGTAGTCGTGCACTTGCACATCATATGCATCAAGCCCGAAAGGGCTTTCCGCCCGCCCCACCCTGTCGCGCAACCCCCTTACGGCTCAAGCGATTTGACACCGATCGAAGATCACCTTCAACCTTGCCACATGACATCCATTTTCAAAAAGGATACCCTGGTGGCGAAAGCGACGTGCCGCTGATGCGCATCGCGTTCGTCGGCAAGGGCGGCAGCGGCAAGACCACCCTGTCGGCGCTCTTCTCCCGCCACCTGGCACGCTCCGGCGCGCCCGTGCTGGCCATCGACGGCGACATCAACCAGCATCTCGCCGAGGCACTGGGCCATGACGGGGAAGCCCTGGACACCCCGCCGCTCGGCGCCCACGTGCGGGACATCAAGGAGTTCCTGCGCGGCTCCAACCCGCGCATCCCCTCCGCGGACGCCATGATCAAGACCACCCCGCCCGGCAGCGGCTCCCGCCTGCTGAGCCTGCTCGGCGACGACGAACTGCACGCGCGGCACGTCCGGCGCGTGAACGCCCAGGGCGTGGACGTCCCCCTGATGGTCACGGGCGAGTTCGACGAGAGCGACCTCGGGGTGGCGTGCTACCACTCCAAGCTCGGCGGGGTCGAGCTCTACCTCGGCCACCTGGTCGACGGCCCCGGCGAGTACGTGGTGGTCGACATGACGGCGGGCGCGGACGCGTTCGCGTCGGGCCTGTTCACCCGCTTCGACATCACGTTCCTGGTGGCGGAACCCACCCGCAAGGGCGTCTCGGTCTACCGCCAGTACCGCGACCACGCCCGGGAGTTCGGCATCCGCATCGCGGTCGTCGGCAACAAGGTGACGGGCGAGGACGACCTGCTCTTCCTGAAGGAGGAGGTCGGCGACGACCTCCTCACCCACCTGGTCCACTCCCCCTGGGTCCGTGCGGCCGAACAGGGCCGGGAGCAGGGCGAGCTGGAGTCCCACAACGTCCACGCCCTGAACGTCCTGCGCGAGGCGGTCGACGCCCGCCCCAAGGACTGGCCCACCACCCACCGCCACGCCGTCGAGTTCCACCTGCGCAACGCCCGCGCCTGGGCGGACGACCGGACGGGCGGTGACCTGGCAGCCCAGGTGGACCCGGACTTCGTGCCGGGCCCGGCCGCACTGGCCTGACCACCCCACCCACTTCCCCTCCGATCACTGGACAGGTACCCCCGCATGTCTCTCGACGTCTCCCCCAAGCTCCTCGCCGAAGCCGAACACGGTGACATCCGCGAGGAGGACTTCGTGGCCACGGTCCGCACCTCGCTGCCCTACGCCTACGACCTGATCGCCTCCCTCGCGGCCGAACTACGAGACGGCACAGCCGAGTTCACGGACAACCAGACCCCTCCCCCGTCCGAGAAGGAACGCGGCCAGCTCCTGCGCGCCCTCGCCAGCGACGCGATCCGCGGCAGCCTGGAACGGCACTTCGGCGTGGCCCTCGCCTTCCAGAACTGCCACCGCGTGGCGGCGTTCCGCCCGGAGGGCCGCGACGGCTCGACATACGCGCGGTTCACGTCGGTGCGGTCGCAGGTGCTGAACCAGTCGCCGGAGTTCCGGGACTGCTGACCGTCAGGCCGTACGCGCGACCCGCGGGCCCACTCGAAGTCGACCGGCAGCGACCACGCGAAGCGCCCCGCCGGCGGGGCGCCTTGCGGGCGGCGGAGGCGCAGGCCGCGAGGTGCTGCGCGGCGGGCCGCTGCCTCGTCCTCGGGGCGGTCGGTGGCCGCGTGGACACCCGCGATGTTCCCTTCCTGAACCCGGACGGACGGGAGCGGCGTGGGCTCGGTGCGCCGAGACGTGGGCTCCGTCCGTCGAGGGGACGGAGCCCACTGTCGCCTACCGCGCCGCCGTTGCCACCGACGCGGACGCCGATGCCGATGCCGTTACCGACGCTGGTGCCGGTGCGTATCCGGTCGGACGGGCCGTGAACGTGCCGCGGCCCTGTGTCCGGCTGCGCAACCGCGTTGCGTAGCCGAACAGTTCAGCCAGCGGCACGGTCGCCGTCACGACGGCCGCGCCCATCCGGGTGACGGACCCGGTGACCCGGCCGCGCCGAGCCGCCAGGTCGCCGAGGACTGCGCCGACGGCGTCGTCCGGCACGGTGACCGTGACCTCGACGACCGGCTCCAGGAGGACCATCGCGCACACGCGCAGGGCATCACGGAGGCCGAGTCGGCCGGCCGTACGGAACGCCGTGTCGGAGGAGTCCTTCACATGGGTCGACCCGTCGGTGAGCGTGACACGCAGTCCGGTCACCGGGTGGCCGCCGAGCGGGCCCTGGGCGAGGGCATCCCGGCAGCCGGCCTCGACGGCGCGGACGTACTCCTGCGGCACACGACCGCCGACGACGGCCGAGCGGAACTCGAAACCGGACTCGGTCTCCAGCGGCTCGACGTCGAGGACGACATGCGCGAACTGCCCTGCCCCGCCGTCCTGTTTGACGTGCCGGAAGACGAGGCCGGACACCCCGCGGCCGACCGTCTCGCGGTAGGCCACACGGGGGCGGCCGACATTGACGTCCAGCCCGAGGTCCCGCCGGATCTTCTCCACCGCGACCTCCAGATGCAGTTCGCCCATGCCCGACAGCACCGTCTGGCCGGTCTCGGCGTCGGTCCGCACGACCAGCGAGGGGTCCTCGTCCACCAACCGTGCCAGTGCGGAGGCCAGCCGGTCGGTGTCGGTGGACCTGCGGGCCTCGACCGCCACGGACACCACCGGCTCGGCCACGCCGGGCGGTTCGAGGACGAGCGGGGCGTCCGGCGTGCAGAGGGTGGAGCCCGCGCGGGCCGACTTCAGGCCGACCACCGCCACGATGTCCCCGGCGACCGCCCGGTCCACGTGGGCGTGCCGGTCGGCCTGGACCCGCAGGATCCGCCCGATCCGCTCGGTGCGCCGCATGCCCGCGTCGAGCACGACGCCTCCCTTCTCGATCGTTCCCGAGTACACCCGCAGGTAGGTCAACCGCCCGGTCGAGGTCGCGCTCACCTTGAACGCCAGCGCCACGAACGGCGCCGCCGGATCGGCGGGCCGCTCCTCCTCGACGTCGTCGCGCAGCCCGCGTACGGCCGGTACGTCCAGCGGCGACGGCAGATACGCCACGACCGCGTCGAGCAACGGCTCGACACCGCGGTTGCGGTACGCCGAGCCGCACAGCACGACCAGACCGTCACCACTGCGCGTCACCTCACGCAGGGCGGCGACCAGGGTCCGCGGCGAGAGCGCCGACCGCGCGCAGAACTCGTCCAACGCGCCGGCATGCAGTTCGGCCACCGCCTCCTCCAACAGCCGCCGACGCCGCAGCGCCTCCTCCCGCAGTTCCCCGGGCACTTCTTCGTCTACGACGGTGTCGGCACCGTCGGCCCACACCAGCGCCCGCATCCGTACGAGGTCCACGACGCCGCGGAACCCGTCCTCCGCGCCGATGGGCAACTGCACGACCAGCGGCGCCGGATGCAGCCGTTCCCGGATCGAGGCGACCGCAGTGTCGAGGTCGGCCCCGGCGCGGTCCAGCTTGTTGACGAAGGCGATCCTCGGCACACCGTGCCGATCGGCCTGCCGCCACACCGACTCGCTCTGCGGCTCGACGCCCGCGACGGCGTCGAAGACGGCGACCGCGCCGTCCAGGACGCGCAGCGAACGCTCCACCTCGTCGGCGAAGTCGACGTGCCCGGGCGTGTCGATGAGGTTGATCCGGTGACCGTCCCAGGCGCAGCTGACGGCCGCGGCGAAGATGGTGATGCCGCGATCACGCTCCTGCGGGTCGAAGTCGGTGACGGTCGTACCGTCGTGGACCTCGCCCCGCTTGTGGGTGGTCCCGGTGGCGTACAGGATCCGCTCGGTGACGGTGGTCTTGCCGGCGTCGACATGGGCGAGGATGCCCAGGTTGCGGACGACGGCGAGGGTGTTGAGGTCGGTGCGCACGGCCCTTGGCCTTTCGGATGATCCGGAATCGGACTCGGAAGCGGGTCAGCGCGATTCCCGGACGACACGCAGGCGCACACGAGCAAGGCCTGTCGCCCCGTCAGCAGGGGTTCATGGCAGGCGTGTTGACGTAAGAGACGTACCAGGAACGTCCTGGGGACGTGCTGGGGGCTTTCTTACGTACTCGGGCGCTCTCAGACGTTCGTCACAGGCATCCGGTGCCGGCCGCGCAGCGGGCACCGGGCGGACGAGGACACGAGGATCACCACGTACCGGGAGGGGGAGACGACGACAGCGGTGCGGTCACGCACGGCCCGGCTCCCCTCGACTGGTCACGACGACGCGCCGCCGAATGGTGGGCGGCGCGCGATTCCGTCGTGAGTGTAGGGAGCCGGGCCGGTTCGAAGCACGCGATTTTTTCCCGCCGGCGCTGCCGGCGCTGCCGCTGGTGCCGGGCCCGCGGGCCGCTACGCCTCGTCGTCGATGTCGATGGCGGCCGCGGGGCAGACCGCGGCCGCCTCGCGCGTGACGGTGTGCAGTTCAGCGGCGGGGTTGGGGGCGAGGAGGGTGACGATGCCGTCGTCGTCGCGTTGGTCGAAGACGTCGGGTGCGATCAGCACACACTGGCCGGCGCCGCAGCAGCGGCCCTCGTCCACGGTGACTTTCACGGACATGGCCTTTCTTTCCTGAGGAGGAGCCTGGCGGGGGTCGTCACCAGCGCACGGGCACCGTGCGCAGTCCCCCGACGAGGAGACCTTCCACTCGCTTCAACTCGTCGACGGGCACGTCCAGTCGAAGGTCCGGCAGCTTACGCAGGAGAACCTCCAGGGTGACCTGGAGTTCGGTGCGGGCCAGGCTCTGCCCGAGGCAGGAGTGCGGGCCCGCGCCGAAGGTGAGGTGGGGATTCGGGGAGCGGGACAACACCATGTCGTCCGCGTCGGTGAAGACCCGCTCGTCCCGGTTGGCCGCGGGCATGCTGCACACGACGGTGGTGCCGCTAGGCAGCAGCTCGCCGTCGACCTCCACGTCCTCGGTGAGATAACGCCGGATGCCGAAGCCGAGGTTGGCGTCGAAGCGCAGCGCCTCGTCGACCGCGGTACGCACCAGGGTGGGGTCGGCGAGCAGCCGCTCCCACCGGGTGCGGTCGGCGAGCAGCATCGCGACCATCTTGCCGATCATGTTCGCGGTGGTCTCGTGCCCGGCGACCAGGAGCCCCATGGCGGTACCGAGCAGCTCGTCGTCGGTCAGCCCCTGTCCCTCCTCCTCGCTCTCCCGGATCACCATGCTGATCAGATCCTCGCCGGGCTCGGCGCGCGTCACGGCGATGTGCGCGGACATGTACTCGGCGAATTCGGCGAACGCCGCCCGGGTCTGGTCGCCGGTGAAGCGGCTGACGTTGAGGAAGGCGTCGGACCAGTGTGAGAAACGGTCCCGGTCGCCGGCCGGGACGCCCAGGATGTCGCAGATGACGTAGACGGGCAGCGGGAAGCCGAGGCCGGCCTTGAGATCCGCGGGCTGTCCGCCGCGGACCATGTCGTCGACGAGGCCCTCGGCGGTCCGCACCATGCCGGGGCGCAGGGCCGTCATGCGCTTGGCGGTGAAGTACTTGCCCACCTGCCGTCGCCACCGCAGGTGCGGCTCACCCCGGTCGGGCATGGCCAGGGTCGTACTTCCGTCGGCGGCGGGACCGCCGGCTCCTTCGGGGGCGATCCGGGCGGCGCCCACGTCCTCGGCGGTCGGGCGGACGAAACGGGCGTCGGACAGCAGGGCCTTCACGTCGTCGTAGCGGGTCAGATAGGCCGCTTTGTCGCCGCTGGGGAGGTCAACGGTGGTCACCGGGCACCGGCGGCGCAGTTGCTCCCATTCGGCCGGCGGCTCCAAGGGGTTGTCGCTGGGCAGTGGCAGCCGAAGCAGGTCGTTCTCGCGCATCTGGCATCACCTTGCATGGGGGGAGGTGGGTGAGCGACGGAGAAGCGTTCACCGCACGGCACGTTACGCGGCTGGTGCATCATGCATCAAGAGTGCATGATGCACTTTCCAGGGATGGCGCAATCCCACCGTAGGCTGGGGGCTCGCGGACCTGGGGACTTGGCCATGCGGCCGGGGAGGAGAGCGGCATGGGCACCCGAGAGGCGGCGGAGCGCATCGAGCGAGAGCTGCTGATCCTCACCCGCCACAAGGAGATGCGGGCCCCCCGGGGCCCACGCGGCGGAGACCCGCTGGACCAGAGCGCCTACGTACTCCTCACCAGGCTGGAGACCCAGGGGCCGATGTCCATCCCCGACTTCGTCGAGGCCTTCGGACTCGCGGCGTCGACGTTCACCCGCCAGACCTCGGCCCTCCTGCGCAACGGCCTGGTGGAGCGGACCCTCGACCCGGCCGGCGGAGTGGCCCGCAAGCTCCGGATCACCGAGGAGGGCCTCAGACTCCTCTCCGAACAACGCGAGGGAATCGTCACCGGTCTGTCCACCGTCGTGGCCGACTGGACACCCGAGCGCCTGGACCGCTTCATCGCCGACCTACGGCAGTTCAACACCGACATCGAGCGGATCACCGGGCGGCCTTGGCCGAGGGGCGCGGGCGATTCGGACAGCTTGGGCGCCTCGAGCGGCTCGGACGAGTCGACCGAGTCGGACGCGTCAGATGGGTCGAACGTGTCGGATGAGTTGGATGAGTCGGATGAGTCGGATCGGCCAGCTGAAGACGGCAGGCACTGACAACAGAGTCAGGCTCCGCCAGAGGTGGGGCGAAGCCCGCCGAGGAGGATGTCGACCAGCGCCGCGGCCCGCCGCTCCGACGCCGCGGCGTTTCCGGTCAGAAGCTGATAGAGGAGAGCGCCGGTGACAGCGTCGGCAACGGCGTCGAGGTCTGCGTCCGCGCCCACCTGACCGGCCTCCACAGCGCGCCGCAGCCGCTCCACCAGTGCTTCGTGCCGCGGGCCGGTGAGGTGCCGGTAGAGGACCTCGGCGTCCTGCGGACTCTCCGCCGCGGCAGCGGTCAGGGCCAGGACGAGAGGGGTGTGGCGGGGGTCCGCGGCCAGCAGCGCGTACCCGCGCACCCACTCGCGGAGATCGTCCTCGATGTCGCCGGTGTCGGGCAGGCCGACGCCGTGTCCGGGCGTCGCGCTCAGGAAACCGTGGTTGACCGCTTCGGCGACGAGGGCGCCTTTGGAGGGCCAACGCCGGTAAACGGTCGGCTTGCCCACTCCGGTCCGCGCGGCCACCCCTTCCATGGACAACCCGGCGTAGCCGTTCTCGACGAGCAACTCCCGCGTCGCTTCGAGGATGGCCTGGTCAGCGGTCGCACTGCGGGGCCGACCTCGTCGACGTACCTCTCCCATGCCCCCATCGTAGGGCCCGGGTATAGCATTCAATTACGGAACGGTTCGTAACGTAATCAGCTTGAGGAGGCACCACATGGGCGTCAACACTCTGGTCGTCATCGGTGTGGGCGGAATGGGGCAGAGCATGGCCCGGCGTCAGGGTGCGGGCAAGAAGGTGCTGCTCGCCGACTTCGACGAGAGGGTGCTGAGCACCGCGGCCGAGGCGCTGCTCGGCGAGGGATACGACGTCGTCACCTCGCCGGTCGACGTCTCCTCCCGTTCATCGGTGGCCGACCTCGCCGAACGGGCGGCGGAACTGGGTGACGTCACCGAGATCGTTCACACCGCGGGACTCTCCCCGGCGCAAGCACCCGTCGCCGCGATCCTCGCCGTCGATCTGCTCGGCGTGGCCCTGACCCTGGAGGAGTTCGGACGGGTCGTCGCCCACGGCGGGGCAGGCGTCGTCCTCTCCAGCATGGCCGGCCATCTGACGCCTCCCCTCGATGCCGAGCAGGAGCGGGCGCTCGCCCACACTCCCGCCGACGAACTGCTCGATCTGCCGTTCCTCACCCAGGTGGCATCGGGCGCCGTCGGCTACGGCCTCGCCAAACGCGCCAACCACCTGCGTGTCCAGGCGGCCGCGGTGGCGTGGGGCAGGCGCGGTGCCCGTATCAACTCGATCAGCCCCGGCGTCATCTCCACCCCCATGGGGCAGCAGGAACTGGCAGGCGACAGCGGCACCGCCATGCGCGCGATGGTCGACGCCTCCGCGGCCGGACGGCTGGGCACACCGGCCGACATCGCCGCCGCTGCCGCGTTCTTGCTCGGCCCGGACTCGGCCTTCATCAGCGGCACCGACCTGCTCGTCGACGGCGGTGTCGTCGCCGCCCTGCACACCGACCGACCGAACCGCGCCGCCTGACCGGACCTGCCGCATGATCGGCGAGCTTCGACGCGCGCCAACGCCATACAGCGGCTCGTAAAACAGCTCATGCGGGCCGAGGAAACCTCGGCCCGCATGAGCTGTAACCATCTGTGTCCGAGGGGGGACTTGAACCCCCACGCCCGATAAAGGGCACTAGCACCTCAAGCTAGCGCGTCTGCCATTCCGCCACCCGGACTAGGTGTCTGCCGCCTGGCCGGGGGTGTTCCCCGCGGCGACGTGGACAACAATACCAAGGTTTCGGAGTGCCCTTCACCTGCATATCCGTGCACCTGAGAGCCGCTGCGGGCCATGCGGCCGGGTGCCCTCGGGCAGCCCGGGGGCGGCACGGCAGGTGACCGCGGGGTCACCCACGGGTGAGGTCGAGCGAGCGCCGGTGGCAGCCGCGCGGGGCGCCACCGGTCCCCGTCACGGCATGAGGTGGTAGTCCGGGAAGTTCCCGGGCAACCGCTCCCCCGCCGGCCCCTGGGTCACCGCGCGCACCAGCAGCTCGCCGCCGACGAACGCCCCGCGCCAGGACGCGCCGAAGCCGCCGAACAGCTCGTCGCGGTCGCCACGGGAGCGCGGTCTGCCGTGGCCGACCTTGAACGCACGGATCTGCGGGGCCAGGCGGTCGTAGGTAGCCCGGTCGTCCGTGGACAGGGTGGCGACCAGCGCGCCGTTGGACGCGTTCATCGCCGCCAGCAGTTCCGCCTCGGTGTCGACCAGGACGATCGTGTCGACCGGGCCGAACGGCTCCGCGTGGTGCAGCGGTGAGGACGGGGGCGGGTTCAGCAGGGTGACCGGCTGGACGTACGCCGAGGTGTCCTGGCCGGGCAGGAAGCGGGTGTCCGACAGGTGCCCCCGGTGCAGCGGGACGGCACCGCGGTCGATCGCCTCGGCGACCTGGTCGTGGAGTTCCTTCGCCTTGGCCGCGTTGATCACCGGCCCGAAGTCCAGCCGCGGGTAGGCGTCGTCCTCCTTCTCCACCGCCAGAGGGTGGCCGACCCTGAGCCTGCGCACCGCCGGGAGGTAGGCCGCCAGGAACTCGTCGAACAGCTCACGCTGGACGACGAAGCGCGGGTACGCCGTACAGCGTTGTTTGCCGTAGTCGAAGAGCTTGGGTACGACCGCCGTGAGCGCGTCCCAGTCCGTGTAGTTCCAGATGCCCCAGGTGTTGAGTCCTTCCTGTTCGAGTACGTGCCGTTTGCCGAGGTCGGCGACTGCCGTGGCCACCGCGGCGCCGGTGTCGCGGCCGCCGACGAAGGAGACGCAGCCGATCTCGGGCGCCCGCACCAGCGCCTCCGACAGCTCTCCTCCGCTGCCGCTGACGAGGGTGACGGGAATTCCCTCGCGGGCGGCGAGCGCGCAGGCCAGGGTCAAGCAGGCGACACCGCCATCGGTCGGGGTCTTGGCGATGACCGCGTTGCCTGCCAATGCCTGTACCAACACTGCGTGAACGAGCACGCTCATCGGGTAGTTCCAGCTCGCCACGTTGGACACCGGACCGTCCAGGGGGGAACGGCCCGCGACCATCGGTTCGATGCCGTCGACGTACCAGCGCACACCGTCGATGGCCCGGTCGACGTCCGCCTGCGCGAGCCGCCACGGCTTGCCGATCTCCCAGACGAGGAGCAGTGCGAGCAGGTTCCGGTGCTGGGTCAGGGCGTCGAGCGTGGCCGCGACACGGGCGCGGCGCTCCTCCAGCGGGATGTGCCGCCACGCGCGGTGCTGGTCGAGCGAGGCACGTACGGCCTGGTGGGCGGTGGCCCGGTCCAGGCGCGGTGGGCCGGCGATCGGGCTTCCGTCCACGGGGCTGGTGGCGGGCAGCGGTCGGCCGTCCGCCTGCCAGCCGGAGTTCCAGAGGTTGAGGACACGGTCGTCCCGGAATGCCTCCGGGGCGACCGCGAGGCATCGCTGCCAGGCGTCGGGCCAGGACGTGCCTGATTTGAGGGTGAGGGTGGTTGCCATCAGGTCTCCGCTCGCGGTGCACAGTCGGGGCGGTCATATATGGCGGACGTGGATGGGGTTCGGACAGGGCTGTCGTGGTCGTGCAGGGCGGACGCGCATGGCTGGGCTCATGGCGGACGCGCATGGCTGGGGCGCAAGGCGGACGCGCATGGCGGACGCGCATGGCTGGGGCTCATAGCTGGGGCGGGCGCCGGCGAGGAGCGGCGGCTGCTGAACCTGACCTCGCTTCCACCACGAGTGATGTCACGCCGCGGCTCCCAGGCGGTCCAGCACCAGGCGCGCGGTCTCGGTGGGCGTGCTGCCGACCCGTACCCCGACCGCCTCCAGCGCCTCCTTCTTCGCGGCTGCCGTGCCGGACGAGCCGGACACGATCGCTCCCGCGTGGCCCATCGTCTTGCCCTCGGGTGCGGTGAACCCGGCGATGTAGCCGACGACCGGCTTCGTGACGTGGTCGCGGACGTACGCGGCCGCGCGCTCCTCCGCGTCGCCGCCGATCTCGCCGATGAGGACGATGAGTTCGGTGTCGGGGTCGTCCTGGAAGGCGGCCAGGCAGTCGATGTGGGTCGTGCCGACGACAGGGTCGCCGCCGATGCCGACGCAGGTGGAGAAGCCGATGTCGCGGAGCTCGTACATCAGTTGGTAGGTGAGCGTGCCGGACTTGGAGACCAGCCCGACGCGGCCGGGCTTGGTGATGTCGGGCGGGATGATGCCCGCGTTGGACTGGCCGGGGGTGATCAGGCCGGGGCAGTTGGGGCCGATGACGCGGGTGCCGCGCGCCTTCGCGTACGAGGTGAAGGCGACGGAGTCGTGGACCGGGATGCCCTCCGTGATCACGACGGCGAGTCCGATGCCGGCGTCGGCTGCCTCGACGACGGCCGCCCTGGCGAAGGCGGGCGGCACGAAGACGACACTCACGTCGGCGCCGGTCGCCCGGATGCCGTCGGCGACCGAGCCGAAGACGGGGACGGCACGGTCGTCGAAGTCGACGGTGCGCCCCGCCTTGCGCGGGTTGACCCCGCCGACGACGTTCGTGCCCGCGGCGAGCATGCGCCGGGTGTGCTTCATGCCCTCGCCGCCGGTCATGCCCTGGACGAGGACCTTGCTCTCCTTGGTGAGGTAGATGGCCATGTCGTCATGTCTCCTCAGGCTGTGGCGGCGGCGAGTTGGGCGGCCCGCAGCGCGGCGCCGTCCATGGTGGTGGCCTGCTGGACCAGGGGATGGGCACGGCCGTCGAGGATGGCGCGCCCGCGGGCGGCGTTGTTGCCGTCGAGGCGGACGACGAGCGGCTTGGTCAACTGCACGCTGTCCAGGGCCTGCACGATGCCGTCGGCTACCGCGTCGCACGCGGTGATCCCGCCGAAGACGTTGACGAAGACGGACTTCACGGCCGGGTCGGAGAGGATGACCGACAGCCCGTCGGCCATGATCTGGGCCGACGCCCCGCCGCCGATGTCGAGGAAGTTGGCGGGCCGGGCGCCGCAGCCCGCGACGACGTCGAGGGTCGACATGACGAGTCCGGCGCCGTTGCCGATGATGCCGACCTCGCCGTCGAGCTTGACGTAGTTGAGGCCCTTTGCGGCGGCCGCCGCCTCCAGAGCGTCGTCGTGCTCCACACCGTCGGCGCCCCAGCGCGTCTGCCGGAAGCGGGCGTTGTCGTCGAGGGTGACCTTGCCGTCGAGGGCGAGGATCTGCCCCTGCGCGGTGCGGACGAGCGGGTTGACCTCGACGAGCAGGGCGTCCTCGCGAACCAGCACCTCCCAGAGTCGTACCAGCACGTCGACGCTCTGCGGCGGCAGTCCCGCCGCCTCTGCGATCTCGCCCGCCTTCGCGGAGGTGACGCCCGCGGCCGGGTCGACGGGGATACGGGCCACAGCCTCGGGCCGACTGGCGGCGACCTCCTCGATCTCCATGCCGCCTTCGGCCGAGGCGATGGCGAGGAAGCCGCCCGCCGCACGGTCGAGCACGTAGGACACGTAGAACTCGGTCTCGATGTCGACGGGTTGGGCCAGCATCACCTTGCCGACGGTGTGTCCCTTGATGTCCATGCCGAGGATCTGGCGTGCCGTGATCTCGGCGGCCGCGGGGTCGGCGGCGAGCTTCACACCGCCCGCCTTGCCCCGACCACCGACCTTCACCTGCGCCTTCAGCACGACCCGGCCGCCGAGCCGGCGCGCGATCTCGCGGGCTTCCTTGGGTGAGTCCGTCACCTCTGCCCGCGGCACCAAGATGCCGTGTTCCTCGAAGAGTTGCCTTGCCTGGTGTTCGTACAGGTCCATTCCGGCTCCTGACTCAAAAGTGCCGCACGCCCCCTGGACACCACCCACCGGATGCGGGATAACAAGGTTCATACAGTATTCGTCGACTGTATGCAATGTACCGCGACATCCGTTCCACCCCCCTACGAAGGGACAGGACTTCGCCATGCCCGACGACACCCAGGACGTCATTTCCGGTGGTCATCTCGTTGCCAAGGCGCTGAAGGCCGAGGGGGTCGACCGCATCTACACCCTGTGCGGCGGCCACATCATCGACATCTACGACGGCTGCGTCGACGAGGGCATCGAGGTCGTCGACGTCCGTCACGAGCAGGTCGCCGCCCACGCCGCCGACGGTTACGCCCGCATCACCGGCAAGCCCGGCTGCGCGGTCGTCACCGCGGGTCCCGGCACCACCGACGCCGTCACCGGTGTCGCCAACGCCTTCCGCGCCGAGTCACCGATGCTGCTCATCGGCGGCCAGGGAGCCCTCACCCAGCACAAGATGGGGTCCCTCCAGGACCTGCCCCACGTCGACATGATGACGCCGATCACCAAGTTCGCGGCGGCCGTGCCGGACACGGCGCGCGCGGCGGACATGGTGTCGATGGCGTTCCGCGAGTGCTATCACGGCGCGCCCGGTCCCTCCTTCCTGGAGATCCCACGCGACGTCCTCGACGCCAAGGTGCCGGTGAGCCGGGCGCGCGTGCCCAAGGAGGGCGCCTACCGCGCCTCCACCCGCTCCCCCGGCGACCCCGAGGCCATCGAGCAGCTCGCCGACCTGCTGGTCCACGCGGAGAAGCCCGCCATCCTGCTCGGCAGCCAGGTGTGGACGACGCGCGGCACCGAGGCGGCCATCGAGCTCGTGCGCACCCTCAACATCCCCGCCTACATGAACGGCGCCGGCCGCGGCACGCTCCCTCCCGGCGACCCGCACCACTTCCAGCTGTCACGCCGGTACGCCTTCTCCAACGCGGACGTCATCGTCATCGTCGGCACACCCTTCGACTTCCGCATGGGCTACGGCAAGCGGCTCTCCCCGGACGCGACCGTCGTGCAGATCGACCTCGACTACCGCACCGTCGGCAAGAACCGCGACATCGACCTCGGGATCGTGGGCGACGCCGGGCTGGTGCTGAAGTCGGTGACCGAGGCCGCCTCCGGGCGCGTCAACGGCGGTGCGTCGAGGCGCAAGGAGTGGCTCGACGAGCTGCGCGCCGCCGAGCAGACCGCTCTGGAGAAGCGGTTGCCGAGCCTGCGGTCGGACGCCTCTCCGATCCACCCGTACCGGCTGGTCAGCGAGATCAACGACTTCCTCACCGAGGACTCGATCTACATCGGCGACGGCGGCGACATCGTCACCTTCTCCGGTCAGGTCGTGCAGCCCAAGTCGCCCGGGCACTGGATGGACCCGGGACCGCTGGGCACGCTCGGCGTCGGGGTGCCGTTCGTGCTCGCGGCCAAGCAGGCGCGGCCCGACAAGGAGGTCGTCGCGCTCTTCGGCGACGGCGCGTTCTCCCTCACCGGCTGGGACTTCGAGACGCTCGTCCGCTACAACCTCCCCTTCGTCGGCATCGTCGGCAACAACTCCTCCATGAACCAGATCCGCTACGGCCAGGCCCAGAAGTACGGCCAGGAGCGCGAGCGGATCGGCAACACCCTCGGCGACGTCCACTACGACAAGTTCGCGCAGATGCTGGGCGGTTACGGCGAAGAGGTCCGTGACCCCGCCGACATCGGCCCCGCGCTGCGGCGCGCCCGCGAGTCCGGGAAGCCGTCGCTGATCAACGTCTGGGTCGACCCGGACGCGTACGCCCCCGGAACCATGAACCAGACCATGTACAAGTGAGGTGGCCCGCATGACCGGCACGACGGGTACTCCGCCCAAGGCTCTCGAAGGCATCCGCGTCCTGGACATGACCCACGTCCAGTCCGGTCCCTCCGCGACCCAGCTGCTCGCCTGGCTCGGCGCGGACGTCGTCAAGCTGGAGGCGCCGACCGGAGACATCACGCGCAAGCAGTTGCGTGACGTCCCGGACGTCGACTCCCTCTATTTCACGATGCTCAACTGCAACAAGCGGAGCATCACCCTCAACACCAAGACCGAGCGCGGCAAGGAGATCCTCACCGAGCTGATCCGGCGTTCCGACGTCATGGTCGAGAACTTCGGACCGGGCGCGGTCGATCGGATGGGCTTCACCTGGGACCGCATACAGGAGATCAATCCGCGTATCGTCTATGCCTCCATCAAGGGGTTCGGCGACGGCCCGTACACCAACTTCAAGGCGTACGAGGTCGTCGCGCAGGCCATGGGCGGGTCGATGTCGACCACCGGTTTCGAGGACGGGCCGCCGCTGGCGACCGGGGCCCAGATCGGGGACTCGGGGACGGGTGTGCACGCCGTCGCGGGGATTCTCGCGGCTCTGTTCCAGCGCGAGAACACCGGGCGTGGGCAGCGGGTCAACGTGGCCATGCAGCACGCTGTACTCAACCTGTGCCGGGTGAAGCTGAGGGACCAGCAGCGCCTGGCACATGGGCCGCTTGCTGAATATCCGAACGAGGACTTCGGCACGGAAGTTCCCCGCTCGGGAAACGCGTCCGGCGGCGGTCAGCCCGGCTGGGCGGTCAAGTGCGCGCCGGGCGGCCCCAACGACTACGTGTACGTGATCGTGCAGCCCGTCGGCTGGAAGCCGATGAGCGAGCTGATCGGCCGGCCCGAACTCGCCGAGGACCCCGAGTGGGCGACGCCGGAGGCCAGGCTGCCCAAGCTGAACAAGATGTTCCAGCTGATCGAGGAATGGTCCTCGACGCTGCCCAAGTGGAAGGTGCTGGAGCGGCTCAACGCGCACAACATCCCGTGCGGGCCGATCCTGTCCACCAAGGAGATCATCGAGGACTCCTCGCTGGTCGCCAACGAGATGGTGGTCACCGTGCCGCACCCCGAGCGCGGCGAGTTCGTGACGGTCGGCAACCCGCTCAAGCTCTCCGACTCCCCCGTCGAGGTGTCCAGTTCACCGCTGCTGGGCGAGCACAACGAAGAGGTCTACATCGGCGAGCTCGGCCTCGGCGACGAGGAGCTGCGCCTGCTCAAGACGAACGGAGTGATCTGACGTGATGGCCGAAGACCGCGTCCTGAGGGTGCGGACGCTCCTCGACTCCGTGCGGACGGAGGGACGCACGGCGCTGACCGCGCCCGAGGGCAAGGTGATCGCCGACGCGTACGGGATCGCCGTACCGGGCGAGGAGCTCGCGACGGACGTCGACGAGGCGGTGGCGTACGCGGCGCGATTCGGCGGGCCCGTGGTGATGAAGATCGTCTCGCCGGACATCCTCCACAAGACCGACGCCGGCGGCGTGATCGTGGGTGTCGAGGGCGCGACGGACGTGCGGGCCGCGTTCCACAAGATCATCGACAACGCGCGCGCGTACAACGCGGATGCCCGTATCGAGGGCGTGCAGGTCCAGGAACTCCTCCCGCAGGGGCAGGAGGTCATCGTCGGAGCCGTCACCGACCCGACGTTCGGCAAGGTCGTGGCCTTCGGGCTCGGCGGGGTGCTCGTCGAGGTCCTCAAGGACATCACCTTCCGGCTCGCTCCCGTGACCGCCGACGAGGCGCTGTCCATGCTGGACTCGATCCGGGCCGCGGAGATCCTGCACGGGGTACGCGGCCAGGCGGCCGTGGACCGGTGGGCCATCGCCGAGCAGATCCGCCGTGTCTCACAGCTCGTCGCGGACTTCCCGGAGATAGCCGAGGTGGACCTCAACCCGGTGATCGCGACCGTGGAGGGGGCGGTCGCGGCCGACATCCGCGTGATCCTCTCCGAGGCGCCCGCGAAGCCACGCCGCCGCTACTCGCGCGACGAGATCCTCACCTCCATGCGCCGGCTGATGGAGCCGTCGTCGGTCGCCGTCATCGGCGCCTCCAACGAGCAGGGCAAGATCGGCAATTCGGTCATGCGCAACCTCATCGACGGTGGTTTCGCCGGGGACATCCATCCGGTGAACCCCAAGGCCGATGACATTCTGGGCCGCAAGGCGTACAAGAGTGTCACGGACGTTCCCGGTGAGGTGGATGTGGCGGTCTTCGCTATCCCCGCCAAGTTCGTGGCCTCGGCCCTGGAGGAGGTGGGACGCAAGAAGATCCCGAACGCCGTACTGATCCCCTCCGGGTTCGCGGAGACCGGCGAGCACGAACTCCAGGCGGAGATCGTGGAGATCGCCGAGCGGCACGGCGTCCGGCTGCTCGGGCCGAACATCTACGGCTACTACTCGACCTGGCAGGACCTGTGTGCCACGTTCTGCACGCCGTACGACGTCAAGGGCGGGGTGGCGCTGACGTCGCAGTCCGGCGGCATCGGGATGGCCATCCTGGGCTTCGCGCGGACGACCAAGACGGGCGTCTCGGCGATCGTGGGCCTCGGCAACAAGTCGGACCTGGACGAGGACGACCTGCTGACCTGGTTCGGTGAGGATCCGCACACCGAGTGCATCGCCATGCACCTGGAGGACATCAAGGACGGGCGTGCCTTCGTCGAGGCCGCGCGGGCGACCGTACCGAAGAAGCCGGTCGTGGTGCTGAAGGCGGGACGTACGGCGGCGGGCGCGAAGGCGGCAGGCTCGCACACGGGTGCCCTGGCCGGTGACGACGCCGTGTACGAGGACATCCTGAAGCAGGCCGGCGTCATCCGGGCGCCGGGGCTGAACGAAATGCTGGAGTACGCACGCGCGTTGCCGGTGCTTCCCGCCCCCAAGGGCGACAACATCGTGATCATCACGGGGGCCGGCGGCAGCGGCGTACTGCTGTCGGACGCCGTGACCGACAACGGCCTGTCCCTGATGGAGATCCCGCCGGACCTGGACGAGGCGTTCCGGAAGTTCATCCCGCCCTTCGGGGCCGCGGGCAACCCGGTGGACATCACGGGCGGCGAGCCGCCGTCGACGTACGAGGCGACGATCCGGCTCGGTCTGGAGGATCCGCGCATCCACGCGCTGGTCCTGGGCTACTGGCACACGATCGTCACTCCCCCGATGGTCTTCGCGGAGCTCACCGCGCGCGTGGTGGCCGAATTCCGCGAGCGCGGCATCGAGAAGCCCGTGGTCGCGTCGCTCGCGGGCGACGTCGAGGTCGAGGATGCCTGCCAGTACCTGTACGAGCGGGGGGTCGTGGCGTACCCGTACACGACCGAGAAGCCGGTGGCCGTGCTCGGCGCGAAGTACCGCTGGGCCCGGGCGGCGGGGGTGTTGGGGGGCGGTTCATGAGGTGAGTGGGCGCGGGTCGGCCGACGGTGCGCGTCGGCCGGCCCCGGGACCCGTGCGCACACGAAAGGCATTGGACAGGGGGCGCTGGCCAGAACTTTCGACGCAAGGGGTGCAACTAACGTGACAACTACCGATGTTCCACGGGTCGCCGCCTATCGGGAGGTGACCGACAAGAACGGACGCGTCTATCGCGTCGGTGAGTCCGACATCGACATCATGGGGCGCAAACGCAAGTGGATGGTGATCCTGCCCTGGGTCGGCATGATGGGCATCTCCTCCGCCGAGTACGCGTTCGCGTCGGCAGAGGACACCCTGCACACCGCGCACAGCTGGAACAGCATGCACATCTTCTGGATGATGACCGTCTGGGTCTTCTTCCAGGCCGCGGTGGCCTTCCCCGCGGGCAAGCTGCGGGAGAGCGGAAAGCTGCCGGCCCGCTGGGCGATGATGTGCGGCGCGACGGGCACCTTGCTGGGCTACCTGTCGCTGGCGTTCGCGCCGCATGTCGTCTTCGCCTACATCGGCTTCAGCATGTTCAGCGGCATGGGCGCGGGCATGGTGTACGCCACCTGCGTCAACATGGTCGGCAAGTGGTATCCGGAGCGCAAGGGCGGCAAGACCGGCTTCGTCAACGGCGGTTTCGCCTACGGATCGGTGCCGTTCGTCTTCCTCTTCAACGGCTACATGGACCTGACCAACTTCCGCTGGGTGCTGGTCTCGGTGGGCGTGTTCCTGGCCGGGATCGTCGCCTGCTCCGGCTACTTCTTCAGGGACCCGCCGAAGAACTGGTGGCCGTCCGCGATCGACCCGCTCAACCCGCCGAACGACCCGCGCGCGGCCCGCTCGATGCGGATGAACCCGCCGGCGGTCCGCCAGTACTCCCCCAAGGAGGCGTGGAAGACCGGCCGGGTGGCTCTGATGTGGTTCTGTCTGGCCTGCACGTCCGGCGTGAACATCTTCGGTATCGCCTTCCAGGTGGACATCGGCGAGGAGGCCGGATTCGCGGGCGGGATCGTCGCCACGGCCATGTCCCTGAAGGCGATCGTCAACGGCACCGGCCGCGGTGTCATCGGCTGGCTCTCCGACCTCTACGGCCGCAAACGGTGCCTGCTCGTCGTGTGCGTCATCCTGGGCCTCTCCCAGTACGGCATCCTCTGGTCGGCGGAGGCCAAGAACCTTCCGCTGTTCCTGATCTTCTCCTCGATCTCCGGCTTCGGCGGCGGCGCGATCTTCCCGATGTTCGCCGCGCTCACCGCCGACTACTTCGGCGAGAACAACAACGCGTCCAACTACGGCATGGTCTACAGCGCCAAGCTCGTCTCGGGTCTGGGCGCGGGCATGGGTGCCGTCGTCGTCGGCGCCTGGGGACACTCCGGTGCCTTCATCCTGGCCGGCTCCATCTCGCTCTTCGCCGGGTGCGTCGCGGTGTTCCTCAGCCCACCGGGACGCGACAAGGAAACGCGCATCGCCGCCAACCCCCAACCGCTCGGCGAGGACACGGCCTGACATGACGGCAGATCCGTACGCAGCAAGCGATTCGTCCGCACCATCCGACGCCGCACACCGTCCCTACCGTGAGGTGACCGACGCGCGCGGGCGCGTCTACCGGGTCGGCGAGACCGACCGCGACATCCTCGGCCACTCCCGCAAGATCATGGTGTATCTCCCGTGGATCGCCATGATGGCCATCAGCGTCTTCGAATACGCGTACGGCTCTGCGGAGGACACCCTGTCCCAGGCGCATGGCTGGACGCAGAGCAACACGTTCTGGATTCTCAGTGTCTGGGTGTTCTTCCAGGCCGGTGTCGCCTTCCCGGCGGGCTGGCTGCGGGAGAAGGGCATCCTGACGGCCCGCACGGCCATGTACATCGGCTCCGGCCTGTGCCTGCTGGGGTTCCTCGCCCTGTCGCACCTGGACAACGTCTGGCTCGCGATCCTCGGCTTCGGCGTCATCGGCGGCATCGGCGCCGGCCTGATCTACGCGACCTGCATCAACATGGTCGGCAAGTGGTTCCCCGAGCGGCGCGGCGCCCGGACCGGGTTCGTCAATGGCGGGTTCGCGTACGGATCGCTGCCGTTCATCTTCATCTTCAACTACGGGTTCGACACCGCGAACTACCACCGGGTGCTGGACCTGATCGGCTGCTACATCATGATCGTCGTCGTGGGATGCGCGTTCTTCTTCAAGGACCCCCCGAAGAACTGGTGGCCCGCGCAGGTCGATCCGCTGACGTACTCGGGCGACCCGAAGAACGCGACGAGCCTCGCCAAGAACCCCCCGGCGGTGAAGCAGTACACGCCGAAGGAAGCCATCAGGACCGGCATGCTGCCCCTGATGTGGCTGTCCGTCGTCCTGACCGCCGGGGTGTCGATCTTCGGTATCTCCTTCCAGGTCGACTACGCCAAGGAGGTGGGCTTCGGCCCGCTGGTCGCGGCGTCGTCGATGGGCTTGATGGCGGTCATCAACGGCATCGGCCGCGGTGTCGTGGGCTGGTTGTCCGACCGGTGGGGCCGCAGGTCGACGCTGGTGTTCGTGATCGTCGTGCTGGGCCTCGCCCAGTTCGGTGTGATCTGGGCGGGCGACCTCAGGAGTGAGTGGCTGTTCCTGTTCTTCGCCTTCCTCTCCGGCTTCGGCGGCGGCGCGTTCTACCCGCTGTTCGCGGCGCTCACCCCGGACTACTTCGGGGAGAACTACAACGCCACCAACTACGGCCTGGTCTACAGCGGCAAGCTGATCAGCGGCCTGTTCGGCGGCGGTCTGGGCTCCATGGTGGTCGCGGCCTGGGGCTATGACGGCGCGTACGCGCTGGCCGGTGGCGTGTCGTTGGTGGCGGCGGCGATCGCGCTGCTGCTGCGACAGCCGGGCCGTAGCGTGGCAGCCCCACGTCCCGCGCGCTGACGGGTCGCGCATGTGAGGAGGCCCTCCCCGGAGCGGGGAGGGCCTCCTCATGTCCGTGCGCGGACCGTCAGCACTTCTCCCGCAGCGAGTGCAGGTGCTGGCTCGAACGGCGTGCGAACGTCAAGGACTCCGTCGGATTGTCGTGTTCCGCCTGCCAGTGGTGGGCGAACCGCTGTCCGCGCAGCTTGGTCACAGCGGAGATGAACCGCTTGTAGTCGATGTCGCCGTCGCCGACGTCGACCATGTCGTAGCCATACTGGTTGGTCGGGTCGCTCACACCGTCCTTGACGTGGAACAGGGGGTAGCGGTGCGGCTGCTTCCGTACGTAGTCCAACGGCTCGAAGGGGGCGGCTGATCCGTCGGGCCGCTTCGAGAACCGGAACTGGCCCGAGTACGCCCAGAAGATGTCCATCTCCAGGTAGACGAGGTCGGGGTCGGTCTCGGCGAGCAGCACGTCGTAGAGGCGGACCCTGGGGTTGTCGGTGGCGAAGGAGAACTCCTCGGAATGGTTGTGCTGGTAGAACTTCATCCCGCGCGCCTTGGCCGCCGCGCCGTAGGTGTTGAACTCCTCGGCCGCACGCTTCCAGGCGTCGACGGTGGAGCCGTAGCGGAACGGCCCGGAGGCGGTTCCTATGTGCTTGAGGCCGAGGGCCTGGGCGTCGTCGAGGACCTTGGTGAGGTTCTGGGCGAAGGTGTAGGCGCCCGGATCGTTGGAGTAGTAGCCGACGTGGCTGCCGATCGGGTTCAGGCCATGGCTCCGGGCCAGCCGCTTCAGCTGCGCGAGGGTGATCGGGCCTGCCGAGCCCTGGGTGTATCCGGCGAACTCGACCTCGTCGTAGCCGTATTTCTCCAACTCGGCGAAGACGGGGGCGAAGCCGAGCGTGGAGACCTTGTCGCGCAGGCTGTATAGCTGAATGCCGAGGCGGCCGGGTGGGAGGACGGGGCGGCCACGGCCGGCGCCGCGGGAGGACGCGTCGGAGGCGGACGTGCCGGTGCCGGGAGCGGACGTGGTGCCGGGGGCGGCGGTCGCGGTGGCTGCGGCGGCCCCCAGCAGGGCGGCGGCCGTGGTGCCCGCAGCCACGCCGAGCATGCCTCGTCTGCTGAGGCGGTGAGTGAGTTCGGGATCCGTCTGGGAAAAGCGGCTCATGCCTGGAACTCCCTGTGATCGAAGGCCGTTGTCAGTGGTGAGTGCTTCACTTGTGATCTGTCGGACTGAGCGGGCTGACCACTCAGCCGAGACCGGCGAGTTGGAGCAGCAGTGACTTCACATCGGTGGCCGCGACGCGGTCGCCGACAGCGCGGGGGGTGGAGCAGATGAGGAGCGGACCGTCGTCGTCGCTCACGGGAATGCGGCCATGGCTGCCGCGAATAGGTGAGGGATCCAGCGGCACGACCGCCATGCGGTAACGCATGCCGAGTTTCTTGCGGGCGAGCGCGGTCGCGGCCTTGACCTTGACGTAGGGGTCGAGGGGATCCATGAAGAGTTCGACCGGGTCGTAGCCGGGTTTGCGATGGATCTCGACGAGTCGCGCGAAGTCGGGCGCGCGGGCGTCGTCCAGCCAGTAGTAGTACGTGAACCAGGCGTCTGGCTCCGCGACGGCGACAAGCTCGCCGGAGCGCGGATGGTCGAGATGGTGGGCCTTCTTGCCCTCGTCGTCGAGGAGTTGCTCGATGCCGGGTAGTCCGTCCAGTGCGGCCCGGGTCGCGTCGAGGTCTTCCGGCCGGCGTACGTAGACGTGGGCGATCTGATGGTCGGCGACCGCGAAGGCACGTGACGCCATCGGGTCGAGGTACTCCATGCCGTCCTGGGTGTGCACTTCCAGCAGGCCTGCCCGCCGCAGGGCGCGGTTGATGTCGACGGGACGGCTCACGCGGGTGATGCCGTACTCGGACAGCGCGACGACGGTACGGCCCTCGGCGCGTGCGTCGTCCAGCAGCGGGGCCATGGCGCCGTCCAGCTCGGCGGCCGCTTCGAGCGAGCGCGGGTCGTCTGGACCGAAGCGCTGTAGGTCGTAGTCGAGATGAGGGAGGTAGCACAGGGTCAGGTCGGGGTGGCGCGTGCGCATGATGTGGCGCGTGGCGTCGATGATCCAGCGGCTGGAGACGAGGTCGGCGCCGGGACCCCAGAAATGGAAGAGCGGGAAGGTGCCCAGCTTCTCGGTGAGTTCGTCGTGCAGGTCGGGCGGCCGGGTGTAGCAGTCGGGCTCCTTGCGCCCGTCGGAGTAGTAGATCGGGCGGGGGGTGACGGTGATGTCGGTGTCGGCGCCCATGGCGTACCACCAGCAGATGTTGGCGACGGTGTAGCCGGGGTGCGCGCGGCGGGCGGCGTCCCAGAGTCTGTCGCCGGCGACCAGTCCGTTGTGCTGGCGCCACAGGAGTACGTCGCCGAGGTCACGGAAGTACCAGCCGTTGCCGACGATGCCGTGCTCCGAAGGGTGGGTGCCGGTGAGGAAGGTGGACTGGGCGGCGCAGGTGACGGCGGGCAGGACGGTGCCGAGCGGCGCCCGGGAGCCGGACTGGGCGAGGCGCTTGAGGTGCGGCATGTGGTCGAGGAGACGGGGGGTGAGACCGACGACGTCGAGGACGAGGAGAGGGGTGGGCCGGCGCCCGGCGGTGGCATCGGCTCGCAAGCCTGGGCGACCGCGCGGCGCGGCGGCCGGGACTACCGGATCCGGTTGCTCGGTCATGGCAGCTCCTTCAGTCCGAGGTCCGTCAACAGATCGCGGGCGAGGGTGAGTTCGGCGGCGATGCCGTCGGCGAGCCGGCTGCGGGCGCGGGGCCGCAGCTCGGCCGGTAGCGCCTGCCAGGTGTAGGTCTCGACCTCGAGGTGGCGGGTGAGGGGACGCGGGCCGCCGACGAGCCGGGTCAGTGCGGACTGGAGGACGGAGAGTGTGGAGGTGAGCGGCGCGGCGGGTGCCGCGTGGAGTGGGACGTGGAAGTGGGCCCGCCACGGAGAGGCGTCGGGCAGGGCGTCGCCCTTGAGCGCCTCGCCGAGGTCGTCGGTGCCGCGCAGCCCGGCGGCGACGGGGGGCCCGCCGGCGGTGAGGGCCCCTCCCCTTCGGCCGGAGTCGGGAGGGGGGCAGGTGCGGGTCTGGTGCAGGAAGCGGGGTTCGTCGAAGGCGGCGAGAGCCTCGCGGACGTCGGGGAGATGGGGGTGTTCGGCATGCAGGGCGGCTGAGAGCTGGGACTTGACGACAGGGACGCGGGCTTCGGCCAGCGCGTCCAGGGCGGTGTGCGGATCTTCGAAGGAAGTGGCGAGGTGGCAGGTGTCTACGCAGATGCCGATGCGGTCGTGGCCGATCGCCGCGAGCGGGGCGATGGCGTCGCCCGTGGTCTCGACGGTGCAGCCGGGTTCGGGTTCGAGGCCGACGCGGATGTCGCGGCCGGTCAGCTCCTCCAGGGCGTCGAGGCGTTCGGCGAGGGTGCGGAGAGCGGTACGGGCGGTCTCGGCTCGGCGCTCGTCGTAGGCGGTGCGCCAGGCGAGGGGCAGGGTGGAGATGCTGCCTTGGGTGACGTCGTCGGGGAGGAGTCCGGCGAGGACGCGGGCCAGGGCGGTGGTGTGGTCGAGGCGCTCGGGATCGGCCCAGTCCGGCTTGTAGACGCGGTACTTGACCTCTTCGGCACCAAAGCCCTCGTACGGGAAGCCGTTGAGGGTGACGACCTCAAGGCCGCGTCGGTCGAGTTCGGTGCGCAGGCCGCGCAGGGCGGACGGGTCGGAGACAAGGGCATGGGCGGCGTCCCTGGCGAGCCACAGGCCGATGCCGAGGCGGTCGCGGCCGAGCCGTCGGCGGACGGGCTCGCAGTGGTCCCGGAGCTGGGCGAGGACACCGTCGAGGGTCTCGGCCGGGTGGACGTTGGTGCAGTAGGCGAGGTGGACGGTGGAGCCGTCGGGGTGGCGGAAGCGCATGGCTCACGCCCCCGTGGCCGGTGCACCGGCCGGGTCGGCCCACTCTCTCGGTGCGCCCGCCGATTCGTCCGACTCCCTGGGTGCGTCGGCCGATTCTTGGGGGTCTCTGTCCGGGTCGGCCGATTGTTGCGGGTCTTTCGGAGCACCGCGGAGGATGGAGTTGCCCTCATGGGTCGCCTGCGGCGACGCGAAGTCGAGGTTGAGGCGGCCGCTGAGTCCGTAGAAGGCGACCGGGTTGCGCCACAGCACGAGATCGATGTCGTCCGGGTCGAAGCCTTCGGCCAGCATCAGGTCGGCGACCTTGCGGGTCTTCAGGGGATCGCTCTTGCCCCAGTCGGCGGCGGAGTTCACCAGCACTCGCTCGGTTCCGTACTCGCGGAGGATCGCGACCATCCGCTCCTCGTCCATCTTGGTGTCGGGATAGACGGAGAAGCCGAGCCAGCAGCCGCTGTCCTTGGCCTCCTTCACCGTCGTCTCGTTGAGGTGGTCGACCAGGACGTGGCCCGGGGGCAGAGCGGACTCCCGGACGACGTCGAGAGTGCGGCGCAGGCCCGCGAGCTTGTCGCGGTGCGGCGTGTGGACGAGCGCGGGCAGTTCGTGGTCGGCGGCCAGCTGGAGCTGGGCGCCGAGGGCCGTGTCCTCGGCGGGGGTCATCGAGTCATAGCCGATCTCACCGACGGCGACGACCTGGTCCTTGACGAGATAGCGGGGCAGTTCGTCGAGGACGGGGGCACAGCGCGGGTCGTTCGCCTCCTTGGGATTGAGGGCGAGCGTGCAGTGGTGGGCGATGCCGTGCTGGGCGGCCCGGAAGGGCTCCCAGCCGAGAAGGGAATCGAAGTAGTCGAGGAACGAGGCGACAGAGGTGCGGGGTTGACCGAGCCAGAAGGATGGCTCTACGACGGCGCGGATGTCGGCGGCATGCATGGCCTCGTAGTCGTCGGTGGTCCGAGACGTCATGTGGATGTGGGGGTCGAAGAGACGCATCAGGACTCCTTGCCGTCGGTGCCGCGGATGCCCCGGGGGGCCGGCGGAGTGGCTGTGGGGTCGGTCAGGGTCAGGACGCGGTGCAGGTCTTCGGGGACGGGGCGACCCGCGGCGGTGCGTTCGTCGGCGTAGTCGGCGAGCATCCGGGCGAGTTCGGCGTCGCGGTGTGCGCGGCGGTCCAGCTCGGCCACGGCGTCGACCGGCACACCGGTGAACAGGCACTTCAGGACCGCGTGGCGCCACTGGTGGGAGTCGAGGTGCCGGGCGGCGTAAGGGCCGACGGCGGCGGCGAGGAGTCGTGTGTCGTTGGTGCGCAGGGCGTCCTCGACGAGCGGGAGGGCGTCGGGGCCGGGGACGAGGTGGGGCAGCGCGTGCAGGACGGCGCGGCGTTCGGCGGCGGTGCCCTGGAAGTAGACGCGGGTGACAGCGTCCACGTCGGCGTGGGCCGCGTGCAGGATGAGAACGCGGGCGGCGTCGGCGTGCTCGGCACCACAGCGGCGGCCGGCCTCGGCGATGCGCAATTCCCAGACGGAGATGGGCCCGTGGGTGCCAGGATGCGCGGCGGCCTCGTCCAGGGCCCGGTGGAGCCAGCCGCGGGCGGCCGTACCGAGTTGGGCGGCGAGGTGGCCGCGCAGGTCGGCGGGTGCGGTGAGGGCGAGGGACAGGGGTCCGCCTCGGGTGTCCGGCGCGTGCACGGCATCTGGCCGGTCTGCGCCGCCCGTTCTGCCGGCGACGCCCCCTCGGATGTCCGAGCCGGGTCTTCCCCCGGTTCCGGCGGCCCTGGTGTCCGAGCCAGGTCTGCCCTCCTCGTCGGTTCGGCTCTCCGCGTCCGCTCTGCCTTCGACCTCGGCTCGGCTGTCGGAGCCCGCTCTGCCTTCGACCTCGGTTCGGCTGTCGGCGCCGGTTCTGGCCTCGGCGCCCGTTCGGTGCTGTCGGGTGTCCGCTCCCGGGGTCGCCGGGGTGGTGCGGGGGTGGGTCATGAGGTGCTCCCTTCAGGGGTGGCGGAGGGATCGCCATGAAGTGGGACTGGGACTGGGACTGGAGCTGGAGCTGGGACAGGGATCGGTGATCGGGCAGCCGTGGCCTCGGCGCCGCGGAGGAACGGGAGGGACAGTTCGGCGAAATGGGGGCCCGCGTGGGAGTGGCGGGGCAGTTCCACGACGGTCAGGCCCTGATAGCCGGTGGCGGAGAGGGCGGCGAGCACGGGTGGGAAGTCGATCTCGCCGTCGCCGAACGGGAGGTGCTCATGGATGCCGCGGCGCATGTCCTCGATCTGGACGTGGCGCAGCCAGGGACCGGCGGCGCGGACGCAGGCGGCGGGAGCGAGGGGTTCGAGGCATTGGCAGTGGCCGATGTCGAGGGTCAGCCCGAGGTGTTCCGGGTCGCCGAGGTACCGGCGGAGTCGGTGGAAGTCGGCGAGGGTGGAGAGGAGGTGACCGGGTTCGGGTTCGACGGCGAGAGGGATGCCGGCGGTGGTGGCGGCGTCCAGGACCGGGGTGAGTGCATCGGCGAGACGATCCCAGGCCGTGTCCGGATCGGTGCCCGCGGGCGTGCTGCCGCTGAAGCAGTGAACGGCATGAGCACCGAGGTCGGCGGCGACCCGGACGGCGCGGATCAGCAGGTCGACGCGGCGGGCACGGTCGTCCGGATCGGGGTCCAGCAGGCCGGGGCCGTGCTTGCGGCGCGGGTCGAGCACATAGCGGGCGCCCGTCTCCACGGTGACACCCAGGCCGAGCGCGTCCAGGCGTCGTGCGAGGCGGCGGGTGCGGGCGGCCAGGTCCGGCGCGAGCGGGTCGAGGTGCATGTGGTCGAGCGTCAGGCCGACGCCGTCATAGCCGAGGTCGGCGAGCAGGGCGAGGGCGTCGTCGAGACGGAGGTCGGCGAGTCCGTTGGTGCCGTAGCCGAGGCGGAGGGGGGTGCGAGGAGCGGCCGGTTCGCCGGGGTCCCGCGCCGGGCGGGGCCAAAGGCTCATGTGACGCTCACCTTCTTCGCGTACTTCCTGCCGATCGGGGCGAGCGCGGCGATGGCCAAGGCGGTGAGCCCGGATCCGGCGCGGGCCGCGAGCGCCGCCTGGAGCGGGATGGTGGCGCGGATGCCGCCGCCGACGGCTCGCTGGGTCAGGGGCGGTGAGGGGTTGAGCGCGGCGTGGGCATAGCGGCGGCCGGCGGAGGCGGCGTAGGCGGTGGCCAGCGCGATGCGCAGGGCCTCGTCGAGCGTGCGGCCGGCCCGGGCGTGCGCCGGCGTCCGGCGTGCGCCGGTGCTGGTTCCTGTGGCGGCGCCCGTGCCGGTGCCGGTAGCCGTGCCGATGCCGGTAGCCGTGCCGGTGCCGGTCGACGCGGCTCGCTCGGTGCCGCCGCTCGCGCCGCGTGCCACGAGCCGGGTGAGGACGGCCGTCACGGCGAGGGCGGCCAAGGGCGGCAGGGATGTGCCGCCCTGGGTCTCCCGGCGGGAGACGGTCGTCACGGCGAGGGTGTGGGTGCCGAGGAGGGCGGCGGAGGGCAAGGCCGCTTGCGGATGGCCGGTGGTAGCGGCGCCGAGGAGATGGTCGAGGCCACGAGCGGCGGCCATGGCCACGGGGCCGGCGGGAGTGTTCTTCAGGGCGAGGTCGTATGCCCAGACGGTGGCGGCCAGCGGGACGGCCACCGCCAGAGCGGGGCGGCCGGCCCTGGCGGCCAGTCCGAGCCCGGCGGCGGTCAGGACGCAGGCCGCGGTGAAGGCGGAGGACGGCCGGACGCGGCCGGAGGGCAGGGGGCGGTGGGGGCGTTCGGCGGCGTCCTCGGCGCGGTCCGCCCAGTCGTTGAGGGCCATGCCGGCCTCGTAGAAACAGAGGGAGGAACCGATGGCGAGCAGGGTGCGGGGATTGGGCCGGGCTCCAGCGGCGACGGCACCGCTCAGGGCGTCGCCGGGGACGGTGAAAAGGGCGGGGAGCCGGAGCAGTTCGGCCCAGGCACGGCTATGGCTATGGCTCACGGCGCTCCCCCGGAACGGGCTCGCACGGACCGACCGCCCCTGTGGCAGCCTCCTCAGCGGACTCGCGGTGACCGCCACCCCCGGCACCCCCGCCACTCCCGGCACCCCCGGCACCCCCGGCACCCCCGGCACCCCCGGCACCCCCGGCACCCCCGGCACCCCCGGCACCCCCGGCACCCCCGGCACCCCCGGCACCCCCGGCACCCCCGGCACCCCCGGCGGCAGCCTCATCCACCGGTCCGTGCTGTCCGGCGCCCCCGGCGGTTGCCCCACCCCGAGCCGCCGTCCCCCGGACGGCATCGTCGCCGCCCGCCCGGCGGAGCCTCTCCCCCAGCCCGGTCAGCGTCGCGTACTGCTCGCCCAGGCTCGCCGGTCCGTCCCCCACCGGGTCCTTGAAGTAGAAGCCGAGGTCGCCGAGCGGGCCGGTCAGGCCGGCCTCGTGGGCGCGGGCCGTGAGCCGGGCCAGGTCCAGTACCAGGGGTGCCGCGAGCGCCGAGTCGCAGCCCTGCCAGATGGTCTGGAGGACCATGCGGGTGCCGAGGAAGCCGTCGAAGGCGATGTGGTCCCAGGCGGTCTTCCAGTCGCCGAGGGCCGGGACGTCGTCGATGTGCACCTCGCCCTCGGGGACCGTGCCCAGGGTGTCGGCGAGGACGCGTTCCTTGCCGGCGTTCTTCGCCGCGGCGGCGGCCGGGTCGGCGAGGGCAGCGCCGTCGCCGCCGCCCAGCAGGTTGGTGCCGGACCAGGCCCGGACCGTCAGCGCCCGCTGCGCGAACATCGGGCCCAGCACGGCCCGCAGCAGTGTCTGTCCGGTCTTGCCGTCCCGGCCGGCGTAGGGCAGTCCGCTGCGCTCGGCCTCGCGGGCGGCGACGGGGTGGTGCATGCCCTCGGAGGGGGTGAAGTTGACGTAGGAACAGCCCGCGCGCAGGGCCGCCAGTGCGTACAGGGTGCTGGCGGGCAGCGGGGCGCCGGGCCCAGCGGACGCGGGTTCCGTGGAGGCGACGTTCACCACGACCGCCCGCTCCAGCTCATGCCGGCGCACGAAGTCGCGTATGTCGTCGGCGAAGGCCGTGATCAGTTCGGCCTCGCTTCTGGTGTCCCCCCGGGTGGGGCCGCCGGGCCTGATCTCCCGGTCGGCGGCGACGAGTTCGGCGGCGACGGCGGTGGCGATGCCGGGCGGGAGGACACCGCCGGCGGTCAGGGTCTCGGCGCGTTTGGGCAGGGGGCAGTCGAGGGTGTCGTGGCCTCCGAAGACGAGGTCGGACAGCGCGGGCAGAGCGCTGTCGGTGAACGCCGAGGTCTCGGTCACCATGCCGGTGGGCGGATGCAGTCCCGCGGTGACGGCGGCGCACCCCGTGACGACGGTGGTGGCGACGGAGCCCCGGGCTCCGATCAGCCACACCCCCACACGCGGTCGGGAGAGGGACGCGGACATGGGCAGCCTCCTGGTCGTGCGCGAACCCGAGGGGGAGGGGTGGAGACGGCGGGCGGGGGTCCGGCGTCCCCCGCCCGCCGCCGTTCAGTCGCCCTGGACGGGCAGTTCCTTCAACTGGATGTCGCGGAAGGAGACCTGGTCGTCGGCGCCATGGTTCTGGAGGCCGATGTGACCGTCGGTCAGGCTCCGCTCGGGGTCCTTGTTGGTGAAGTCGTTGATCTTGACTCCGTTGAGGAACACCTGGAGGCGTTCGCCGCGGACCTTGATCTCGTAGGAGTTCCACTGGCCGGGTGGCCGCAGAACCTGGTCACGGGCCTTGATGTTCGCCGACTTGAACGAGTAGACGGATCCCGTGGTGCGCTCGGGTGCGTCTGTGGCGTCGATCTGGATCTCGTAGCCCTTGTTCACCGCGGACCAGGGGTCGTCGGAGGCGGGGAAGCCCACGAAGATCCCGGAGTTGTCGTCGCCCCGCATCTTCCAGTCGAGCTTGAGCGAGTACGACTTCAGCTCCTTGGCCTGGTACCAGAGCAGGCCCATGCCGCCCTCGGACTCCACGGTGCCGTCCTGGACGTTGAACTTGCCGGGGCCGGCCTGCTTCCAGCCGTCCAGGGTCTGGCCGTTGAAGATCTTCCGGTAGTCCTTGCTCGGCCTGCAGTCCGCCTTCACCTGACCGGTGGCGTACTGGAGGCCGCCGAGGAGATGGGCGCGGAACGCCTCTTCGGCGTAGGACTCCTTGGTGTGGCCGCCGCCGGTGTAGAAGGAGCGGCCGCCGCCGTAGCTCTGGCACCAGGCGATGGGGTGGTCGCCCTTCATGTTCCCGCCCTGGTAGGTGGTCTCGTCCAGGGTGGCGAGGACCTTGGCCTGCTCACGCGGGTTGGTGCGGTAGTTGTACCACTCGTCGGTGCGCTCCCAGGCGTCGCCGAGGTGCGCGGTCGACGGGTGGTCGTGGTCCTCGACACGCACGGTGGCCTTCTGGATGGCCGGGTGCGAGTCGAAGTAGGCGCCGACGAGGCCGCCGTAGAACGCCCAGTCGTACTCGGTGTCGGCGGCTGCGTGGATGCCCATGTAACCGCCGCCGCCCGCCACGTAGTCCTCGAACGCCTTCTGCTGATCGGCGTTCAGCACGTCACCGGTGGTGGAAAGGAACGCCACCGCGTCGTACTTGGCGAGGTTGGTCGTGGTGAACTGCCGGGCCTCCTCGGTCGCGTCGACCGTGATGCCGGCCGGGCCGCCGAGCTCCTTCAGGGCGGCGATGCCCGCCGGGATGGAGTCGTGCCGGAAGCCGGCGGTCTTGGAGAAGACCAGGACCTTCTTGCCGCCCCTGAACGGCTCCTTGGAGAACTCGAAGTCGTCCACGTCGTACAGCGCGCCCTCGCCGCCCTTGAAGACCAGGTAGATCTCCGTGGTCTTCTTGGGCAGGGACCGCAACGGTACGTCGACGTTCTGGAAGGTCTCCCAGCCGCCGGTCGGCGGGATGTAGGCCGAGCCGTGCAGCGGCCCCTCGGGCGATCCGGTGCGCAGCTCGATGAAGCCGCCCGCGCCGCCGGAGGAGGCCCGCACGGTCATCTTCTTCTGGCCGTCGAACCGGTAGGGGGTGAAGGAGATCCAGTCGCCGTCGTTGATGTTGCCGACGGTCTTGCCGCCGTTGGCGCCGGTCTTGTCGATCACCGACACGCCCGACTGGGTGGTGAAGTGCTCGCCCTGGCGGTGCAGCGGCTGGAGTACGGCGCGGGCAGTGCCGGTGAGGGCCTCCTGGCCGTTCGCCCCGCCGTCGGTGTAGCTGGCGCCGACGACCCCGTAGATGTTGGCGTTGGGGTCGTGACCGCCGTCACCGGGGGGCGGGGTCAGGGTGCCTTGGCAGCCCATCTCGCTGGTCAGCTCGTGGGCGTGGGAGTCGTGACCGAGGCTGTAGGCGACCTTGACCTTGGAGCAGTCGATCGTCTCCTCGGGGTCGGTGACGGTCACCTTGAACGGGACGGGTTTGCCGAACTCGGCCATGGCGCCGTTGCCGGGGATGTCGATCCGGACCTTGGGCTCGGTGTTGCCGACCACGATCCGGGTGCTGGCGTTGCCGGTGTTGCCCTCGGGGTCCTTGGCGGTGAAGGTGGCGGTGTAGGTGCCGGCCTTCCTGTACCGGTGGGTGGGGTTGAGGCCCTCGCCCTTGGTGCCGTCGCCGAAGTCCCAGCTGTAGGTGAGGTCCGGGGAGTCGGCGTCCTTGGCGGAACCGGTGAACGTGACCTTCAGGCCGACCGCTCCGGACGTCTTGTCGGCGCTCACCTCGGCGATCGGCGAGAAGCCGTCCTCGGCGTTCTCGATGCGGTACAGCGCGGAGTGCTCGTCGCCCTGGAACCAGGAGATGCCGTAGTCGAGGACGTAGAGCGCGCCGTCGGGGCCGAACTCCATGTCCATGATCTGGGTGCCGGTCCACGGAAAGTCGTTGATCTTCGCAACGGACCCGTCGGATCCGTCGGAGGTCTGCTCGATCCGCTTGATCCAGCGGCGGCCGAACTCACCGGCGAAGAAGTCGCCGTCGTACGCCTCGGGGAACTTCACCTTGGAGTCGAGGTCGGGGTCGTAGCGGTAGACCGGGCCCGCCATCGGGGACTCGGAGCCGGTGCCGAACTCGGGCACGGAGTCGCCGTCGTACGGGATCCAGGCGGCCTGCGCGGGCGGCAGGTCGACCAGGCCCGTGTTGTACGGCGAGGTGTTCTTCGGGGCGGCGCAGTCGAACTTCTCGCCGGAGGCGCCGGTGGCGAAGTCGTAGTCGACATAGGCGTCGTTGTTGCCGGTGCAGAACGGCCAGCCGAAGTTGGCGGCCTTCGTGACCTTGGCGAACTCGACCTGTCCCCCCGGGCCCCGGTTCGGGTCGGCGGCGCCCGCGTCGGGGCCGTAGTCGCCGACGTAGACGATGCCGGTCTTGTCGTCGACGCTCATCCGGAACGGGTTGCGGAAGCCCATCGCGTAGATCTCGGGACGGGTCTTGTCCGTGCCCGGGGCGAAGAGGTTGCCCTCCGGGACGGTGTACGAGCCGTCCTCGGCGACCTTGATACGCAGGAGCTTGCCGCGCAGGTCGTTGGTGTTGCCGGCGCTGCGGCGGGCGTCGAAGGCGGGGTTGCGGCCCTCGCGGTCGTCGATCGGGGTGTAGCCGTCGGAGGCGAAGGGGTTGGTGTCGTCGCCGGTCGACAGGTAGAGGTTGCCGGCCGCGTCGAAGTCGATGTCGCCGCCGACGTGGCAGCAGGTGCCGCGGGAGGCCGCGACGTCGATGACCTTCTTCTCGCTGGCCGTGTTCAGCGTGCCGTTGGCGTTCAGGACGAAGCGGGAGAGGCGGTTGACGCCGTCGAACTTCTTGAAGTCCTCGGCGGTGCCGGTCTCCGGGGCGTCGCCCGCGGGGGTGTCGAGGGGCGGGGCGTAGTAGAGGTAGATCGCCCGGTTGTCGGCGAAGTCGGGGTCGATGCCGACGCCCTGGAGACCCTCCTCGTCGTGGCTGTAGACGTCGATCTTGCCGGCGACCTTGGTGACGCCGCCCTGGTCGGTGATGCGCAGCGTGCCGTCGCGCGAGGTGTGCAGCACGCTGCGGTTCGGGAGCACGGCGAGCGACATCGGCTCGCCCATCTCCGGTTCGCCCTTGGCGAGGGGTACCTGCTGGAACTGCCCCTCGGCGGCGGCCGGTTCGTCGTGTTCCGGGTGGCCGGGGTGGGCACCGGCGACGGTGGCCGGGGCGCCCACGGTCAGGAGCAGGCCGGTGAACAGGGCGACGGCGGCGCGAAGTCCGGGGCGCCTGGGGGTGCGGATGCTTCTGGGTCTGGTTCTGTGCACGAAGTCCCTCCGGGAACGGGTGGGCCGTACGGGGTGGGTGCGAAGACGTGCGGTGCGGGCGCCGGGGTGCGCCGTCACCCCGGAGGTGCATGTGTCCTGAACACTTCAGGGACGGTAACCGTGTCCGTCCGGGGCGAACACCCCTTGCGTCAGACTCGGTTGCACTTTCTCCCAGCACAGGACAAAGCGGGATTCGCGCAGGTCGGAGGGGGGACCGGCGGTGCGTCCGGTCCCCGTCCCCGACCAGCGCCGGGTGCGCGGTTCAGTTGTTGAACGCGGCGTCGAAGGACGCGCTGGGCGGCTCGAAGTCGTACGCCTTGAGGCGGGCCAGCGCCTCGGGCGCGCCCTGGAGCCGGTCCATGCCGGCGTCCTCCCACTCCACGGAGATCGGCCCCGTGTAGTCGATGGAGCGCAGCATCCGGAAGACGTCCTCCCAGGGGACGTCGCCGTGCCCGGCCGACACGAAGTCCCAGCCCCGGCGCGGGTCACCCCAGGGCAGATGGGAGCCGAGGCGGCCGTTGCGGCCGTCCAGCCGTTTGCGGGCCTCCTTGCAGTCGACGTGGTAGATGCGGTCGCGGAAGTCCCAGAGGAAGCCGACGGGGTCGAGGTCCTGCCACACGAAATGGGAGGGGTCGAAGTTCAGGCCGAAGGCCGGGCGGCCCCCGATGGCCTCCAGGGCCCGCCAGGTCGTCCAGTAGTCGTAGGCGATCTCGCTGGGATGGACCTCGTGCGCGAACCGCACACCCTCCTCGTCGAAGACGTCCAGGATGGGGTTCCAGCGGGTCGCGAAGTCCTCGTAACCGCGCTCGATCATCGACTCGGGCACGGGCGGGAACATGGCGACCAGGTGCCAGATGGCGGAGCCGGTGAAGCCGATCACCGTGTCGACGCCGAGGGCGGCTGCGGCTCGCGCGGTGTCCTTCATCCGGGCCGCGGCCCGCGTTCGCACCCCCTCGGGGTCCCCGTCGCCCCACACCTCGTCCGGCAGGATGGCCTGGTGGCGCTCGTCGATGATGGCGTCGCAGACGGCCTGGCCGACCAGATGGTTGGAGATCGCCCAGCACTTGAGGCCGTACTTGTCGAGCAGCGCCTTCCTGGAGTCGATGTACGACGGGTCCGCGAGGGCCTTGTCGACCTCGAAGTGGTCGCCCCAGCAGGCGAGTTCGAGTCCGTCGTAGCCGAAGTCGCGGGCGAGCCGGCAGACCTCCTCGAGCGGCAGGTCGGCCCACTGGCCGGTGAACAGCGTGAACGTACGCGGCATTGCGCGTCAGCCTCCTAGGGCCGCTGTCGGGATGGGTCAGACGGCGATCGGGGTGTAGACGGAGTTCTTCGCGGCGCTCTCCTCCACCGCCGCCAGCACGCGCTGCACCTGCAGCCCGTCGGCGAAGGAGGGCTCGGGCCGCCGGCCCTCGGCGATGGCGTGGACCAGGTCGCGGGCCTGGTGGACGAAGGTGTGCTCGTAGCCGAGTCCGTGGCCCGGGGGCCACCAGGCGTCCAGGTAGGGGTGGTCGGGCTCGGTGACCAGGATGCGGCGGAAGCCGGCGTGGGCCGCGGGTTCCGTGCCGTCGTGGTAGGCGAGTTCGTTGAGGCGCTCCAGATCGAAGGCCAACGAGCCGTGCTCGCCGTTGAGTTCGATGCGCAGGGAGTTCTTGCGGCCGGTGGCGTAGCGGGTGGCTTCGAAGGAGGCGAGGGCGCCGGAGCCGAAGCGGCCGGTGAACAGGGCGGCGTCGTCGACGGTGACCTGTCCGGTGGCGTCCTCGGACGAGACGGCGGACAGCCCCTTCACGGCCCCGCCGGGCAGCGGCCGTTCCTTGACGAAGGTCTCCGTCACCGCGGACACCCCGGTGAGCCGCTCCCCCGCCAGGTACTGCGCGAGGTCGATGATGTGGGCGCCCAGGTCGCCGAGCGCGCCCGAACCGGCCAGTTCCTTGCGCAGCCGCCAGGTCAACGGGGCCCGCGGGTCCACGAGCCAGTCCTGGAGGTATGTCACCCGCACATGGCGCAGGCGGCCCACGCGGCCCTCGGCGACCATGCTGCGGGCGAGTGCGGTGGCGGGCACCCGCCGGTAGTTGAAGCCGACCATCGCCAACTGGCCGCGCGTGTACGCCTCTTCGGCGGCCGTCGTCATCGCCTCGGCCTCCTCGACACTGTTCGCGAGGGGCTTCTCGCACAGGACGTGCTTGCCGGCCGCCAGCGCCGCGAGCGCGATCTCGGCGTGGCTGTCGCCGGGGGTGCAGATGTCGACGAGGTCGATGTCGTCCCGCGCGATCAGGGCACGCCAGTCGGTCTCGGCCGTCGCCCAGCCGTGCCGCTCGGCCGCCGCCCGCACGGCGGTGGCGTCCCGCCCGCAGATCGCGGCCAGGACCGGGCTGCGGGGCAGGTCGAAGACCCGGCCCGCGGTGCGCCAGCCCTGCGAGTGCGCGGCTCCCATGAAGGCGTAGCCGACCATGCCGACGCGCAGCGGCTGCTTTCCTGCCGCCGTGCCGGGCGGGGACGCCTCGGCCCCGGTCTCGGCCGCGGGGCCGGTCACGCCCGCTCCGACCGGGGGCCCTGGCACGCCCGCCTCGGTGACCGTGGCCCTTGCCTGCGCCTCGGCCCCGTCGGGCTGCTGCGGCTCTCCCATGCGATAGTCCTCCTCGTCGTCGTGCCGCGGTGGGGGGTTGCGGGGGGCGTCCTGCGGATCGTTGCCGTCCTGACTGCTCGGGTCTCGCCGGAGCTACGGCCGTGGCCCGTCGCGGTGCGGTGGTCACCGTCGGGTGTTCCACGGCGTTCGCCGCCGCCCGGTCTGCGGCGTCGGCCGCCGCAGACGTACGGCTCCCCGGCCTCGGCCACGTGAGCTCCCGAGGTTCGGCTGCCCGAACGCCCCAGGCTCGAAGGTCTCGGCTTCCCGAGCCCCTCCACCTCGGCCGCCCAGCCCCGGCCGTCCCGGCTTCCCGGTCCCGGCCAGCTCGGCCACCTCGGCCACCCGGACCCGAGCCGCCGGAGCACCCCGGTCCCGGCCGCCGCGGCCCCCCGTACCACGGCGCCCGGCCCACATACGGCCACGGGGCCGCACGGCCACCCAGCCCCGGGGCCACTCGGTCATACGGCCCCTCGGCCCCACGACCCCACCGCCCGGACTCCTCGACCCCGCCCGGTCGGCCAGTGTCAGATACCGCGCCCTGGTCGGCTCGATCCGCTGGACACTCCCCGCCCTGCCCGACGGACGCCTCGGCCCCGCCGGACAGGGTGCGCCTCACTTGAAGCCGGTGGGCATGTACTGGTCGACGTTGTCCTTGTCGACCACCGCCGAGTAGAGCGTGATCGAGGCCGGGATCTCGAACTCGGCCATGCCGCCGACACCCTTGCCCTGACCCAGCGCACGGGCCAGGTCGATGGCGGACGCGGCCATGGTCGGCGGGTACAGGACGGTCGCCTTGAGGACGCCGTTGTCCTGCTTGATCGCCTGGAACGCGGACAGCGCGCCCGCGCCGCCGACCATGAGGAAGTCGTCGCGCCCGGCCTGCTCGATGGCCCGCAGCGCGCCCACGCCCTGGTCGTCGTCGTGGTTCCACAGGGCGTCGAACTTCGACTGGGCCTGGAGGAGTTGGGCCATCTTGGCCTGCCCGGACTCGACCGTGAACTCGGCCGCCTGACGGGCCACCTTCTTGATGTTGGGGTAGTTCTTCAGGGCGTCGTCGAAGCCCTGGGTGCGCTGCTGGGTCAGCTCCAGGTTGTCCAGCCCGGCCAGTTCGATGACCTTGGCGTCGGACTTCCCCTTGAGCTTCTCGCCGATGTAGTGACCGGCGTTCAGCCCCATCCCGTAGTTGTCGCCGCCGATCCAGCAGCGGTACGCCTGCGGGGAGTTGAAGACCCGGTCGAGGTTGACGACGGGGATCCTGGCCCGCATGGCCTTCAGGCCGACCTGGGTGAGCGCCTTGCCGTCGGCGGGCAGCACCACGAGGACGTCGACCTTCTTGTTGATCAGCGTCTCGATCTGGCCGATCTGCGCGGCGGTGTCGTTCGATCCCTCGGTGATCTCCAGGGTCACGTCCGAGTACTTCTTGGCCCGGTTCTTGGCGTTGTCGTTGATGGCGTTGAGCCAGCCGTGGTCGGCCTGCGGTCCGGCGAAGCCGATGGTGACCTCCTTGCCTGGCTTGTCGTCGGCGGCCGGCTGGTCGTTCGCGGCCGGCTCGTCGCCGGACTCGTTGCTCGTGCACCCAACGAGGAGGGCACCCGCTCCTATGGCGGCGGATCCGAACAGCAGCCCTCTGCGACTGGTGAGCTCTGGCATGGCGGTGAACCCTTTCCTCAGGTCTTGCTGAGCAGGAAGCGGTACGGCCCTCAGGTCGTGCTCGCGGTACGGCGCTGGACCAGCACGGCGGCGACGATGATCGCGCCCTTGGCGATCTGCTGGACGTCGCTCTGGAGGTTGTTCAGGGCGAAGATGTTGGTGATCGTGGTGAAGATCAGGACGCCGAGCACCGAGCCGGTGATGGTGCCGCGGCCCCCGCTGAGCAGGGTGCCGCCGATGATCGCGGCCGCGATGGCGTCGAGTTCGTAGAGGTTGCCGTTGGTGTTCTGGCCGGAGCCGGCGAGGATGATCAGCAGGAAGGCGGCGATGCCGCAGCACAGTCCGGACAGCAGGTAGAGGTAGAGCCGCTGACGGCGGACGTCGATGCCGGCGAGCCGGGCCGCCTCCGCGTTGCCGCCGACGGCGACCGTGCGGCGTCCGAAGGTCGTGCGGTTCAGGACCAGCCAGCCGATGATCGTCACGACTGCGAACACCATGACCAGCGGCGGGATGCCGAGGACGTAGGCGTCGCGCTCGCCGAGGTCCAGTACGGAGGGAATGGTGACGATCTGCGTCTTGCCGTCGGTGATCTGGAGGGCGAGTCCACGCGCCGAGGCCAGCATGGCGAGCGTGGCGATGAACGGGACCATCGCGCCGTACGCGATCAGCATTCCGTTGACCAGCCCGCATCCCACACCGACGATCACCGCCGTGAACAGGATGCCGACGAAGCCGTACTCCTGGGTCGCGACCGTCGTCGCCCACACCGAGGCGAGCGCGACGATCGCGCCGACGGACAGGTCGATGCCGCCGGAGATGATGACGAAGGTCATGCCGACGGTGACGACGCCGATCACGGAGGCCTGGGTGAGGACGAGTTGGAGGTTGCGGGTGTCCAGGAACTCGTCCGGCTTGGTGATGCCACCGATGAGGACCAGTACGGCGAGGACACCGAGCAGAGAGAGGGTGCGCACGTCGGCGCGGGCCAGGTGGCCGCGCCAGGCGGGCGGCGCACCGGCCGACGGCACCTTGCCGGTGCTGTCCCGAGGCGGGGAGGCGTGCTGCGTCATGACGCCGGGCTTCCTTCCATGACGAGGTCGAGTACGCGGTGTTCGTCGAGTTCACGGGCCGGTGCTGTGTGGACGACGCGCCCTTCGCGCAGCACCAGCACGCGGTCGGCGAGGCCCAGCACTTCGGGCACTTCGCTGGAGACCAGCAGGACGGCGAGACCTTCGTCGGCCAACCGCCGTACGACTGCGTACAGTTCGGCGCGGGCTCCGACGTCGACGCCGCGGGTGGGTTCGTCCAGCAGCAGGACGCGGCAGCCGCGCAGCAGCCAGCGGGCCAGGACGGCCTTCTGCTGGTTGCCGCCGGACAGGGTGCGGACCGGCACGTTCGGGTTGTCGGGCCGCAGCGACAGCTCGCGCGTCGCGGCCCGCGCGGCCCCCAGTTCGGCGGCCCGGTCGATCCAGCCGCCGCGCGAGAAACGGGACATGGAGGAGACGGAGACGTTGCGGGTGACGGACTCCAGCATCAGCAGCGCCTGCGCCTTGCGTTCCTCGGGCGCGAGGCCGAGCCCGGCGCGCACCGCGGCCCGCACACTGCCGGGCCTCAACTCGCGCCCGTCCACCCGGACGTGACCGGCACTGGGCTTCCTCGCCCCGTAGATCGTCTCCAGGATCTCGGAGCGCCCCGAGCCCACCAGCCCGGCGAGCCCGACGATCTCGCCGGGCCGCACGCTCAGGTCGAGCGGCTCGAACTCCCCGTCCCGGGCGAGTCCCCGGACCTCCAGCAGCGGCTTCCCGTCCGTCGCGGCGTCCTTCGCCGGCCGCTCGGGAAAGACGTACTCGACGTTGCGTCCCGTCATCAGCGCCACGACCTCGCGCGTCGGCGTCGCCTTCGCCGGGAGCCCTACCGCCACGGCCCGCCCGTCCTTCAGCACGGTCACCCGGTCGCCGATCCGGCGGATCTCCTCCAGCCGGTGCGAGATGTAGACGACGGCGACTCCGGCGGCGGTGAGGTCGCCGACGATTCGGAAGAGGTTGTCGACCTCGTCCGGATCGAGGGCGGCGGACGGCTCGTCCATCACGATCAGCCGTACGTCGTGGGAGAGCGCCCGCGCCATGGAGACGATCTGCTGCTGCGCCGCCGACAGCTCCCCGACCAGACGCGCCGGATCGATCTCCGGGTGTCCAAGTCGCTTGAGGAGCTGCGCGGTTGAGGACCGGGCGACCTTGCCGCGTACGACGAATCCTGCGGCCGTGGGTTCGTGGCCGAGGTGGACGTTCTCGGCCACCGACAGATGCTCGACCAGATCGAGTTCCTGGTAGATGGTGGCGATGCCGAGGCGCATGGCGGCGATGGGCGAGCGGAGCGTGACCGGTTCGCCGCGCCAGTGGATGGTGCCGGTGTCGGGCTGGTGTGCGCCGGCGAGGACCTTGATGAGGGTGGACTTGCCGGCGCCGTTCTGGCCGAGCAGGCAGTGCACTTCACCGGCCTGGACGTCGAGGTCGACGCCGTCGAGGGCGCGGACTCCGGGGAACGACTTGGTGATCCCGGACATGCTGAGCAGCGGTGGTTCTGGTGCCATGAGGTCCCCTTGGCGGGCGTGCGGGCCGGTTCAGGGCAGAGCAGGGCAGGACAGGTCAGGACGGAAGGGGCGGGGCGGAGCAGCGCGTGGTGCGGGTGAGCCGGGTGGAGCGGGTGGCTTACGCGGGTGAGAACACGTGGTCGCTGATGAGGCGGGCCGCGCCGATGACTCCGGCGGTGGGGCCCAACTCCCCCAGGACGATGGGAAGATTGCCGGTCGCCAGCGGCAGCGACTGGCGGTAGACCTGGGTGCGGATCGCGGCGAGCAGGTTGTGGCCGAGGCCGGTCACCCCGCCGCCGATCACCACCAGGCCCGGATTGAAGAAGCTGACGAGTCCGGCGATGACCTGGCCCACGCGGTTGCCGCCCTCGCGGATCAGGTCGAGCGCGGTGGCGTCGCCCGCGGCGGCCGCGGCCGCGACATCCACGGCGCTCAGGGTGCCGTTCGCCTCCAGCCGGGTCGCCAGTTCGACGGAGAGTCTCTGCTGGGCCGCCTCCACGGCGTCCCGGGCGAGGGCCGCCCCGCTGAAGTGGGCCTCCAGGCAACCCCGGTTGCCGCAGGCACAGGGTCGGCCGTCGGGCACGGCCTGGATGTGTCCGATGTCGCCCGCGCTGCCGGTGACACCGCGGTGGACGTCCCCGCCCGCGACGATGCCGCAGCCGATGCCGGTGCCGATCTTGACGCAGAGGAAGTCGCCCACGGAGCGTGCCACACCCGCGTGCCGCTCCCCCATCGCCATGAGGTTCACGTCGTTGTCGACCATGACCGGGCAGCCGAGTTCCTGGCTGAGCGCCTCCCGCACCGGGAAGCCGTCCCAGCCCGGCATGATCGGCGGAGCGACCGGGACACCCTCGGGAAAGCGGACCGGCCCGGGGACGCCGATGCCGGCGCCGTCGAACCCTTCCGCGAGCCCGGAGGCCCTCAACTTGGCCGCCATGGACAGGACTTGCTCGAAGACCGCGACCGGTCCCTCGCGTACGTCCATGGGCTGGTTGAGATGTCCGAGGATCTCCAGTTCGGCGTTGGTGACGGCGACGTCGACCGAGGTCGCGCCGATGTCGACGCCGAGGAAGCGCAGCCCGGGGTTGAGCCGGACGTTGTGGGAGCGGCGGCCGCCGCGCGAGGCGGCGAGTCCGTCAGCCACCACCAGGTCCGTCTCCAGCAGACGGTCCACCTCCACGGCCAGCTTGGACCGTGAGAGGTCGATCTGATCGCCCAGCTGGGCCCGGGAGTTGGGTCCGCCGTCGCGCAACAGCTTGAGCAGGCGTGCCTGATGGGCGTTCGCGGGTCGCGCCGTCATCCGTCTCACGAGCCCCTCCCCGCCTCATTCGGCCTGTGCGCGCCGGGTTTCGGCCACCTAGGTGGCCTGCTTTCGAGGGGAACGTAGCAGCGGCCGCCGGAGGTGGGAAGAAGTTGCGCAGAGATTGCCGTCAACTTTCTCCACTCACAGGACAAAGAAGAGATCGCGTACGACACCTGTCGCCGATCGTCCCTGTGCACGGTGGGAGTCCGGAGGGGCCGGCTTGGCTAGCCTTTTCCTACCGACTGGAGTGCTTTGGGGGGAGCGCGGATGGCTCAGGGATCCTCGTCCGACGAACCGGTACCGACGCCCGACGGCCACGGCGCCGCCGGCCCCGCGCCTTCGCCACCCGCGCCGGGCACTCCCCCGCGGTCCGGCGGTGCGCCCGACACCGGCCCCGGCTACGCGATGCGCGTGGCGAACGGGTCGTACGACTGGTATCGCAACGCGGCCATGCGGGCCCGGCGTTGCTTCCGGCTCGCCGAGACGCTGCTGCTGCTCGTCTCCGCCTCGATCCCGGTCTCGGCGGTGATCTCACCCGGCAACGCGGCGGTGCCGGCCGTGCTGGGCGGCGTCGTCGTGGTGATCACCGGTCTACGGTCCGTGTTCCACTGGCAGGACGACCACCTGCGCTTCAGCGAGGCCCGCGAGGCCGTCGAGGCGGAACGGCGCCTCTACTACACCGGCGCCGAGCCCTACGCCGACCCCGAGACCCGGGACCGGACGCTCGCCGCCCATGTCACCCGCATCGAACAGCGGGAGATGGGCACCTGGGCGCAGCTCGCGAGCCCGCGCACGGACACCACCGGCAACAACGTGCTGCCATGACCGTGCACGAGACGTCCACCCCGACCCTGACCACGCCGGTCCTGAACACCCCGGTCCTGAACACGCCGGTCCTGGACATCGGCCCTGAACTCCGCGGTGAATCTCAGGACTTGGCCCGCGCGTGGTACGACCGGCGCGTGTGCTCGGTGTGCTCCCGCATCAGCTGCGTCGCGCGCTGCTCGTCCCGGGCGGTGATCGCGGCGATCATCCCGCGGTGCTCGATCCAGGACTGCTGGCCGCGCTGGCGGGCCACCGGTGTGTAGTACCAGCGGACGCGGCGGTCGACCTGGGCCGCCAGCTCGGCGAGGACCGCGTTGCCCGCGAGGTCCATGATCTTCGCGTGGAAGCGGGCGTTGAGGGCGACGGCGGCGTCCACCTCGTCGGCGGCGACGGCCTTCTCGCCCTCCGCGCACAGCTCCTCCAGGGCCGCGATACCGGCGCTGTCGGCATGAGCGGCGGCGAGCCGGGCGGCCTCGGCCTCCAGGAGCGTACGGACGGTGAGGAGCTGGTCGGCCTCCTCCTCCGTGGGCTCGTGCACGAACGCGCCCTGCGCGGGCCGTAGATCGACCCAGCCCTCGGTGTTCAGCCGCTGGAGCGCCTCACGCACCGGCTGCCGGGACACGCCGAGGTGACCTGCCAGTTCACTCTCGACCAGGTGCTGGCCCGGCTGGAGCGCGCGGGTCGTGATGAGTTCGAGCAGCGCCTCGTAGACGCGGTCGCGCAGCGGACCGGGCCGTTCGAGCTTGGGCACCGCACCCTGCGGCAGTCCTGTCGACAACATCGGTTCCCCTCCTGGGCGAACGCCGGGCGACTGCATCCGGTAGCCGATCGTCACTGGAAAGCCAGTATCGATTGTCTTTCGTCTACAGTCTACGGCGCACAAAGGCCAGGGCACCGAGGAGTTGGCCACGTCACACAGGTGTCAGGGACAGCGGACGACCTGCCCGGCGTACGACAGGTTCCCGCCGAACCCGAACAGCAGCACCGGATCGCCGGTCGAGATCCGCCCCTGCTCCACGAGCTTGGAGAACGCCAGCGGAATGCTCGCCGCCGAGGTGTTCCCCGACTCGGAGACATCGCGCGCGACCACGGCGTTCACCGCGCCGATCTTCTGGGCGAGGGGTTCGATGATGCGCAGGTTGGCCTGGTGCAGGACGACTCCGGCGAGGTCCTCGGGAGCGAGACCGGCCCGTTCGCAGGCCCGGCGGGCGATGGCCGGCAGCTGCGTCGTCGCCCAGCGGTAGACGCTCTGCCCCTCCTGGGCGAACCGCGCCGGCTGCCCCTCGATGCGCACCGCGTGCCCCATCTCGGGCACCGAACCCCACAGCACCGGCCCGATGCGGGCCTCGTCGGACGCCTCCACGACGGCCGCACCGGCCCCGTCGCCCACCAGCACACAGGTCGTACGGTCGCTCCAGTCGGTCACGTCGGACATCTTGTCGGCGCCGATCACCAGCGCCCGCGACGCGGCCCCCGCCCGGACCGCGTGGTCGGCGGTGGCCAGGGCGTGGGTGAAACCGGCGCACACGACGTTGACGTCCATCGCGGCGGGCGAGGGGATGCCGATGCGGGCCGCGACCCGGGCGGCCATGTTCGGGGAGCGGTCGATGGCGGTGGAGGTGGCGACCAGGACCAGATCGATGTCGCCGGGTGCGAGGCCCGCCGCCGCGAGCGCCTTGGCGGCGGCGTGCGCGGCCAGCTCGTCGACCGGCTCGTCGGGCCCGGCGATGTGTCGCGTGCGGATACCCACCCGGGATGTGATCCACTCGTCACTGGTGTCGACCATGCCCGCCAGTTCTGCGTTCGTGAGCACCCTGGCGGGCTGATAGTGGCCGACTGCGGCGATGCGCGAGCCGTTCATCGATGGTGATCCCCTCGGGCCTCGGGTAGCGGGATTCACCAGTCTGATCAGTGACTCACGGGTACGGGTGCACGTGATGCCACAGGAAACGGGCGCCCGAGTTGTCGGCTTCCATCAGGCCCTCGGACGCCCGAACACCTGACGAACGCCTACCCGGTGAACAGCTGCGTCGCCTTTTGTACGAGTTCGTAGAGCCCGTACGCGAGCGGCACCCCGACCCACACCCAGGCCAAGGCGATCAGCCCCCGCCGGCCGGTCGGACCGCTACTGCTGTCGCTGGACATCGGCGGCCTCCTTCTCCTTCGACGCCGGGGCGGGAACGTGGTGGCGGGGGTGGACGGGCCGGACGAGTTCGTTGGCGACGAAGCCCACGGCGAGCAGCCCGATCATGATGAACATGGACAGGGTGTAGAGGGACGCGCCGTCCTTGCCGGCCTCCTCCTGCCGGTCGGCGATCCAGTTCACGATCAGCGGTCCGAGGACGCCGGCCGTGGACCAGGCGGTGAGCAGCCGCCCGTGGATGGCTCCCACCTGGTAGGTCCCGAAGAGGTCCTTCAGATAGGCGGGGATCGTCGCGAAGCCGCCGCCGTAGAAGGAGAGGATCACCAGCGCGCACAGGATGAACAGCGGCTTCGACGAGTCACCGGCCAGCGCGATCAGCCCGTACATGAGCGCGCCGACGCCCAGGTACAAACGGTAGATGTTCTTGCGTCCGATCAGGTCCGAGGTGGACGACCAGCCGATCCGGCCCGCCATGTTGGCGGCGGACAGCAGGGCGACGAAGCCGGCGGCGGCCGACACCGACACCGGGGCGGAGGTGTTCGCGAAGAAGTCCGTGATCATCGGCGCGGCCTTCTCCAGGATGCCGATGCCCGCGGTGACGTTCATGCAGAGCACCACCCACAGACACCAGAACTGCGGCGTGCGCACGGCGTTGCGGGCGGACACCTGCGGTCCGTCGACGGCACTGGGCCCGTCGCCGACCGGCTTCTCGGTGCGCGGCACCCGGACCAGCAGCACGCCCAGCAGCATGAAGACGGCGTACGACAACCCGTGCACCAGGAACGCCAGCGCGATCCCGGAGCTGTCGCTGCCGAACGACTCCAGCATCTGCGCCGACCAGGGCGAGGCGATGAGGGCGCCGCCGCCGAAGCCCATGATCGCGATGCCGGTGGCCATGCCGGGCCGGTCCGGGAACCACTTGATCAGGGTCGAGACCGGCGAGATGTAACCGATGCCGAGGCCGATGCCGCCGACGAAGCCGTAGCCGAAGACGATCAGCCAGTACTGCTCGGTGGCGGCGCCCAGCGCGGAGAGCAGGAAGCCGGACGAGAAGCAGATCAGGGCGACGGTCATGGCCCAGCGCGGCCCGTTGCGCTCCACCAGCGTGCCGCCGAACGCGGCCGACAGACCGAGCATGACGATGCCGAGCTGGAACGGCAGCGCGCTCTGGGTGCCGCTCAGGCCGAGGGCTGATTCGAGCGGCGGCTTGAACACGCTCCAGGCGTAGGCCTGGCCGATGGAGAGATGGACGGAGAGAGCGGCGGGGGGAACCAGCCAGCGGCTCCATCCCGGGGGTGCGACCGGTGGACTCATGATCCCGAACGGTAGGGAGGAAGCCGGAAGTTGAGAAGTCGGCGCGTCGACCGTATGCGGTGAGCGGTATCCAGGGCGCGCCGAACGGTCGAACACTGTCCGGAAAGTGACCGGAAAGCCTCGTCGAACGCCGTGCGCGACCCCTTGCTGACCCCCTATCCATACTGTAGACAATATTCAGTCGACGAGATTCGACCTGATCGAGCGCTACTTCCCAGCCACCTCCGCGGTACTCCCTCGACCGAACGGAGCGTTCCGAAGTGAAAGTTGCAGTCCTCGGCGCCGGTGCGATCGGCGCCTACGTCGGAGCCGCGCTGCATCGCGCCGGCGCCGACGTGCACCTCATCGCCCGTGGACCGCATCTCGCGGCCATGAGGCGGCACGGGGTGCGGGTGCTCAGTCCGCGCGGCGACTTCACCGCCCGCGCGCACGCGACCGACGACCCGGCCGAAGTCGGCCCGGTCGACTACGTCTTCCTGGGTCTGAAGGCCAACTCGTACGCGGCGTGCGGGCCGCTGATCGAGCCCCTTCTGCACGACGGCACGGCGGTCGTGGCCGCCCAGAACGGCATCCCCTGGTGGTACTTCCACCGGCACGGCGGCCCGCACGACGGCCACCGCGTCGAGAGTGTCGACCCCGACGGCGCGGTCAGTGCGGTGCTCGCGCCCGAACGGGCCGTCGGCTGCGTCGTCTACGCCGCCACCGAACTCGAAGGACCCGGTGTCGTACGGCATCTGGAAGGCACCCGGTTCTCCGTCGGAGAGCCCGACCGCAGCGTCTCCCGGCGCTGTCTCGCGCTCAGCGAGGCCATGGTGGCCGGTGGCCTGAAGTGCCCGGTGGAGCCGGACCTGCGCAACGACATCTGGCTCAAACTGCTCGGGAACATCTCCTTCAACCCGATCAGCGCGCTGGCCCGCGCCACCATGCGGCAGATGTGCCTGCACGGCGGCACCCGCAAGGTCATCGAGACCATGATGGCCGAGACCCTGGCCGTCGCCGAGGCCCTCGGCTGCGAGGTCGGCGTCTCCATCGAGCGCCGCCTCGCGGGCGCCGAGCGGGTCGGCGACCACCGCACCTCCACGCTCCAGGACCTGGAGCGCGGCAAGCCGCTCGAACTCGACGTACTCCTCGCGGCCGTCGTCGAGTTGGCGGAGATCACCGGCGTGGAGGTGCCCACCCTGCGCACCGTGCACGCCATCTCGGACCTGCTCGCGCTGAGGAGCGCCGCATGAGGAGTGCTGAATGAGGAAACGCGACCGTACTCCGACGAACTACACCCGGCTGACCCACCCGCTCGTCCGTGACTCCCGCGACGAGCCGTTCCGACGGGCGAGCTGGGAGGAGGCCCTGAACCGCGCGGCCGAGGGCCTGGCCCGCAACCGGGACGCCTTCGGCATGTTCTCCTGCGCCCGGGCCACGAACGAGATGAACTACGTGGCACAGAAGTTCGCCCGCGTCGTCATGGGCACCAACAACGTCGACTCCTGCAACCGCACCTGCCACGCGCCCAGCGTGGCGGGCCTGTCGGCGGCCTTCGGATCCGGCGGCGGCACCTCCTCGTACGAGGAGATCGAGCACACCGACGTCATCGTGATGTGGGGCTCCAACGCCCGATTCGCGCACCCGATCTTCTTCCAGCACGTGCTGAAGGGGATCAGGAACGGCGCCCGGATGTACGCCGTCGACCCGCGCCGTACCTCCACCGCCGAGTGGGCGGAGAGCTGGATGGGGCTGAACGTCGGCACCGACATCCCGATGGCGCACGCGATCGGCCGCGAGATCATCCAGGCGGGCCTGGCGAACGAGGCGTTCATCGAGCGGGCGACCTCCGGCTTCGAGGAGTACAAGGCGCTCGTCGAGCCCTGGACGCTGTCGCTGGCCGAGAAGGTGACGGGCGTACCGGCCGCCGCCATAAGGGAGTTGGCCCACGCCTACGCCCGTGCCGAGCGCGCCCAGCTGTGCTGGACCCTCGGCATCACCGAGCACCACAACGGCACCGACAACGTCCGCGCCCTGATCAACCTGTCCCTGCTGACCGGGCACGTGGGCCGCTACGGCTCGGGCCTGCAACCCCTGCGCGGCCAGAACAACGTGCAGGGCGGCGGCGACATGGGAGCCATCCCGAACCGTCTGCCCGGCTTCCAGGACATCCTGGACGCCGACACCCGTCTGAAGTTCGAGTCGGCCTGGGACACCGTGATCCAGCCCCACTACGGGCTCAACCTCACCCAGATGTTCGAGGCCATGGAGGAGGGCACGCTCAAGGCCGTCTACTGCATCGGCGAGAACCCGGCGCAGTCCGAGGCGGACAGCGAGCAGGCCGTACGCCGCATGCGGCAGCTGGACTTCCTCGTCGTCCAGGACATCTTCCTGACGAAGACGGCCCAGCTGGCGGACGTCGTCCTCCCCGCGACCGCCGGGTGGGCCGAGACCGACGGCACCACCACCAACAGCGAGCGGCGCGTGCAGCGGGTCCGGCGCGCGGTCACTCCGCCCGGTGAGGCGCGCGAGGACATCGACATCCTCTGCGAGCTGGCGACGCGACTCGGCCACGACTGGAAGTACGCGGACGCCGAGGCCGTCTGGAACGAGCTCAGGTCCGTCTCGCCGGACCACTACGGCATGACGTACGAACGCCTGGCGGAGCACCAGGGCATCCAGTGGCCGTGCCCGAGCACCGAGCGGCTGGAACCGACGTATCTGCACGGCCGGTTGTGGGAGAAGGACCCGGGCGAGCGCGGTGTGCCGGCGCCGTTCGGGATCGTCCAGCACGATCCCCCGGTCGACCTCACCGACGAGGAGTATCCGGTCCGGCTCACCACCGGGCGGCGGCTCGACTCGTACAACACCGGTGTGCAGAGCGGGAGTTTCGCGTCCCCGCTGCGACGGGGCGAGTTCGTCGAGCTGTGCCCGGAGGACGCCGAGCGGTACGGGGTGGTGGTCGGCGAGGAGGTCCAGGTGACCTCGCGGCGCGGGTCGGTCGTCGCGCCGGTGTGGATCGACACCGCGCTGCGGCCCGGCCTGGCCTTCATGACCATGCATTTTCCCGACGAGGTGGACACCAACCAGCTCACGATCGAGGCGAACTGCCCGATCGCGGGGACGGCGGAGTTCAAGGCGTCGGCGATCCGGATCGAGAAGCTCCCCGTCGCGACCATCGTGAGGTGACCTCAAGTGGACCTGCACTTCGGTGACAGCAAACCGACGGACGACGAACGGGCGGCCGTCGACGCCCTCCTCGGCCCGCCCGAGTCGTCCTGGGAGGGCGCCGACCGATCCGACGCCGACCTGAGGTGGGCCCGGGGCGGGCGCGAGGCCCGGGACCGCCGCGACCTGCTGTTGCCGGGGCTGCACGCGATCAACGACCGGATCGGCTGGATCAGCGAGGGCGCCCTCGACTACCTGTGCCGGCGGCTGACGGTGCCGCCGGCGGAGGCGTACGGCGTGGCCACCTTCTACGCCATGTTCTCGGTCGGGCCACGCCCCGCGACCGTGCTCCACGTGTGCACGGACCTCGCGTGCGCGGCCGCCGGGGCGAGTGAGCTGTGCGCCGGGATCGAGGCACGGCTCGGGGCCGGCAGCGGGGTGTCGGTCGAGCGCAGCCCGTGTCTGGGGCTGTGCGAACGGGCTCCGGCGGCGCTCGCGGTCAAGGCCGGGGATCCGGTGCGTACGGCGGTCTCGGCACCGGCGACCGTGCACGACGCCGTTCTCGCCGCGAGCGCGCCGGACTCTGCGCCGGAGGAGCCGTCGGCGGCGATGGCGGTACCGCAGGCCGGGGACCCCTCGCTGACCCTGCTCCGGCGCGTCGGAGCCGTCGACCCCTCCTCGCTGGACGACTACCGCGCCCACGGCGGCTACACGGCCCTGCGCCGGGCCTTCGAGCTGGGCCCGGCCGGGGTCATCCGCGAGGTCACCGACTCCGGCCTGGTCGGGCGTGGCGGCGCCGCCTTCCCCACCGGCCGCAAATGGCAGGCCACGGCGTCGCAGCCCGACCACCCCCACTACGTCGTCTGCAACGCCGACGAGTCCGAGCCGGGCACCTTCAAGGACCGCGTGCTCATGGAGGGGGACCCGTACGCGCTGGTCGAGGCGATGACGATCGCGGCGTACGCGACCGGCGCCCACCAGGGCTACCTGTATCTGCGCGGCGAGTACCCGCGCGCCCTGCAGCGCCTGGAGCACGCCATCGCCCAGGCACGCGCGCGTGGCTTCCTCGGGGACGACGTCCTCGGTCAGGGCTACGCCTTCGACATCGAGATCCGGCGGGGCGCGGGGGCGTACATCTGCGGTGAGGAGACGGCTCTGTTCAACTCCATCGAGGGCTACCGGGGCGAGCCGCGCTCGAAGCCGCCGTTCCCGGTGGAGAAGGGGCTGTTCGGCAAGCCGACGGTGGAGAACAACGTGGAGACGCTGGTCAATGTGCTGCCCGTCCTGACGAGGGGGGCACCGGCGTACGCGGCGATCGGCACGGACAGGTCCACCGGTCCGAAGCTGTTCTGCGTGTCCGGGAGTGTGGAGCGGCCCGGCATCTACGAGCTCCCCTTCGGCGCGACGCTGGGCGAGCTGCTGGAGCTGGCCGGGGTGCGCGAGCGGCTGCGGGCGGTGCTGCTGGGCGGCGCGGCCGGCGGCTTCGTACGGCCCGACGAGCTGGGCATCCCCCTCACCTTCGAGGGCACGCGGGAGGCCGGTACGACGCTCGGTTCCGGCGTCGTCATGGCCTTCGACGACACGGTCCCGCTGCCGCGGCTGCTGCTGCGGATCGCCGAGTTCTTCCGGGACGAGTCGTGCGGTCAGTGTGTGCCGTGCCGGGTCGGGACCGTACGGCAGGAGGAGGCGCTGCACCGGATCGTGGAGCGCACGGGTGCGGCGGCCGCCGACGACATCGCCCTGCTCAGGGAGGTCGGCCGCGCCATGCGGGACGCCTCGATCTGCGGTCTCGGGCAGACCGCGTGGAACGCCGTGGAATCCGCCATCGACCGTCTGGGGGCGTACGAATGACCGTGGTACCGCTGGGGATCCCGCGCCGGCTGCTGGAGTTCACCATCGACGGGGAGCCCGTGCGCGGGGCGGAGGGATCGACGATCCTCGACGCCTGCCGGGCGGCCGGGAAGGACATCCCGACCCTGTGCGAGGGGGACACGCTGCGGCCGAAGAACGCCTGCCGTGTGTGCGTCGTCGAGGTCGAGGGGGCGCGGACGCTGGTCCCTGCCTGCTCGCGCAAGGCCGAACCGGGGATGGAGGTGAGGACCGACACCGAGCGGGCCCGGCACAGTCGCAAGATCGTCCTTGAGCTGCTCGCGTCGTCGGTCGACCTGTCGACGACCCCGCAGGTCGCCGGGTGGATCAAGGAGTACGAGGCGAAACCGGACCGGTTCGGCCCGGACGCGGCGCGGCTGGGCGAGGAGCCGAGGGTCGACAACGAGCTGTACGTGCGTGACTACGACAAGTGCATCCTCTGCTACAAGTGCGTGGACGCGTGCGGGGACCAGTGGCAGAACAGCTTCGCGATCTCCGTGGCCGGGCGCGGGTTCGACGCCCGGATCGCGGTGGAGCACGACGCCCCGTTGACCGACTCGGCGTGCGTGTACTGCGGGAACTGCGTCGAGGTGTGCCCGACCGGCGCCCTGTCCTTCAAGTCCGAGTTCGACATGCGGGCGGCGGGCACGTGGGACGAGTCGGCGCAGACCGAGACGACCACGGTGTGCGCGTACTGCGGTGTGGGCTGCAACCTCACCCTGCACGTGCAGGACAATGAGATCGTGAAGGTCACCTCGCCGCACGACAATCCGGTGACCCACGGCAACCTGTGCATCAAGGGCCGCTTCGGCTATCAGCACGTACAGAACCGGGACTGATCAGTAACTGGTGGGGACGGGAACATGGGACGAGTCACGGAACGACGCAAGGTGATCCGGATCCGGGACGGGGTGGTCTCCACCCGCCCGGACACGCTCGTCGCCGAGGAACCTCTGGAGATCCGCCTCAACGGCAAGCCGCTGGCGATCACCATGCGCACGCCCGGCGACGACTTCGCGCTCGCCGCCGGGTTCCTGGTGAGCGAGGGCGTGCTCGCGGAGCAGGCCGACCTGCGGAACATCGTGTACTGCGCGGGCGCCACGGCGGACGGCTCGAACACCTACAACGTGGTGGACGTGCAGACCTCGCCCGGGGTGGTGATCCCCGACATCACCCTGGAACGCAACGTGTACACGACGTCGTCCTGCGGGCTGTGCGGCAAGGCGTCGCTGGACGCGGTCCGCACCACCGCCCGGTGGCCGATCGACGACACACGGGGCGGCCACACTCCCCCGGTCCGGATCGACCCCGACCTGCTCGCGAGCCTCCCCGACCGGCTGCGCGCGGCCCAGCGGGTCTTCGACCGGACCGGGGGTCTGCACGCGGCCGCCCTGTTCACCGAGGACGGCGAGCTGCTCGACATACGGGAGGACGTGGGCCGGCACAACGCGGTCGACAAGCTGGTCGGCCGCGCCCTGCAGAACGGCGGTCTGCCGCTGTCCCGCACCCTCCTGCTGGTCTCGGGGCGGGCCAGCTTCGAGCTCGCCCAGAAGGCCGTGATGGCGGGCATCCCGGTCCTGGCGGCCGTCTCGGCGCCCTCGTCGCTCGCGGTGGACCTGGCCGCGGAGACGGGGCTGACGCTGGTGGGCTTCCTGCGGGGCAGCTCCATGAACGTGTACGCGGGTGAGGACCGCATCGCCCTGCGGGCCGCGGCCGCCCAGGGCTGAGAGAGTTCCCCCGCGGCACGCCGGCGGGGCCCTGAACGGCGGGGAGCGCCCCCTGCGCCTGTAGGGGCCCCGCTGTTCGGCCCGGTCGGTGTCCGGCGGACAGTGCGGGTCGGTGGGCACTCGCCCGGCGTCGGTGTGAGCTGGTCGGCCCGACTCAGGGGGATGAGAAGGTCACGTCCGTGGCGCGCGCCACCGATCCCAGCCTCGGGAAGTCGAGCCGCACCGACGCCTCGTGCTCCGCCGCCGTGAACGCCGCCATCGCGTCCTCGACGAAGACCAGGTCGTAGCCGAGGTCGGCGGCGGCCCGGGCGGTGGACTCGACGCCCAGGTTGGTGGCGATGCCGCCGAACACCAGCGTGGTGATCCCGCGTTGGCGGAGGCGCTCGTCCAGGCCGGTGCCCTGGAAGGCGCCGATGGTCCGCTTCACGATCTCGATGTCGTCGTCCGCCAGGAGCCCCGGCACCAGTCCGCTGCCGGACGGCTGCTCGGCGACGCCGGTGCGTTCGACGCGGACGAGGACGACGGCGGCTCCCGCCGAGCGGAAGGAGGCCGCCAACTCCTCGCAGGTGGTGACGACTTCGCCGCCCTTTCGGGGTTCCAGGGGGAGCGCGACGACGCGGTCCATCAGGTCGACGAGCAGGAGGGCGGTGCGGGCGGGTTCGAGCGTGAGCGCAGCGGTCATGACGGAACGTTATCCGTCGTCAGCTCTGCGTACCGGAAATCCGGATCAACAGGTCCATGAAACGGTCCCGTTCCGCCGCCGAGAGCGGCGCGAGGAGCGCCTCGTTGGCCTCGCGGGCCACCTTCTCGCAGCGCTTCAGCAGGCGCGCGCCCGCGTCGGTGAGGGAGACCGCGTTCTTGCGGCGGTCGTTCGGATCCGGCTCACGGACCACGAGGCCCCGCACCTGGAGGTCGTTGAGGATCCCGACCAGGTCCTTGGGGTCGAGTCGGACGCCGCGGCCGAGATCCGCCTGGGCCACGGGGGCCAGGTCGCGGACGGCGGAGAGTACGACGTGGTGCCACATCTTCACGCCCTCCGCCGCCAGCGCCTCGGCCACCAGGGAACGACCCCGGGCCGCCGCGCGGCCGAGCAGCCAGCTGGGGAGGGACCGGATCGCGGGGAGCGGGGCTTCGGGCATACCGGCACCCTACCGGGAAGTCGTTGGACTTCCCAACGGTCTGTCGATAGCGTCAGCCACGCAGAGACCATGGGTCATCCCAACGACTTCCGGAGGTGTGATGCGCCGCGTCCGCTACGACTCCACCGGCGGCCCCCTGTTCCTGGAGCAGGCCCCCGTCCCCGAACCCGGCCCGGGTGAGCTCCTCGTCCGCTGCGAGGCGATCGGTGTGACGCTCCCCGTCGTCCGCAAGGTCACCGAGGCCGCCGAGCCCGTCCCGCTGGGCGGCGAGATCGCCGGCGGGGTCGTGGCCGTGGGCGCCGGAGTCAGCCGCTTCGGCGCCGGCGACCGCGTGACGGGGCTGTGCTTCGGGCACGGGTACGCCGATTACGCCCTTCTGCACGAGGCGATGGCCTCCCCGATTCCCGAGACGGCCACCGCCACCGATGCCGTCGCCCTCGTCCGCAGCGGCCTGGTCGCGCTCGGCGCACTGGAGGCCGCCCGGCCCGAGTCGGGCGAGGCGGCGCTGGTCACCGCGGCGGCGAGCGGCGTGGGGCAGCTCGCCGTGCAGCTGGCGCGGGCGCGGGGTGCCGGGCGAGTCGTCGGCGCGGTGTCCGATCCGGCCAAGGCGGACTTCGTGCTCGGCCTCGGCGCCGACGAGGCGGTGGTCTACACGGACGACGACTGGGGAGTTCCCGTCGACTACGTTCTCGATGCCGTCGGCGGTGACCTGCTCACCGCGGCCCTCGCCGCACTCGTCCCGGGCGGGCGGCTCGTGGCGTACAGCTCGGGCGGCGGGACCATTCGGGCGTACGACCTTCTCGTGGGCGCGAAGTCCGTCGTCGGGTTCCAGATGGCGCGGATCGCCCGGGAGGAGCCGGAGTTGTACGAGCGGTGGCGGCGGGAGCTGTGGAAGCTCTTCACCGAGGGTGTTCTGACGCCCGCCGTGCACGGAGTGTTCGCACTGGGGGAGGCCGCTGCGGCGCACGCGGCCATTGAGGCGCGGGCCAACCGGGGGAAAGTAGTACTCCGTCCGTGACGTGACACGTGCACGGTTCTTGTGATGTGTGCGACAGCCCAACTAACGTCTGTGATGCGCACCTTGGACGTGGGATGTCCGGATGTTCAGATGCCTGGACACATGACCAGACGATGAAGGGCGGGCCGCACCATGCCGTCAAGAGTTCGCGCACGTCTCAGAGCTGCCCTCGTCGGGGGGGGGGGGAGCGCCGGGGGGAGAGGAAGGGGGGGGGTGGGGGGGGGGGAAAAAAAACGAAGGAAGGGAACCCCCCCCGAGCGCCCCCGGGGCTGGGTCATCATGCGGCTCCGCCGCGGGGCGCGATCAACCCCCACAGCCCTACAGC
>NZ_JBHVGZ010000005.1:101410-295449 GCF_042800355.1 Streptomyces sp. NPDC057623
CCGGAAAACCGAACCAAGGGGGGGAGGGTGGACCCCCCCGTTCCTAAAAAGTTTCCCCCCTCTCCCCGCCCCCCCCTCCTCCCCCCCCCCCCCCCCCCGTCCCCCCCCCCCGACGTCAGGTCCGGCGGAGTCCCAACCGGGCACCAGGACATCGCCGTTCGAGCAGCAGGTCCTCTTCAGGGCCGACCAGGATCCCGGGTACGCCTGCTTCCGCATCCCGGCGATCGTGAAGTCCAAGGACGGCACGCTGCTCGCGTTCGCCGAGCGGCGGGTGCTCAACTGCGGCGACTCCGCCGACATCGACCTCGTCCTCAAGCGGTCGACGGACGGCGGCCGCACCTGGGGACCGCTCCAGGTCGTCAACGAGGGCAACGGCGACACGCACGGCAACCCCGCGCCGATCGTGGACCGCGAGACCGGGCGCATCCTGCTGGCGGAGACGTACAACACGGGCCGCACGGACAGCGGCAGTTGCTCCGTGCCGTGTGATCGCACCCCTCATCTCCAGTACAGCGACGACGACGGTCTGACCTGGTCCGAGCCGCGCGACCTGAGCGCCCAGATACTGCCCGCGGACTGGAATTCCTGGTACGCCACCGGTCCCGTGCACGGCATCCAGCTCACCCGGGGCAAGCACGCCGGGCGACTCGTCTTCGGCGTCAACACCGAGACCTGGGACGGCAGTCGGGTCTCCGCCAACCACGCCGCCCTCATCGTCAGCGACGACGGCGGCGACAGCTGGCGGGTCGGCGCCACCGACTCGTGGGCCATCTCCGCCGCCGACCGCACCTTCCGGCAGAAGCCGTCCGAGGTGACGCTCACCGAGCGTACGGACGGCACGATCATCATCAGCGGACGGGAGCAGGACGGCACCGACCTCGGGCATCGCTCCCAGACGTACAGCCGGGACGGCGGCGACAGTTTCACCGGCCCGTTCCGCGACCTTCCGGACCTCTACACGCCCCAGGTGCAGGGCGCCACGCTGCGCCTGGGCAACCGGCTCCTGCTGTCCGCGCCCGGCGATCCCGACCGGAGGCGGACCATGATGATCCGGTCCTCCTGGAACGGCGGCACCACCTGGGACAGCGTGGACCGCGGCAAGGTCGTCACCACGGACTGGTCGGGCTACTCCGACATGGTCGGCATCGGCGGGTCCACGGTGGGTCTGATGTACGAGGGCGGCGCCGTCGACGCGCGGGACGAGATCCGCTTCGCCCGCTTCACCGAGGACTGGCTGGGACCGCGCCGCGGCCCCGACCCGACCACCCCCGACCTCGCCCCGGGCGCACCCCGCGCGACCGTCCTCGGGGGCGCCCGGGTGACGGACGGTGTGGTGGGCAAGGCCATGGAGTTCGACGGCGACGACGACGCCGTACGTCTGCCGTACCGGTCGCGACTGCCGCTCGGGACCGGCGAGTTCACCGTCTCGCTGTTCTTCCGGTACTCCGCCACGGCCGGTGAGCAGCCGTTCCTGTGGATGGGCGGGATCGGCTCCACCCAGCCCCAGGTGTGGCTGCGCGGGGAGCCCGACAACGACCGGGTGCGTGCCCTGATCACCACCCGGGAGGGGTTCGGGACACTGCACACCGCGTCCGTGTGGGCCGCGGGCGCGCACAACGACGGCGGGTGGCATCACCTGGCGCTGCGGCGCGGCGACGGGAAGCTGACCCTCTTCGTCGACGGCAGGGCGATCAGCACCACGGACGTGCCCGGTTCGGTCAGCCGGAACTCGCCGTTCGGCGTACACGTCGGACAGCGCATGGACAGCCGGGCCTTCCTCACCGGCGCGATCGACGACGTGCGGGTGTGGAACCGGGCGCTCGGGGACTCGGAGCTCGACGCCGCGGCACGGGTCGGTGCCCGTAAGAGTTCGGCCACGCCCGACACCGTCCTGTGGCTGCCCATGGACCAGGTGCGCTGAGACCACTAACGTCCCAGGAGTGCCCGACGACGCACGAGCACGGCAGCGCCCGGGAACCGGGCTCGGCCTCCTGCTGGCCCTGGTTCTCGCGGCCGTGCTGCTCACCGCCCTCCCGGACGACGGCGAACGGGAGGGCGGTGGCGCGTGCCGGCCGCACTCGGTCGCGTCCTGGTCGGCCGACAAGGACCTGACCGGCGAGTTCACCCGGTACGGCGACGACCCCTCCCGCACCGACGACTGGACCGGCGGCGACGGCACCCACTCGGTGCGGCTGCCGGACGGCCGGCTGCTGTGGCTGTTCTCGGACACCTACCTCGGCCAGGTCTACGCCCCGCCCAACCCCTACGGCGAGTCCTCGACCTGGCGGGACACGACCGCTCCCCTGGTGCGCAACTCGGCCGTCGTCATGCGCGACGGCCGCCTGGAGCGCACGCTCGCCACTCCGCTGTTCCCCGACCCCGCCCCGAACCAGTGGCGCTGGCCGGTCGCGGCCCGCGTGGAACCCCGCTCCCCCGGTTCGGCCGAGCAGGTCGTACGGGTGCTCCTGTGGACGCGTACGGCCGGGCAGGCCCCGTGGATCTACGGTGTGCCCACCGGCACCGAGGTCGCCACGCTCTCGCTGCCCGATCTGCGGGTCGAGTCGGTCGTCAAGGTGCTCGATCAGCAGCTGGTGCCCGATCCGTCCCGGCGCGTGCTGTTCGGGACGACGCTGGTGGAGGAGGGCGGCTGGACGTACGTCTTCGGGGGCGACGACGGTCAGGCCGCGTCCCGGCCCGCCTCGCACGCGTATGTCGCGCGCGTGCCCGAGGGCAGGCTCGCCGAGCCGGGGGCCTGGCGGTACTGGAACGGTTCCCGGTGGGCCGGGGCGGGGGCGCGGCCGCGCGCGGTGCTCGGGGACGGGCAGCGCACGGGGGTGGGCAGCGCCTTCTCGGTGGCGCGGGTGCGCGGGACGTACGTCCTGTTCACGATGGCCGCGGGCACCGAGGGGCTGACCACGGTCACCTCGTACTGGGCCTGCTCCCCCGCCGGTCCGTGGCACGGGCCGACGAAGGACTTCAGCCCGGCGCTGCCGCGGGGCGCTCAGGTGGCCGCCTACAACCCGCAGACGCATCCCGAGCTGAGCCGCGACGGGCGTCTCGTGCTGAGCTACGACGTCAACTGGCTGGAGACGGGGGGCGCCGCGGCGCAGCTCAGCCGGAACGTGTCCCTGTACCGACCGCGGTTCGTGACGCTGCGGCTGGCTCCGACGCGGTGACCGGTTCCGGTTCCGGGACGTCGGGACCTGTGTCGGCGGTGTCGGTGTCCGCGCCGGACAGGGCGCCGGTGTCCGCGTCGGCGTCGTGGGCCCGGCGCTTGGCGATGACCGCGCACACCATCAGCTGCATCTGGTGGAAGAGCATCAGCGGCAGCACGGCCAGGGAGGCGTGCGCGCCGAACAGGACGCTGGCCATGGGCAGCCCCGCGGCGAGGGACTTCTTCGAGCCGGCGAACTGGATCGCGATGCGGTCCTCGCGGTTGAAGCGTAGCGCCTTGGCGCCGTACCAGGTCAGGGCGAGCATCACGGCCAGCAGCACCACCTCGACGGCGAGCAGTCCGGCCAGCCGGGCCGGGCTCACCTGGTGCCAGATGCCCTGGACCATGCCCGCGCTGAACGCGGTGTAGACGACGAGCAGGATCGAGCCGCGGTCGACGAGCCCGAGGACCTTCTTGTGCCGGGCGACGAAGCCGCCGATCCAGCGGCGCAGCAGCTGCCCGGCGACGAACGGCACCAGTAGTTGGAGCACGATCTTGACGACCGAGTCGGCGGAGAAGCCGCCCGCTCCGCCGCCGAGCACGGCCGCCGCGAGGAGCGGGGTGATCACGATCCCGACGAGGGAGGAGAAGGAGCCCGCGCAGATCGCGGCGGGCACGTTGCCCCGGGCCATCGAGGTGAAGGCGATCGACGACTGGATGGTCGACGGGACGAGGGTGAGGAAGAGCAGTCCCTGGTAGAGCGGGTGCGTCAGAAGCACCGGGACCAGACCGCGGGCGGCCAGACCCAGCAGCGGGAAGGCGACGAAGGTGCAGGCCAGGACGGTGACATGGAGCCGCCAGTGCTTGAGCCCGTCCATCGCCTCACGGGTGGAAAGCCGGGCGCCGTAGAGGAAGAAGAGGAAGGCGATCGCGGCCGTGGAGGCACCGGACGCCACGTCGGAGGCCGTCCCGCGCGCCGGGAGGAGGGCCGCGAGGCCCACGGTCCCGAGCAGCAGCAGGACGTACGGGTCGATCGGCATCCGACGCGGCCATTGCAGGCGTTTCACTGTGCTCCACTACTTCGCTGTCGTACTCGGCTGTCGCTTCACTGCACTTCGGGTTCCCGGCACGGACGTGCCCTCCCCATCGTCCTCCGGCGATCAGCGATCGGGAATCCGGCATACCACTCTGACTGTCATCACGTTCCGCGATGACAACGGCTAGCCTGGAGGGTGTGTACGACCCCTCCCATCTGCGCACGTTCCTCGCGGTGGCCCAGACGCTGAGCTTCACCCAGGCCGCCCGGCGCCTCGGCCTGCGTCAGTCGACCGTCAGCCAGCACGTACGGCGCCTGGAGGACGCGACCGGACGGCCGCTGTTCTCCCGGGACACACACTCCGTGGAGCTGACCGAGGACGGCGAGGCGATGCTCGGCTTCGCCCGCCGGATCCTGGAGGTGCACGAGCAGGCGTCGGCGTTCTTCACCGGCACGCGGCTGCGCGGCCGGCTCCGCTTCGGCGCGTCCGAGGACTTCGTCCTGACCCGGCTGCCGGAGATCCTGGAGGGCTTCCGCCACGACCACCCCGAGGTCGACCTGGAGCTGACCGTCGAACTCTCCGGCACCCTGCACGAGCGACTGGCCGCCGGGAAGCTCGACCTGGTCCTCGCCAAGCGGCGCCCCGAGGACCCGCGGGGCGAGCTGGTCTGGCACGACCGGCTGGTGTGGATCGGCGCGGAGCGGCTGCGCCTGGAGCCGGACCGTCCGGTGCCGCTGATCGTCTATCCGCCGCCCGGCATCACTCGGGCGCTCGCGCTGGAGGCACTGGAACGGCAGGGGCGTGAGTGGCGGATCGTGTGCACCAGCGGCAGCCTCAACGGACTCGTCGCGGCGGCCCGGGCCGGGCTCGGCGTGATGGCTCACTCCCGGGGCCTGATCCCACCGGGACTGGCGCGCGTCCCCGAGCGAGCCGGGCTGCCGGAACTGGGCCGGGTCGACTTCGTGCTGGTCCACGGACCGCGCCGGACGGCCGCCCAGGGAGCGGCGGACGCGCTCGCTGCGACGATCCTGGCGGGCGGGGACCGGTTGCACCGGCGCCAGGGGCTCCGCCGGGAGAAACCGGAGTGACAGGTTCAGCCTCACGCACGCTGACAGAAGAGACGGCGAAAGAGACAGCGAGAGAGACGGAGAGAGACGGGGGACAGGGCGAGGGGACGACATGATCCACAGGACCCGGACCGGGGCCTCGGCTCGTACAGATTCGGTGGAGATTACGGGCCCGAAACTTACTCAACCGTCAGTTTTCTGTCCGACCCTTCCCCATCTGAGCGTATTTTCCCACGCTGACCAGTGCATACCTGAGCACCCATCGATTTCCGGCCCCCTCCCGTCCGAAACGTGGTTGGGGTAGCTTTCACGGCGCTGAGCGGAGTGTCAGCGAGGCATTCGGACGGGGAGCGGGGAGCGGGGTTTGCGCGAGTTCACCAACCCTCCGTTGGCGTTGGCACCGCCGGTGGGCGGCCTGGCCGACATCGTCTTCCAGCATGCCCAGGAAGACCCGCTGTACGTCGCTCTGGGCCGCAAGGACGAGGGCGGGCAGTGGCGGGACGTCACCTCCGCCGAGTTCCGGGACGAGGTACTCGCCCTCGCCAAGGGCCTGCTCGCCCGGGGTATCCGGTTCGGCGACCGGGTCGCGATCATGTCCCGTACCCGGTACGAGTGGACACTCTTCGACTACGCGCTGTGGACCATCGGCGCCCAGGTGGTGCCGATCTACCCCACCTCCTCGGCCGAGCAGTGCTTCTGGATGCTGTACGACGCCGAGTGCTCGGCGGCGATCGTGGAGCACGAGGACCACGCGATGACGATCGCCACCGTCATCGACCGGCTTCCGCAGCTGCACCAGCTCTGGCAGCTGGACGCGGGCGCCGTGCAGGAGCTGTACGACGACGGCGCGCACCTCGACGACGAGGTGGTCCACCGCCACCGGCAGGCGGTCACCCCCGACTCCGTCGCGACGATCATCTACACCTCCGGGACGACGGGGCGCCCCAAGGGCTGTCTCATCTCGCACGGCAACTTCATGTTCGAGGCGGACACCGTCATCGAGCGCTGGGAGCCGGTGTTCCACTCGAAGAAGGGCGACGAGGCGGCGACCCTGCTGTTCCTGCCGCTCGCGCACGTCTTCGGCCGGATGGTGCAGGTCGCCGCGATCCGCGGCAAGGTCCGCTTCGGCCATCAGCCGCAGATGAACGCGGCCGCTCTGCTGCCGGACCTCGCCGCGTTCAAGCCGACGTTCTTCCTCGCCGTGCCGTACATCTTCGAGAAGGTCTTCAACGCCGCCCGCCGCAAGGCCGAGAAGGAGGGCAGGTCGGGCGCGTTCGAGAAGGCCGTCGAGGTCGCCGTGAAGTACGCGGACGCCGTGGAGGCCAAGGCGTGGGGCATCGGACCCGGCCCCTCGGCGGGTCTGCGCATGCAGCACCAGCTCTTCGACAAGCTCGTCTATTCCAAGATGCGGGCCGCGATGGGCGGCCGCATCAAGCAGGCGATGACCGGCGGTTCGGGGATGGACCGGCGGCTCGGTCTGTTCTTCGCGGGCGCCGGCGTCCATGTCTACGAGGGGTACGGCCTCACCGAGTCCACGGCGGCCGCGACCGCCAACCCGCCCTACCGCACCCGCTACGGCACGGTCGGCCAGGCCATCCCCGGCATGACGGTGCACATCGCGGACGACGGTGAGATCTGGCTGCACGGCGCCAACATCTTCCAGGGGTACCTCAACAACCAGAAGGCCACGGACGAGGCTCTGCACGACGGCTGGCTCGCCACCGGCGACCTGGGCTCGCTCGACGAGGACGGCTACCTCACCATCACCGGCCGCAAGAAGGAGATCCTTGTCACCTCCGGCGGCAAGAGTGTCTCGCCGGGGGTGCTGGAGGAGCGCGTCCGCGACCATCCGCTGGTCGCCCAGTGCATCGTCGTCGGCAACGACCGGCCGTACATCGCGGCCCTGGTCACGCTCGACCAGGAATCCGTCGAGCACTGGCTGATGATGCGCGACAAACCCCAGATGACCGCGGCCGAGCTGGTCCGCGACGCGGACCTGGAGACCGAGGTGCGGCGCGCGGTCGTCGCCGCCAACACGCTTGTCTCGCAGGCCGAGTCGATCCGTACCTTCCGTATCCTCGCCCAGCCGTTCACCGAGGAGCACGGACTGCTCACGCCGTCGCTGAAGTTGAAGCGCAAGGCGATCGAGAACGCCTACTCGGGCGAGGTCGAGGCGCTGTACCGGGCCTGAGGCCGACCGATTCCCACGGATTCTCCGGTCAGGAATGCATCGCGGCCCGTGATCGTTGACGATGTCAGTACCACCTGACGGCAACCGTAAGGATCAAGAGCTCGTGAGCAGCAAGGTCCCCCCGATCATCCTCAACAACGGCATCGAGATGCCCCAGCTGGGCTTCGGCGTCTGGCAGGTGCCGGACGACGAGGCGGAGCAGGCGGTCAGCACCGCGCTGGAGGCCGGGTACCGCAGCATCGACACAGCGGCGATCTACGGCAACGAGGAGGGCACCGGCAAGGCCATCGCCGCCTCCGGTCTCCCCCGCGAGGACGTCTTCGTCACCACCAAGCTCTGGAACGGCGACCAGGGATACGACTCCACGCTGCGCGCCTTCGACGTGTCGCTGGAGAAGCTGGGTCTGGAGTACGTCGACCTGTATCTCATCCACTGGCCGCTGCCCGCCCGGGGCACGTACGTCGACACGTACAAGGCCTTCGAGAAGCTTCTCGCCGACGGCCGCGTCCGTGCGATCGGTGTCTCCAACTTCCTTCCGGAGCACCTGGAGCGGCTGCTCGGCGAGACGTCGGTCGTCCCGGCGGTCAACCAGATCGAGCTCCACCCGCACCTCCAGCAGCGCACCTCCCGCGAGGTCCACGCGGAGCAGGGCATCGCCACCGAGGCCTGGTCGCCGCTCGGCCAGGGCAAGGGTCTGCTGGAGGTCCCGGCGATCGTCGCCATCGCCCAGAAGCACGCCCGCACTCCGGCCCAGGTGGTGCTCCGCTGGCACCTCCAGCTGGGCAACATCGTGATCCCGAAGTCCGTGACGCCCTCGCGGATCAAGGAGAACATCGAGGTCTTCGACTTCAGCCTGGACGACGAGGACCTCGCGGCGATCAGCGCGCTCAACGAGGACCGGCGCATCGGTCCGGACCCGGCGGCGTTCGACCTGGGCTGACGCCCGCCTCGACACCGACGTCCGCCCGCCGCTCAGCTGTGTGAGCGGCGGGCGGACGCGTGCGGTGGGGGTCCGGGCTCGGGTTCCGCTGGTCGCTTCAGTCGCCGCGCACGTCGGACAGGACGACCTCGAACTCCTCCAGGCCGGTCACGGTCACATGGGCCTTGGCCGCGCCTTCGTGCCTGGCCGCCGCCTGTCCCGCGCGGGACGCCGCCAGGGACGCCTGGTCGACGAAGAGCACTCCGACCATCCCGCGCCCCCGCTCCCGGTCGACCAGCAGGGACGCCCTGGCCAGCCCCGCGAGGGTGTCGAGCTTGGGCACCACCGTCGCCCGGAACGTGTCGGCGAGCAGGTCCGTGTCGGCCGGGTCCAGCTCCAGCCTGGTGACGCGCAGTCCGCCTCCCGGCTCCGGCGGCCGGACCTGGTGGAAGACCAACGCCTCGTAGTTGTCGACCGCCACCGTGCCGAGGAACGGCTCCAGCATGGCCGTACGCCGCTCACGCAGCACCTCGTTGCTGTTCTGCCGGGCCTCGGCCGACTCCCACCAGCTCGCCGCGAGCAGTTTCCCCAGCGTGCGGTCCACGAAGACACTCGCTCCGCGGTAGCCCGGACGGTCTTCCAGCAGCTCCCGCCCCTCTGTGTTCAATGCCCTGATGGCCGTGTCGATCTTCGTGGGATCACCGGTCGTGTAAATGGCGCGTACGAACATGACACCTCCCAGAAGCTCGGGCGCATATCCGAAAACTTCGGTATGTCCAGTCTTCTACCGAGGTCATGGCGCCGCAAACAGCGTCAGTAAGGAAAGGTTCCTACCAGCTCCTCCGCGACTCCCCACGTCCTGCCCGGCGGCGTGTCAGTTGGGCTGTCCGATCGGCCGTACGACGACGGTGTTGACGTCCACGCCGTCGGGCTGCCGGATGGCCCACACCACCGAGTCGGCGATCTGGTCGGCGGTCAGCAGCCGCCCGGGCGGCAGGCTGCCGTTGCCGTCCCAGAACGGCGTCTCCACCCGGCCCGGGGCGATGTGGGTCACGCCGATGCCCCAGTCGGTCACCTGCCGCCGGGTGTTCTCCGCGAGCCCGGTCACCGCCCTCCCCCACTCTCGAATTCCGCTCGAGCGGGGGGACCCCCATGGTCGCCCCGTAGATGTTCCCCGGCCCGGGCACGAACCCGGCGACGCTGCCGACGAGGACGATCCGGCCACGGGTCTCCTTGAGGGCGTCCACGGAGGCGCGGATCAGCAGCGCCGGGCCGAGGACGTTGGTCAGCACCATCTCGGTCCAGCCGGACGGGTCACCCTCGGCGACCGAGTCGTGAGTGGCGAAGCCGGCGTTGGCGACGACCGTGTCCAGCCGGCCGAAGGTCTTGAGCGTGGTTTCCACGGCCGCCTGTACGTCGCCGTACTCGGCCGCGTTCCCGACGACCGTCAACAGGCCCTCGGGCTCGCCGAGTTCCGTTGCGAAGTTCCGCAACCGGGCCTCGCCACGGCCGGTGACGTCGGTCATGTGATCCCCCTGTGCTTCGGTTCGGACGAGGGGGAGTCCATCACTTGGAGAACTCTCGAAGTCAAGGCCCGAGCCGGGTCCTGATCGGCGTCACTTCGTCCGTACCGCCGTGTACACCGTCTGTGCCGCGAGCATGAACACATCCGGACGGTGGTGCACGCTCGCCTTGTCGTCCGGGTCGAGGAGCCGGTCGAGGGTGGTGCGGTCGTCGGCGTCGAGGCGTTCGCCGACGCCCTCTCGGGTGCGGGTCAGGGAGGCGACGACGTGGGCGCGGGCGCGGTCCGTGGTGGGGGCGGGCAGGTCGAGGAGGAAGGTGCGGGTGCCGGTGGGCCGGAGGCCGGCGGCGGCGAGCAGGGCCGGCCAGTCCTCGGTCTCGGTGACGGAGCCGGGCAGGTCCGCGCGCATCGCGGCGAACCACTCCGCCTCCAGCGCATCGAGTCTCGCCTGGAGCCCGGGGCGCCCGAAGCCGAGGTCGCGCGGCAGGAACCGGGCCGGCAGGCCGCCCTCCTGGAGGGCCAGCGTGCCGCCGTGCGTGAGGCGGGCGGCGAACGCGGCGAGGGCGGCGCGCTGGTCGCCGAGGTGGTGCAGGCTGCGCCCGGCCCAGAGCAGATCGGCCGGGTAGTCCAAGTCGTCCAGGACGTCCGGGAGTTCACCGGCGAGGGTGCCGAAACGGTCGGCGACACCCAGCCGCCCGGCGCGTGCCCGGGCCCGTTCCAGGAGCGGTGCGGATCCGTCGACGGCGACGATACGGGCGCCGGGGAACGTGTCGGCGAGCAGGCAGGACACGACGCCGGGTCCGCTGCCCACGTCGACGACCAGCCCCGGCTCGGTCTGCCGCTTGGCGAGCCACGCCATGGCGTGCTCGTACAGCGGCGTGAACAGCTCGGCCTCGGCCTCCAGCACCGGGCCCATCTGCGCCCAGTCGAATTCGGTGTGGTCGTGGTGATGACGCGCCTGGCGCTGCTGGTGCGGGTGGTTCTCGTGGGCCATGGTGGTCCGCCTCTCGTCCGGATGCCGCCAGCGTGCTCCGACGCATGGCCCCCGGGCCACTGTCCTTGCCGTAGCGGCAAAGAACAGGGCGGAGAAAAACGGGGTGTGGCCCGCTCGGCGGGGTCACCGAGGGCGACGCGATCCGCCGGGGCCTGGCCCGAGAGTACTGGCCAAGCCCCGGCGACCACCGCGCCCCGTCAGCGGCGCGGGACTGCGTCCAGCTACGGCAACGGCGGGTAGGCGTTCTGCATCAGCTGCTGGAACTGCGCCGAGAACCAGTGCCCCGACAGCGGAGCGTCCGGCAGCGAACCGGACATGCTGTTGCCGTTGCGCGGGTTGCCGGTGTACGTCGGGTCGCACATCCGGTCGAATCCCTTGCCCTCGTCGTTCGGGATCTCCTTGCTCGCGCCGTCGGACTCGCCCGGAGGCTTGATCCAGACGTACGCGTCGATCCCGGCCGCCGGGTTGGCCTGCGGGCGCTCGCCGAGGCCGGCGCCGGACTGGTTGCACCAGTTGCCGACGTGGATACGGCGGTCGTAGCGGCCGCCGTTGATGTACGTGTCGACGTCGGTCGTCGCACCCGGGCCGGCGGGCCGTGCGCTGCCGCCCCAGCCGTTCCTCGACGTGTCGATCAGCATGCCGATACCGGAGTTGAACCCGGTGGTGACCAGCTGGTTGCGGAAGCCCTGTGCGAAGGACAGCTCGTCGACGTACCGGTTCCAGTCGACCCACTTGGACTCACGGACGGACTTGCCGCCGACGGAGTCGTTGATGGTGAAGTTGTTCTCCTTCAGAGCGCTGTAGTTGGCCGTGTTGGCGATGAAGCCGTGCACGTCGTTGACGGTGGCGCCCTCGGAGGTGGCGGCCTCCTTCATCACGGTGGCGCTGGCGGCGAAGTTGTCGTCCCAGCCGATCCAGCCGTGGTGGCCGGCGTCGATGTAGTTGTAGACGTTGGGGGCGTCACCGAGCTTGTTGAGGGCGTAGCCGACGCCCTTCTGGTAGTTGCCGTTGGCCTTCATCACGTCGCACTGCGGCGTGGCCGTCGGGCGGCTGCCGGTGTTGGTGACGAGGTTGGGCAGCGAGTCGATCTCGATGGTGGTCACGATCCGCAGCGCGGCGTACTTCGGGTCGGCGAGGATCGCGGCGATCGGGTCGATGTACTCGGTCTTGTAGCGGCCGAGCTCCGTCGGGCCGAGCTCGCCGTTGGACGCGAGGGCGGCACAGTCGCGACCGGGCAGGTTGTAGATGACCAGCTGGACGACGAGTTCGCCGGAGCCCTTCTGGGTCAGGGCCTCGTCGAGGTGGTCGCGCAGGCCCATGCCGCCGCCCACGCCGTTGATGGCGGCGATCCGGTCGAGCCAGACGCCGGTCGGCTGGTTGGCGATCCGGCTGCCGCCCGGTTCTGCGGCGGCCTTCGCGGACCACTCCGGGTTCACGTACACCTTGGCGCCGGAGTACGGGTTGTCGACCTTGGGACCGGTCGGGTCGGGGTCCGGCGGGTCCGTGGGGCCCGAGCCGTCGTCGACGTTGCAGGTCACGCCGTCGAGGGTGAAGGTGGCCGGGACGGCGTTGGTGCCGCTGTAGGAGCCCTGGAAGCCGAAGCTGACCGAACCGCCGGTCGACAGGGTCCCGTTGTAGGTCTCGTTGGCGGCGGTGACGGCGGCGCCGCTCTGGCTGATCTTCGCGTTCCAGCCGCTGGTGACCTTCTGGTTGCCGGCGTACGACCACTTCACCGACCAGTTGGACTTGGCGGAGCCCTGGTTGGTGACCGTCACGGCGGCGGTGAAGCCGGTGTCCCACTGGTTCTGCACCTTGTAGTCGACGGTGCAGGGGACGGCGGCCGTGCCGATGTCCGCGGGGACGGTCGCGGCGAGCGCGGTCCCCGAGGCACCGGCGACCAGCGCCAGGGCGGCGAGCATCGCAGTTCTGGTACGACTCATGAGTGCGGGTTTCCTTCTCCGTGAGGGGAGTTGTCCTTGCGGGAAGTTGTCCGTGCGGGAAGTTGTCCGTGCGGGAAGTTGTCCGTGCGCAGAGTGGTCCGTGAGCAGAGTGGTCCGTCCAGGGCGCAGGGTGCTCGCGCAGCCCGCTGCCGTACGACGTGGGGGTTCCGCCGCAGGCGGTGATCAGCGCCGGACCGGAGGTGTCGACGATCGCGTCGATGGCGGGGACACGGCTCTGGACGCACGCCTGAACCGCGCCGGTCCGGCATCTACGTCCAAGTCCTGGGTGACTCGCTCCACGGCACCCTGGAAGCCGCCGTCGGCTAAAAGTACTGAACGCGGGGGGTGTCGCATGAGCGACTCCTTGCAGATCAGCGCGCCGTGACGGACGCGTCGACTGATGGAACCGCTCCCACTGGTGTCAATGAAGCTAGCGCCAAGTGACGGTAAAGGACAGAGGGGTTACTGACTTTCCCTCAACTAAATCCGTCGAATCTTTTCGACTCTTCAAGCACCTTGACCCCTTGCACCCCCATCCCCACTATGGGAGCGCTCCCACTGGTTCAAGCCTTGACTTCTCCGAGCCGCAAGGAGGAACCAGCACGTGCATCCCCCACGCAGACGCAGAACCGCACGACGGTTGTGGACCGCCGTCGCAGCGGCCCTGGCACTCCCCCTGACCATGCTGAGCACGGGCTCGACACCCGCCCAGGCGGCCGCAGTTCAGTGCAGTGTCGACTACAAGACCAATGACTGGGGCTCCGGCTTCACCGCGGATCTGACGATCACCAACCGCGGTACCGACGTCATCGACGGCTGGACCCTGACGTACGGCTACGCGGGCAACCAGAAGCTCGGCAACGGCTGGAACGGGACCTGGTCCCAGTCCGGCCAGTCGATCACCGTGAAGGACGCCGGCCACAACGCGCGGATCGGCGCCGGGGCCGCGGTCACCACGGGCGCGCAGTTCAGCTACAGCGGCAGCAACGCCGCCCCCACGAACTTCGCGATCAACGGCACCAGTTGCACCGGCGCCCACCAACCCCCCATCACCGTGCTGACCAGCCCGGCGGCGGGCGCCGTGTACACCCAGGGCGACGCCGTTCCGCTCGCGGCCACCGCCGCGGCCGCGGACAACGCCACCATCAGCAAGGTCGAGTTCTACGACAACACCACGCTGCTGGGCACGGACACGACGGCGCCGTACTCGCTCTCGGTCTCCAGCTTGACCGTGGGCAGTCATTCGCTGCTGGCCAAGGCGTACGACAGCCTGGGCGCGTCCGCGGAGTCCACGCCGGTCGGCGTCACGGTCGCCTCGGGTCCCGCCGTGGTGGCCTCGCAGACCCAACTCCCCGTCCAGCAGGGCAAGTCGGCCTCGTACGACGTCAAGCTGTCGACCCAGCCGTCGTCGAACGTGACCGTCGCCACCGCCCGCGCCAGCGGCAATTCGGGTCTGTCGGTGACGGGCGGCGCCTCGCTCACCTTCACGCCCTCGAACTGGAACACCGCCCAGAAGGTGACCCTCACCGCCGCCGCCTCCGGCACCGGCTCGGCGACCTTCGAGTCGACGGCCGGCGGACACGCGAAGGCCACCGTCACCGCTACCCAGATCGCGGCGACGAAGGCGTACGACGCGCGCTTCCTGGAGCTGTACGGCAAGATCACCAACCCGGCGAACGGCTACTTCTCCCCCGAGGGCATCCCGTACCACTCGGTGGAGACACTGATCGTCGAGGCGCCGGACCACGGTCACGAGACCACGTCGGAGGCCTACAGCTACCTTCTCTGGCTGCAAGCCATGTACGGCAAGGTCACGGGCGACTGGGCCAAGTTCAACGGGGCCTGGGAAATCATGGAGAAGTACATGATCCCGACCCACGCCGACCAGCCGACGAACTCCTTCTACAACGCCTCGAAGCCGGCGACCTACGCACCCGAGCTGGACACCCCGAACGAGTACCCGGCGAAGCTCGACGCGTCGGTCTCGGTCGGCTCCGACCCCATCGCCGGTGAGCTGAAGAGCGCGTACGGCACGGACGACGTCTACGGCATGCACTGGCTCCAGGACGTCGACAACACCTACGGCTACGGCAACTCGCCGGGCAAGTGCGAGGCCGGACCGTCGGACACCGGGCCGTCGTACATCAACACCTTCCAGCGCGGCGCGCAGGAGTCGGTGTGGGAGACGGTGCCGCAGCCGACCTGTGACCAGTTCAAGTACGGCGGCAAGAACGGGTATCTGGACCTGTTCACCGGTGACGCCTCCTACGCCAAGCAGTGGAAGTTCACCAACGCCCCGGACGCCGACGCGCGTGCGGTGCAGGCCGCGTACTGGGCCGACAAGTGGGCCGACGAGCAGGGCAAGGGCGGTCAGATCTCCGCGACCGTGGCCAAGGCCGCGAAGATGGGCGACTACCTGCGCTACGCGATGTACGACAAGTACTTCAAGAAGATCGGTAACTGTGTGGGCGCCTCGTCCTGCCCGGCCGGCACCGGCAAGGACGCCTCGATGTACCTGCTGTCCTGGTACTACGCCTGGGGCGGTGCCACCGACACCTCGGCGGGCTGGGCCTGGCGCATCGGCTCCAGCCACGCGCACGGCGGCTACCAGAACCCGATGGCCGCGTACGCCCTGGCCAACTACGCGGACCTGAAGCCCAAGTCGGCGACGGGGCAGGCGGACTGGGCCAAGTCGCTCGAGCGGCAGGTCGAGTTCTACCGCTGGCTCCAGTCCAGCGAGGGCGCGATCGCGGGCGGTGCGACCAACAGCTGGGCGGGCCGGTACGCGACGCCACCGGCGGGCAAGTCGACCTTCTACGGCATGTACTACGACCAGCAGCCCGTCTACCACGACCCGCCGTCCAACCAGTGGTTCGGCTTCCAGGCGTGGTCGATGGAGCGGGTGGCCGAGTACTACCAGCAGACGGGGAACGCGTCCGCGAAGGCCGTCCTCGACAAGTGGGTCGACTGGGCGCTGTCCGAGACGACCGTCAACCCGGACGGTACGTACCGGATTCCCTCGACGCTTCAGTGGTCGGGCCAGCCCGACACCTGGAACGCCTCAAGTCCGGGCGCCAACAACGGACTTCACGTCACCGTCGCCGACTACACCAACGACGTCGGCGTGGCGGCCGCGTACGCCAAGACCCTGACGTACTACGCCGACCGCTCCGGTGACACGGCGGCCGCGTCCACGGCCAAGGCGCTCCTCGACGGCATGTGGGAGAACCACCAGGACGACCTCGGCATCGCCGTCCCGGAGACCCGCGCCGACTACAACCGCTTCGACGACGGGATCTACGTCCCGAGCGGCTGGACCGGCACCATGCCGAACGGCGACGCGATCAACTCGTCGTCGACCTTCGACTCGATCCGCTCGTTCTACGAGGACGATCCGGCCTGGTCGAAGATCGAGGCGTATCTCGCGGGCGGCGCGGCGCCGTCGTTCACGTATCACCGGTTCTGGGCCCAGGCGGACATCGCCTTGGCCATGGGTTCGTACGCGGAGCTTCTCGAATAGTCCCCGCCGGGCGCTCCGCGAAAAGGCCGTGACTTGTCTGCGGGTGCGCTGTGGCTGGTCGCGCCCACGCGGCGGAGCCGCATATGGACACAGCCCCGCGCCCCCAAGAAGACAGGGCGTGACACTCACGGTGTCTTCTCGGTACCGCTTGAAGGCTCCTCGTACGTGGTCTCGTCACCTGACGGCGAGGCCGAACCGCCGGGCGGCCCCCTCCCGCACTGGGGGTCGCCCGGCTATTCTCGCCGCGCACGGTAAGCGCTTTCCCCTTTCGCTCCCCCCACATCCAGGAAAGGACCACCCGTGCGAAGAACCCGCATCCTCACGGCCGTACTCGCACTCGCCGCCGGGCTGCTCGCGGGCACACCGCCCGCACTCGCCGCCCCGGCCTCGCAGGACGTGTCGATCAGTGCCGACACCTACACCTGGAAGAACGCCCGCATCGACGGGGGCGGCTTCGTCCCCGGCATCGTCTTCAACCGCAAGGAGAAGAACCTCGCCTACGCCCGTACCGACATCGGCGGCGCCTACCGCTGGCAGGAGTCGTCGAAGACCTGGACACCGCTGCTGGACTCGGTCGGCTGGGACGACTGGGGGCACACGGGTGTGGTGAGCCTGGCGTCCGACTCGGCCGACCCGAACAAGGTGTACGCGGCGGTCGGGACGTACACCAACAGCTGGGACCCCGGGAACGGGGCGGTCATGCGCTCCTCCGACCGGGGCGCGAGCTGGCAGAAGACCAAGTTGCCGTTCAAGGTCGGCGGCAACATGCCGGGTCGTGGCATGGGTGAGCGGCTGGCGGTCGACCCGAACCGGAACAGCGTGCTGTACCTGGGCGCGCCCAGCGGCAAGGGGCTGTGGCGGTCGACGGACTCCGGTGTGACCTGGTCGCAGGTGGCGAACTTCCCCAACGTCGGCAACTACGTGCAGGATCCGAGCGACACGAGCGGATACGCCAGCGACAACCAGGGCATCGTCTGGGTCACCTTCGACGAGTCCACGGGGACGTCCGGGAACGCGACCAGGACCATCTACGTGGGGGTCGCCGACAAGGACAACGCCGTCTACCGGTCGACCGACGCGGGCGCGACCTGGTCGCGGGTCGCCGGGCAGCCGACGGGATACCTGGCCCACAAGGGCGTCCTGGACGCGACGAACGGCTATCTCTATCTCGCCTACAGCGACAAGGGCGGGCCGTACGACGGCGGCAAGGGCCGGCTGTGGCGGTACGCGACCGCGACCGGCACCTGGACCGACATCAGCCCGGTCGCCGAGGCCGACACCTACTACGGCTTCGCCGGCCTGACCGTCGACCGGCAGAAGCCCGGCACGGTGATGGCGACGGCGTACAGCTCCTGGTGGCCGGACACCCAGATCTTCCGCTCGACGGACAGCGGCGGCACCTGGACGAAGGCGTGGGACTACACGTCGTACCCCAACCGCGCCAACCGCTACACGATGGACGTCTCGTCGTCGCCGTGGCTGACCTGGGGCGCGAATCCGTCGCCGCCCGAGCAGACGCCGAAGCTGGGGTGGATGACGGAGGCGCTGGAGATCGACCCGTTCGACTCGAACCGGATGATGTACGGGACAGGCGCGACGATCTACGGCACCGAGGAACTCACGAAGTGGGACAGCGGGGGCCAGTTCACCATCAAGCCGATGGTGCAGGGCTTGGAGGAGACGGCCGTCAACGACCTCGCCTCTCCCCCGTCGGGCGCCCCGCTCCTGAGCGCCCTCGGTGACATCGGCGGCTTCCGTCACACGGACCTGACCAAGGTCCCCTCGATGATGTTCACCCAGCCCAACTTCACCACGACCACCAGCCTGGACTTCGCCGAGACGAACCCCAACACCGTCGTCCGGGTCGGCAACCTGGACTCGGGTCCGCACATCGCGTTCTCGACGGACAACGGCGCCAACTGGTTCGCCGGGACCGACCCTTCGGGCGTCAGCGGCGGAGGCACGGTCGCGGCGGCGGCGGACGGCAGCCGGTTCGTATGGAGCCCCGCCGGTACAGGCGTGCAGTACGCGACAGGATTCGGCAACGCGTGGCAGGCGTCGAGCGGGATCCCCTCCGGGGCGATCGTCGAGTCCGACCGGGTCGATCCGAAGACCTTCTACGGCTTCAAGTCGGGCAAGTTCTACGTCAGTTCGGACGGCGGCGCGACCTTCACCGCGTCCTCGGCGACCGGCCTGCCGAGCGGTGACAGCGTCCGCTTCAAGGCGCTGCCCGGCGTGAAGGGCGACGTGTGGCTGGCGGGCGGTGCGACGGACGGAGCGTACGGCCTGTGGCACTCGACCGACGGGGGCGCCGCCTTCACCAAGCTGTCGGGCGTAGAGCAGGCCGACGCCATCGGCTTCGGCAAGGCGGCGCCGGGGGCTTCGTACCAGGCCCTCTACACCAGCGCGAAGATCGGCGGCGTACGCGGCATCTTCCGCTCCGTCGACAAGGGCGCGACCTGGACCCGCGTCAACGACGACGCCCACCAGTGGGGTTGGACGGGTGCGGCGATCACGGGTGACCCCCGGGTGTACGGGCGGGTCTACGTGGCGACGAACGGCCGGGGCGTCCTCTACGGCGACACCGCCGACGGCGGCACGACGGATCCGGACCCCGACCCGGATCCGGATCCGGACCCGACGCCGACCGGTGCCTGCACGGTGGCGTACAAGGTCACCAACCAGTGGTCGGGCGGTTTCCAGGCGGACGTACAGCTGTCCAACACCGGTTCCAGCGCCTGGAGCGGCTGGTCCCTCGGCTGGACCTTCGCCGACGGGCAGCAGATCACGCAGGTGTGGAACGCCGACCATACGCAGTCGGGCTCGGCGGTGACCGCGAGGAACGTCGGCTGGAACGGCGGCGTGGCGTCCGGCTCGTCGGTGAGCTTCGGGTTCACGGGAAGCTGGCAGGGGGCGAACGGGAAACCGACCGCCTTCAGGCTGGGTGACCAGAGCTGCACGGTGAGTTGAGCGAGCCCGAGGGTGCGTGCCGTTCGCCGGCACGCACCCTCGGTGCGCTCGCCTAGAGCTGCCACTCCCCGATCTGCTCGGCGAACCCGGAGTCCATCCCGAACGTGACGGTGGCCGCCTTCGACGCCTTCGGCACCTCGAAGACGATCCAGCCCAGAGCCTTGGCACCGTTCTTCAGCCGGACGTCCGACGACATCGACGGGCCGGCCGTGATGTCGGCGATGACGGTCCCGAACTGCTGGCCCTGGTCGTCGGCCAGCTTCGCCCCGTTGATGGGCGCGTCGGAGTAGACCTTGGTGCCGGTGTTGACCAGCTGGAACTGCACGCCGATCCACCGCTTGCCGGACTCGGGGGCGAAGAACTCGTCACTGGACTTGGCGTTGTCGACGACCTTGACGACCGTCACGTCGAGTCCGCTGCCGCCCTCCATGCCCTTCAGCGCGAGCGTGTCACCGACCTTGGCGACGTCGGGCGCGGCACTGCTCTTCTCGGCGGCGGGCTCCTTCTCGCTGCCGCCGGCGGTGGCGGATGCCTTCGCCTTCGGCTTGTCGACGACCTCGTCGCCGGAGCCGGAGCCACAGGCGGACAGACCGAGCGCGGCGACGGCGACGGCCGCGGCGGCGGCGAGGCGTATGCGGGTGTGGTGGACCATGTTCTCCCCAGGTTTCGGTGGTACGCATGTGAAGGACCCGTAAAGAACTCGCATGGTTGTACGGATCACCGAAATGACCCGGGGTCACGAGGCAACCTGGCAGCCCGATATGACATCCGGGCTGCCGGGCTGGACGGGACGGTCGCCGGGGCTCAGGGCGTGTAGACGGTGGGCCGGGGCGCCGTGGGCATCCCGTCGCCGATGAAGAAGCTCGGGTGCGGGGGCTGGTTGTAGGCGGTGTTCTGCCAGGCCAGGCCGGTTCGGTACATCGGGTCGTGCAGGAGCGTGGTGATCCTGGTGTTCGTCTCGTACGGCGTCGAGTAGATCCTGAGCGCCGTGTTGCCGCTGGTGCGCCAGATGACCTCCTCGCGCCAGTCGCCGAGGATGTCGCCGGACAGTACGGGGGTGGCCTTCGTGCCGTTGTTGGAGGAGACCCCGGAGCCGGTGAGCAGGCGGGTGTCGGAGGACGTGCCGTACTTGTCGATGCGGGTGCCGTCGAGGAGTTCGCGGACGGTGTCGCCGTCCCACCAGGACAGGAAGTTGACGGACGAGGGCTCACGGCCCTTGGTGGCGCCGGCCTCGTCGCGGATGGAGGTGTCGGAGGCGGACCACATCTCGGCGCCGTCGTTGCCGGCCCAGATGTCCCCGGCGACGCCGCGGCCGTTGTCGCAGCAGGCGGCGAGCTTCCAGTTGACCGTGCCGTTGGCCGGGTTGATGTACAGCTCGGCCGGCTGGCCGGTGGACTCCGAGACCTTGAAGTACTCAAGGCCCGCGCGGGACGGGTCGAGGTCGCCGAGGTGCTGGGCGTCGCCGTGGCCGGTCTTCGTGGTCCACAGGCCGTTGCCGTTGTCGTCGACGGCCATCGCGCCGTACACGATCTCGTCCTTGCCGTCGCCGTCGACGTCCCCGACGGACAGGCTGTGCGAGCCCTGGCCGTCGAATCCCTTGCCGGTGTTGGTGGAGGAGTTGGTGTCGAAGGTCCAGCGGCGGGTGAACTGGCCGTTCCGCCAGTCCCAGGCGGCGATCACCGTACGGGTGTAGTAGCCGCGGGCCATGATGAGGGAGGGGCGGGCGCCGTCGAGGTAGGCGGTACCGGCGAGGAACCGGTCGACCCGGTTGCCGTACGAGTCACCCCAGGACGACACGGTGCCGCGTGCCGGGACGTAGTCGACCGTCCCCATCGCCTTGCCGGTCTGGCCGTTGAACATGGTCAGGTACTCGGGCCCGGAGAGGATGTAGCCGGACGAGTTGCGGTAGTCGGCCGATGAGCTGCCGATCACCGCTCCCGTCCCGTCCTTCGTGCCGTCGGCCGTCTTCATGGCGACCTCGGCCTTGCGGTCGCCGTCGTAGTCGTACACCTGGAACTGTGTGTAGTGCGCGCCGGAGCGGATGTTGCGCCCCAGGTCGACGCGCCACAGGCGGGTGCCGTCGAGCTTGATGCCGTCGACGAACGTGTTGCCGGTGTAGCCGGACTGGGAGTTGTCCTTGGCGTTGGTGGGCTGCCACTTGAGGACGATGTCGAGGGCGCCGTCGCCGTCGAGGTCGCCGACGGAGGCGTCGTTGGCCTCGTAGGTGTACGCCACTCCGTCGGGCGTCGTGCCGCCGGCGGGCGGGCTGATCGGGACGTCCTTGTAGCCCGTGCGGAACTGGACGGCGTGCACCGAGTCGCCCTGCTCCACGCCGTTCACGATCGCGCGGATCGTGTAGTCGGCCTGTTCGGGGGCGCCGGCGTGGAAGTAGTTCGTGGAGCCGGTGACCGGGGTCGAGTTGACCTTCGTACCGGCCCGGTAGACGTTGAAGGAGACGTCGTTCGGGTCGGTGCCCAGCCAGCGCCAGCTGACCAGGTTGCCGTCGGCCGTGTGGACGCTGACCACTCCCCGGTCCAGCGCCTCGACCTGACGTGCGGTGGCGGCCTCCGCGACGCCGGCGCCGTTCAGGGTGGTGAGCCCGGCGGCGACCAGGGCGGTGGTGGCGAGCGTCGCGGAGAGAGCGGCGTGGCGTCTGCGGTGCTTGCGCGGGTGCTGCACGTGACGTACCTCCTCGGCAGGACGGACGGATTCCGTTCCCTCAGTCGCCGCCGTGCGCCGGGAAGTTGCCGTATCTGTCGGCCAGTTCGGCCACCGTCCGGGCGATCCTCTCCCGGAGTTCGGGCGGTTCGAGCACCTCGACGTCGGTGCCGAGGCGCAGGAACTCGGCGTGGGCGTGGTCGACGGACTCGATGGGGACGGTGGCCCTCGTCCAGCCGTCCGCCTCCCTGCGGCGGTCGGTCGCGCGGTCGAGGGTCGCACCGGGCGCCAGCCGCACCACCGCCTCCCGGCGGTACAGCCGGTCGTGGAAGTCGCGTTGGTACGCCCTCCAGTACGCGGCCAGATCGAAGTCGGGCGGGCGGGTGAACTCCTCGTCGGCAGGCGAGAGCCGGAGGATCTGGTCGACGCGGTAGGTGCGGGGCCCGGGTCCCGACACGACGTACCAGCGGCCCGCCTTGAGGACGAGGCCGTACGGCTCCAGGCGGCGCTCCACGTCGGTGGGTTCCCGCCAGCGGCGGTACAGGACGTGCAGGACGCGGCTGTTCCAGACCGCGTCGGCCACCGCCGGGAGGTACGGCGTCTCGTCGGCGTCGGCGTACCAGCCGGGTGCGTCGAGGTGGAAGCGGCCGCTGATCCGGTCGGCGTGGCCGCGCAGCTCCGCCGGCAGGGCGGCGCGGACCTTGAGCTGGGCCGCGGCCAGGACGGAGCCGAGGCCGAGCTGGGCGGCCGGGCCGGGGGCCCCGGCGAGGAAGAGGGCCTCGGCCTCGTCGGCGGTGAGTCCGGTGAGGCGGGTGCGGTAGCCGTCGAGGAGGCGGTAGCCGCCGGCGTGGCCCGCGTCGCCGTAGAGCGGGACGCCGGCCGCGCTCAGCGCCTCGACGTCGCGGTACACGGTGCGCACCGACACCTCCAGCTCGTCGGCAAGCTGGGCGGCGGTCATCCGGCCACGGGTCTGGAGCAGCAGCAGGACGGAGACGAGTCGGCTGGACTTCACTGACACAGGATGTCAGTGAAGCGGTCATAACGTCCCGGCATGGCTCTCAAGGAGACACCGGCCTTCGCCGAGAAACTGCTGACCGTACCGCCACCGATCGAGGTCGCCGGGCGGCATGTCAAGCGCTACCACGTCACCAACGACCCCGCTGGCATAGCGCCCGAGGTGCAGAAGGCGGCGTACGAGATCCTGCCGGAACTGCTGCCCGAGCCGGACGGCACGCCCCCGGCGACGTTCGTCGTCCTGCACCGGGGCGGGGACGACGGTGCCTATCTGAACGTCTACAGCTGGGTGTGGGACAACGTCCTGCACTTCAAGGGCGCCTCGGCGGGACAGCCGGTGCTGGGCTGCCCGGACCGCGACCCGACGAACTTCATCGTCCCCGGACTGCCGTGGATCGGCTGTGTCTGGGAGCTTGTGCCGATCCTGCACGAACGGGACGCCTGGGTGCGGCACGTCATCGCTCCCGAAGTCCCGGACCTGTCGGCCTACCTGGCCGATTCCATGCCCGCAGGAACCACTGGAGACCGCACATGAGCAGCCCGCACGACTTCGACTTCTTCCACGGCGAGTGGGAGGTCCTCAACCGCCGCCGCACCGACTTCCTCGACCCGGGCGGCGACTGGGAGGAGTTCCCGGCGACCAGCCGCTGCTGGCCGCTGTTCGACGGGGCGGCGAACCTGGACGAGATCGACATGCCACGTCTGTCGGCGAAGGGCGCGACGTTGCGGCTCTTCGACCGGGAGACCGAGCGGTGGTCGCTGCACTGGGCCTCCAGCGTCAGCGGGACACTGTTTCCCCCGGTCGTCGGCCAATTCGACGACGGACGCGGGGAGTTCCACGGTGACGACAGCTACGCCGGGAAGGACGTACGGGTGCGGTTCGTCTGGTCGGGTGTCTCCGTGACGTCGGCCCGCTGGGAGCAGGCGTTCTCCCTCGACGACGGACAGACCTGGCTGACGAACTGGATCATGGAGTTCAGCCGGGCTTCAGAAACGCCCGCAGGCTGAACACCGGGTCCGGACGGGGCCGGTCCTGGTCCGGCAGCTCCGCGAGACGGGCCGCGAAGCCGTCGGCGAGCGCGCCTCCGGGCGGCAGGGCGACGAACCAGCCCCGGCGCAGGTCGGCGACCGTGCGGCGGGGGCTGCGGCCCTGGCCGTGCCCCGCGAAACGGGCCTGCCCGACCGGGACCAGGCCGTGGGCGAGGGCGTACGACTCCACGAGCGCCGCCTCGTCCCGGGCCGGGCGGCGCGGACGGGACGCCATGACGGCGTCGATGTCACTGCCCACGTTGTGGGCGGCGGCCTTGTCGACCGTGGTGACGTACACCCCGCCGGGCCGCAGGACCCTGGCGCACTCGCCGACGGTGGTGCGCACGTCCTCGGCGCTCCCCGCCAGGTGCAGCAGCCACACGCTGCTGACGGCGTCGAAGCGGCCGTCCCCGAACGGCAGCCGGCGGCTGTCGGCGAGCACGACGGAGCCGGGCAGGCGAGCGGCGGCCTGTAGGGCCATGGCGGGAGCGCGATCGACCCCGGCGACGTTCAGGCCGTCCCGCGCGGCGGCGAACCGCCGCGTGACGATGCCGGTGCCGCAGGCGACGTCGAGCAGGCGCCGCGTCCCGGCCGGCAGGAGTCCGAGTACCGCCTCCGCCGCGGCCGCCGCCCTGGGCTCGCCGCCGCGTGAGGCGTCGTATCGTTCCGCTTCCTTGTCGTAGTCCAGCACACCCTTCAGTCTGCCCCGTGGCCGGGCGCGAGTTCCTCGATCCTGCGGGCGAGTGCGAAGTCCCGCTCGGTCACGGCGCTCACGGTGTGGGTGTTCATCGTGAGGGAGACCGTGTTGTAGCCCAGGGTGAGGTCGGAGTGGTGGTCGAGCTCCTCCTGGACCTGGGCGATGTGCACGACCATCGCCGTGGCCGCGAAGTGTGAGGGGAGCCGGTAGGAGCGGGCGAGGCGGTCGCCGTCGTGCGCCCAGCCCGGCAGCTGCGCGAGCCGGTCCTCGATCTCCTTCTGCGACAGCGGTTCCAGGGGCATGGCCTCGCTCCTTCCTCAACGGGCTGGTTCGTCTTCAGACTGCCACAGCGGGGGCGCGGCGGCCCTGGTCAGGCGGGTGCCCGGCGGATCAACGGCGGACACCTTCGGCAGCGAGATCATCGGCGAGCGCGGCGATCTGCGCCCGGCCCTCGACCTGCTCCACCCACTCGTGCGGCAGGCCGAGGTCGCCGTGCCGGGCACCCAGCAGGTTTCCGCAGATGGAGCCGGTGGAGTCACTGTCCCCGGAGTGGTTGACGGAGAGCAGCAGGGCGTCCCGCACGGAGGGCGTGACGAGCGCGCAGTAGACGCCGATGGCGAGCGCCTGCTCGGCGACCCACCCTTCCCCCAGGGACTCGACCTTCTCGGCGGTGGGCGCGCCACGCTCCGCCAGGTCCAGTGCCTCGGTGAGTGCGGCCGAGGTCTCCTCGTGGCCGGGGTGGCCTCGCAGCAGGCGCAGCGTGCGCAGCACCGCGCCGGCCAGGGACTCGCCGGCGAGGACGTGCGCCACGATCGCGGCCAGGGCGCCGGCCGCGTAGTAGCCGGTGGGGTGACCGTGGGTGATCTGGGCGGCGCGGGCGGCCATGGCGAAGGCCGGGTCGGCGGTGTTCAGCAGGCCGAAGGGCGCCGAGCGCATCACCGCGCCGCAGCCCTTGGAGTCGGGGTTGACCTCGCCGGGCCTCCCGTCGAGCGCGAGCCCGGGGTCGGGTGCGTACATCTGGGCCACCCCCGACACGCACGCGTTGCCGGGAGCCCGCCGGGCGTACAGCCATGTCTGGGTGATGAGCCCGCCCTCGGGGGCGCCGCTCTGCGGCGGTGCGGCGTGCTCGGGGCCGGGGTGCCGCTGGGTCTCCAGCCAGCGCTCGTACGCCCAGCGCACCAGCAGGGCCCATCCACCGCCGATGCCCTTCAGTCGCTCGCGCCGACGGGCCTGGATGAGCGCCTCGGCGGTGAAGAGGGTCATCTGCGTGTCGTCACTGATCCGGGCCACGTCGCTGTCACCGGCGAGGACGGGCCCGGTCACGCCGCGCGGGCCGTGGGCCGCGCGGATCCGCTCCAGCGAGCTGAACTCGACCGGGTAGCCGAGGGCGTCTCCGAGGGCCCCGCCGAGCAGGCAGCCACGCACTCGGGCCCGGTACACGGCCTCGTTCACCAGGGACGACGTCCACGGCTCGGTCATCGCACGCACTCCTCGACTACGGTCGTACTCATGACCATTGTCCCGTCCGGAGACGCCAGGCCCGCCACCGGCCCCACCGACCAGGGCGTGGGACCGCTGCTGCGGGCCTGGCGGGTGCGACGGCGGGTCAGCCAGCTGGAGTTGGCGTTGCGGGCCGACTCCTCGGCGCGGCACATCAGCTTCGTCGAGACGGGCCGTTCCCGGCCGAGCGAGGAGATGGTGCTGCGGCTGGCCGAGCACCTGGACGTGCCGGTACGGGAGCGCAACGCGCTGCTGCTGGCCGCCGGCTACGCCCCGCACTATCCGGAGACCCCGCTGGACGACCCGGCGCTGGACGCGCTGCGCGCGGGCATGGAGCGGCTGATCCAGGGCTACGAGCCCTACCCGGCCGTCGTCGTGGACGCGATGTACAACGTCCAGGCGGCCAACCGGGGCATCCTGATGCTGCTCGACGGCATCCCCGACCACCTCCTCGCTCCCCCGCTGAACGCCATGCGCCTGACGCTGCACCCGGAGGGCCTCGCGCCGCGCATCCGCAACCTGCGTGAGTGGCGCGGTCATCTGCTCGCCCAGATGGAGCGGCAGATCGCCCTGCACCGCTCCGAGCCGCTCCGGAAGCTGTACGAGGAGGTGGCGGCGTACCCGGTGCGGCGGGAGACGGTGCCGGAGGGGGCACCCGGGAGCGCCGAGCCGGCCGAGCCCGTCCCGTTCTTCGCGCTGCCGTTGCAGGTCGAGCACGAGGGCCGCGTCCTGTCCTTCATCTCCTCCATCTCCACCTTCAACACGCCCATGGACGTGACCGTCGCCGAGCTGGCCATCGAGACGTTCCTCCCGGCCGACCCGGCGACGATCAAGTACCTTCAGTCGCTGCTTCCCTGACGGACCCTCAGGGCCAGGTGCTGGAGCGCGGCGAACGCGGCGACGGTGAGCGCCTGGAGCACGGTCCACACCACGCCCGCCCGGGTCGGCGCCAGCCACATCGCGAGGGCCACACAACTCAGCACGCTCCAGGCGATGTTGGCCTCGATCACGGCGCGCACCGGGAACGCGGCAGGACGCGCACGGGAGGCGAGGAGCCCGACGGCGCCGGCGTACCCGGCGAGGAACGCACCGAGTGCGAGCAGCAGTGCGCGGTCGACCCCCAGCAGCCGCCCGAGCGGCCCGGACGCGGCGAGGTAGGCGAGCGCGTTCGCGCCGGTCACCACGGCGTCCAGCGCGAGGAGGCGGCGCAGCACGGTCTGCGGGTCCAAGGTCCGGGTGAGCGCGGCGAGCGTGGTGGCGGACATGACGAATCACCCTCCGTCGAGGTCGAGTTGCGGTGCGGCGGGACCCGGATCCCGGGCCGGAGTGCGCCGGCCCGGAACCCGGTGACCCGACTCTCCCTCGCGCGGGCGGGACCGTCGATTACCCGCGAGGTAATGCGGTCCCCCCGAGCAGGGCCGCGATGCTCTCGTCGTCGCACGTGTCCCAGAAGGAGCCGACCGTGTCCTCGACCTCGTCCATCGAGTCCGCTTCGAACAGGACGGGCTGGTAGGTGGAGATGTCGTACTGGACGTCGACGAGGCTCTTGATGTCCAGCGGCCGGAAGTCGGCGCCGCGGAAGTGGTCGAGTTCCCCGTAGGAGGAGACCAGCGTCGCCCCGTATGCCTTGCGTTCACCGCGCTCGCGGACGACACCGCATTCGAGGGTGAACCAGAAGACCTTGCCGATGAACTGGAGGGCCTCGGTGCTCTGCACCCGGGCCGCGGCGTTGCCCGCGAGCCGGTAGAGACGGGCGAAGCGGTCGCTGGCCAGGACGTTGCCGTGACCGACGAGGTCGTGCAGCAGATCGGGGTCCTCGGTGTAGAAGGGGGAGCGAGGGTGCCGGAGGTACTGGGTGGAGTGGAAGACGGAATTCGCCAGGCCGCCGCAGAACTCCCTCAACGGGACGAGCGCGGGGGCCGACTGGAAATGAAACCCGGATATCGAGCCCAAGCGGCGGCTGACGTCACGGAGTTGGGGTACGTGGTCCAGCGGGACGGCCAACTGCTCCGCGGATTCGAGGTATTCAGCAGCCGCGTCGGTGCGGTGTCGGGTCGTGAGGTCGACGCAGACCGTCCGCCACACCTCGTGCTCCCACTCGGTGTACTCGACCACCGGAATGGGATCCTCCGGCGCCAGGTCGGCCGAGAGTGCCGCTATCTCGTTGCGGCGTATTTCATAGGCGGCATCGGTCATCTGGGCGTACTGCCCTTGCATGCGGGATCACTCCAATTCAAGCGGAAAGAACGCCGAGGACGCACCGCGCTGATGCCCGGCTCCAGAACGAGGCCGTCGTACTCCACGGAGAGGGAGTTGCAGCCCGGAGAATGGCCTTCGGGTCACGGCACGGGAGATTTTTGGAAACTCACATCAAATTTACTTGGAGCATGCATTTTATTGGGGTCTCGCCACGCATTAATGGAATTCGGCTCCAGACCCGGGACCGGTCGGGCCGGAGTCGCAAGGCCCGCCCGGTCGACGTCGCCGCGTCATTCAGCCGGGCAACTCCTCCGCCCGCTTCCGCAGCGCGATCCGGTCGACTTTCCGGTTGGAATTCAACGGGAAACTGTCCAGGTGAACGTATCGGCGTGGCAGTGTGCTGTGCGGCAGCACCGCGCGCACACCGTCGGCCAGCACCTGCTCCGGCGCTTCGTCGCCGGTGTAGAACACGACCAGCTCCGTCCCGTGGGCCGCGGGCCTGGTGACGGTGACCGCGTCGCGCACGCCGTCGCATTCGCGTACCACGTGGTCGACTTCCGCCAGCTCGACGCGCCAGCCGTGCACCTTCACCTGCGAGTCCAGGCGGCCGATGTAGACGAGTTCGCCGTCGGGGTGCGCGCGCACCCGGTCGCCCGTGCGGTACCAGCGCCGACCGGCGAACTCGACGAACCGGCCTTCGTCGTCGGCCGGATCGAGGTACCCGGATGCCATCTGCGGACCGGTGATCCACAGCTCACCCTCGACCGACGACTCTTCCCCCTGCTCGGTCACCAGGCGGAAGTCGTTGCCGTCGTGCACCTTCCCGATCGGCACGGTGCCGTTGACGCCACGCCTCTCCGACTCCTCGCCGGACCAACGGTGCCAGCAGATGCCGATCGAGAACTCGGTCGGCCCGTAGAGGTTCTCCAGCTTCGATCCGGGTGCGGCCGCCAGCCAGTCCGCGACGTCCTGGCAGCGCAGCGCCTCCCCGCCGAAGAACGACCACCTCAGGCCGGGCAGTGCGCCCTTGTCCAGCCCTCCCATCTCGCGGGCCATCCAGATACCGCTCGGCGTGGAGTGCCACACGGTGACCCCGTGCTCGGCGAGGTACGCGGGAAGATCCCGGTACGCCGACAGCGGCACCGCCTGCATCATCGAGCCCGCGCCCCATGCTGCGAACACGTCGTGGATGCCGGGGTCGAAGTTGAGATCGTAGGTCTGGGCGAACACGTCATCCGGACGGAAGTCGCACCGCTTGTCCAGCTGCTCGAAATAGTGCGCGAAACCGCCGTGTGAGATGGGAACCCCCTTCGGAGTCCCCGTCGAACCGGACGTGAAGAGAATGTACGCCGGATCCGAGGGTGCCACTCGGAGCGGCTCCGATATTTCCGGATGCGCCGTCAGGGGGATGGTCGGAAACCTGGCGGAGAAATCGCCGGTGTCCAGGACTCGGACGGCCGTTTCCTCGTCGGTGATCTCCGGCAGAACCTCCAGCCCACGTTCGTCGGCGATCAGCGTGTCCACCCCGGCGACCTTGATCATCCGGCGGGTGAGTGCGGCGGGGAAGTTCGGCTGGAGCGGAACAACGGTGGCGCCCGCGTACAGCACCGCCAAGAGGCCCACATAGGACGTCCGGCTCTTGCCCGCCAGCACTCCTACGGAACCGGGAGAACCATTCGCCATGAGCGACCCCGCCCAGTGCAAAGCGGTCTTGTGCACCTGCCGATAGGTGACGACATCCGAACCGATCCGTACAGCGGGACGGTCCGGGGCCAGTTCCATTCCGCGCAGGAATCGCTCGACCAATGTGAGAGACATAAACCCTGCCAACCCCTATCTCTCACGCTGTGAATGTATTCCTCAGCGTGATGGTTAGTCTCCTATCTTCGAATCAGTAGATTACCGATCGGCGCACCGAACTGTACTGACATCCGTCAGGTGCATCGGCCGGCGGAGTAGCGCGGTGACCGGTACGGCACGACCACCCCGACGAGGTTCCGTAACAGACGTCTCACCGCCGCCCTCGTGAGACCGACACCGGAACATGACACACTGCACCGCGTACTTTCGGCGCGTAGGGGAGGCGTGGCGTGAGTGAGCGGCGGCCCGCCCCCACCGTGGGCCAAGTGGTACTCGGCAAGCGCCTGCAAGAGCTGCGCGAGGCGGCCGGACTGGGACGCGACGAAGCCGCACGGGTGCTGCGCGTGGCCCCGGCGACGGTACGCCGGATGGAGACGGCCGAGGTCGCGCTGAAGATCCCGTACGTGCAGGTCCTGCTGGAGACGTACGGCATCCCGGAGGACGAGGCGGCCGACTTCGTCACCCTGGCCGAGGAGGCCAACCAGCCCGGCTGGTGGCAGCGCTTCCACGACGTGCTGCCGGACTGGTTCAGCCTGTACGTGAGCCTGGAGGGCGCCGCCCGCATCGTCCGCTCCTACGAGCCGCACTTCGTGCCCGGTCTGCTCCAGACGGAGGGCTACGCCCGTGCCGTACTGGAGGCGGGGACGATCGGGCAGACCGGGCCGGAGACGATAGAGCGGCATGTGTCGCTGCGCATGGAACGGCAGCGTCTGCTGGAGCGTCCGGACCCGCCCCACCTGTGGGTGATCATGGACGAGACGGTACTGCGCCGGCCCGTGAGCCCCCGTGGGGAGGTGATGCGGGAGCAGCTGGACAAGCTCCTGGAGTTCGCCGAGCGTGACCGCGTCACACTCCAGGTCGCCGAGTTCGCTTCCGGCCCGCACCCGGGGACGTACGCGCCGTTCACCCTGTTCCGCTTCGGCGAGCCCGAGCTGCCCGACATGGTCTACACGGAGTATCTGACGGGCGCCCTCTATCTGGACTCCCGCAGGGAGGTCGCCGCGCATCTGGAGGTCCTCGACCACATGTCGACGGCTGCCGCGTCGGCCGAGCACACGAAGTCGATCCTGCGGGAGTGCCGCGAGGACTTCTGAGCCGCGAGGGCTTCCGCGCGGCGTACGGCAACCTTTCCGGCCACCGCGGACGACCTATCTGTCCACGACCGCAGACGAGCCCGAGGAGAACACCCCGCATGACCGGATCCGACGCCTCGCCCACCCGCATCGACACCAGCCGGCCGCATCCGGCCCGGGTGTACGACTGGTGGCTGGGCGGCAAGGACAACTACCCGGTGGACGAGGAGCTGGCCCGCAGGATCCTCGCCGTGGACAGCAGCGCGGTCCGCGGGGCGCGCGCCAACCGCCGGTTCATGCACCGGGCCGTCGCCACCGTCGCCGAGGCCGGCATCCGCCAGTTCCTGGACATCGGCACGGGCATCCCCACCGAACCCAATCTGCACCAGGTGGCGCAGGGCGTGGCCCCGGAGGCGAGGGTGGTGTACGCCGACAACGATCCGATCGTCCTGCGCCACGCGCAGGCCCTGCTGCACGGCTCGGCCGAGGGCACCACCGCCTATGTGCACGCGGACGTCCGCGACGCCGACACCCTGCTGGCCCGGGCCGGCGAGGCCCTGGACTTCGGTGCGCCCGTCGCGTTGTCCCTGGTGGCCCTGACCCACTACCTGGGCGCCGAGCCCGACGGCGACGACGTCTACGGTCTGCTCGCGCAGTACGTGGCCGCGCTCGCGCCCGGCAGCTACCTGATCCTGTCCCAGGTGACCCCCGATCTGAACCCCACCGCGATCGACAGGGCCGCGGAGCACTTCCGGCGCAGCGGCACCCCCTTCCACCCTCGCTCGCTCCCCGAGTTCTCGCGCTTCTTCGACGGCCTGGAGCTGCTCGGCCCCGGCGTGATCCCGGTGTCCGGCTGGCGCCCGGGCCCACCGGACGTGGCGGCCCAGGCGGAGGGCATCGTGCCCGTGTACGCGGGGGTCGCCCGCAAGGTCTGACCCGTACGGGTGCGGTGGAGGGGTGCGCTCCCGCGCTCCGTCCTAGGTTCGTGATCAGGGACCAGGGCAAGCAAGGGAGCGCCCGTGACCGACACGCGGATACCGCCCACCCCGCCCGCCGAGCCACCCCCCGAGCCCGGCGCGGCGCTGCTCAAGGCGGGCAGGTTCTTCCGGCCGGGGACGCCCGCGGCCGATCTGCACAGCGTCCGGCTGACCGGCGGGCGGGAGGCGGACGCCTTCTACCGGGACCGGTGGAGCCACGACAAGGTCGTGAACTCCACCCACGGCGTGAACTGCACCGGCTCCTGCCGCTGGAAGGTGTACGTCAAGGACGGCATCATCACCTGGGAGACCCAGCAGACCGACTACCCGAGCGTGGGCCCCGACCGCCCCGAGTACGAGCCCCGCGGCTGCCCTCGCGGCGCCGCCTTCTCCTGGTACACCTACTCCCCCACCCGGGTCCGCCACCCGTACGTCCGCGGGGTCCTCCTGGAGATGTACCGGGAGGCGAAGAAGCGGCTGCGGGACCCCGTCCTGGCCTGGGCCGACGTGCAGAGCGACCCCGAGCGCCGCCGCCGCTACCAGCAGGCACGCGGCAAGGGCGGCCTGGTGCGGGCGAGTTGGGACGAGGCGGTCGAGCTGGTCGCGGCGGCGCACGTCCACACCATCAAGGCGTACGGCCCGGACCGCATCGCCGGCTTCTCCCCCATTCCCGCGATGTCGATGGTGTCGCACGCGGCGGGCGCCCGCTTCCACTCCCTGATCGGCGCCCCGATGCTGTCCTTCTACGACTGGTACGCCGATCTGCCGGTCGCCTCCCCGCAGGTCTTCGGCGACCAGACCGACGTCCCGGAGTCGGGCGACTGGTGGGACGCGGCGTATCTGATGATGTGGGGCTCGAACGTCCCGGTGACCCGCACGCCCGACGCCCACTGGATGGCGGAGGCCCGCTACCGGGGCCAGAAGGTGGTGGTGGTCGCCCCCGACTACGCCGACAACGCCAAGTTCGCCGACGAGTGGCTGCACCCGCACCCCGGCACGGACGGCGCGCTGGCCCTCGCCATGGGCCACGTCGTCCTCAAGGAGTTCTTCGTCGACCGCGAGACACCGTTCTTCGCGGACTACGTGCGGCAGTTCACCGATCTGCCCTTCCTGGTCACCCTGGAGGAGCGGGACGGCGCCCATGTCCCGGCGAAGTTCCTGCGCGCCTCGGACCTGGGCCAGGAGGGCGGGAGCGCCGAGTGGAAGACACTCGTACTGGACGCCGCCACGGGCCGCGCGGTCGCCCCGAACGGTTCTCTCGGCTTCCGCTGGTCCGAGTCCGGCCAGGGGAGATGGAACCTCGAACTGGGCGCTGTTCAACCGCAGTTGAGCCTGTACGGCAGTGAGTTCTCCGCCGGCGTCGAGGTCCTGCTGCCGCGCTTCGACACCGAGGGCGGGCCGCACGGACAGGGGCGCGGGGACGTCGTACGGCGTGGTGTCCCGGCGACGAAGCTCGGCGGGGCCGACGGCCCGCTGGTCACCACGGTCTTCGACCTGCTGCTCGCGCAGTACGGGGTGGGACGCCAGGGACTGCCGGGCCGTTGGCCGGTGTCGTACGACGACGCCGACTCGCCCGGCACGCCCGCCTGGCAGGAGGCGCACACCTCCGTTCCGGCGGCCAAGTGCGTGCGGATCGCGCGGGAGTTCGCGCGGACGGCCGAGCGGTCGAAGGGCCGCTGCATGATCCTGATGGGCGCCGGCACCAACCACTGGTTCCACTCCGAGACGATCTACCGTGCCTTCCTGTCCCTGCTCCAGCTCACCGGCTGTCAGGGCCGCAACGGCGGCGGCTGGGCGCACTACGTGGGCCAGGAGAAGTGCCGCCCGGTGACCGGCTGGGCGACGCTGGCGGCGGCGTCGGACTGGTCACGGCCACCACGGCAGATGATCGGCACCGGGTACTGGTTCCTCAACACCGACCAGTGGCGCTACGACCGGTTCACGGCCGACGTGCTGGCCTCGCCGCTCGGTACGGGCCGGTTGCGGGGGATGACGGGCGCCGACTGTCTCGCGCTGTCGGCGCGGGTGGGGTGGATGCCGTCGTACCCGACCTTCGACCGCAATCCGCTGGAGCTGGGCGAGACGTTCGGCGACCCGGTGTCGCGGGTGGTGGCCGAACTGCGCGCGGGCACCCTGAAGTTCGCCTGTGAGGACCCGGACGCGCCGGAGAACTGGCCGCGGGTACTGACGCTGTGGCGGGCCAACCTGCTCGGCTCGTCGGCGAAGGGCGCGGAGTACTTCACCCGGCATCTGCTCGGCACCCACTCGTCCCTCCAGGCCGAGGAGGCCCCCGAGGACGTACGGCCGCGGGACGTGACCTGGCACGACGAGGCGCCGGAGGGCAAGCTCGACCTGCTGCTGTCGCTGGACTTCCGGCAGACGTCGTCCACACTGCTGTCGGACGTCGTGCTGCCGGCCGCGACCTGGTACGAGAAGCACGACCTGTCCAGCACGGACATGCACCCCTACGTCCACTCCTTCACCCCGGCCGTGGATCCGCCGTGGCAGGCGCGCACCGACTTCGACACGTTCAAGGCGCTGGCCGAGCGGTTCAGCGAACTGGCCGTGGACCATCTGGGCGTACGCAAGGACCTGGTGGCGACCCCGCTCCAGCACGACACCCCGGGCGAGATCGCCCAGCCGGGCGGGGTCGTCCTGGACTGGAAACGCGGGGAGTGCGATCCCGTCCCCGGGAAGTCCATGCCGCAACTGACCGTCGTGGAGCGGGACTACACGGCGGTCGGCGCCAGGTTCAGCGCCCTCGGGCCGCTGGTCGAGCGGCTCGGCCTGCCCGCGAAGGGCATCACGCTGAGGCCGGACGAGGAGGTCGAGGACCTCCGGCACCTGAACGGCGTGACCCCCGACGGCCGCCCCTGGCTCGATACGGCGGTGAAGGCCGCGAACACCATCCTCGCCCTCTCCGGCACCACCAACGGCCGCCTCGCCACCCAGGGCTTCCGCACGCTTCAGGCCCGCACCGGGCAGGAGATGGCGCACCTCGCGGCCGAGCACGAGGGCAGGCGGGTCACGTACGCGGACACACAGGCGGCGCCCGTGCCGGTGATCACGTCGCCGGAGTGGTCCGGCAGCGAGTCGGGCGGGCGCCGCTACACGGCCTTCACCCTCAACACCGAGCACCTCAAGCCCTGGCACACCCTCACCGGCCGCCAGCACTTCTTCCTCGACCACGACTGGATCCACGAACTCGGCGAGGCCCTGCCCGTCTACCGGCCGCCGCTGGACATGAACAGACTGTTCGGCGAGCCGCGCCTCGGCCCGGACGGGCAGCACGAGGTGACGGTCCGCTACCTCACCCCGCACAACAAGTGGTCCATCCACTCCGAGTACCAGGACAACCTCTTCATGCTGGCCCTCTCACGCGGCGGCCAGAACATCTGGATGTCCCCGCAGGACGCGGACGCGATCGGCGTCGTGGACAACGACTGGGTGGAGGCGGTCAACCGCAACGGCGTGGTCGTCGCCCGTGCCGTCGTCTCGCACCGGATGCCGGCCGGCACCGTCTACATGCACCACGCGCAGGAACGCACGGTCGCCGTCCCGAAGACGGAGAGCACCGGCATGCGCGGCGGCATCCACAACTCGCTGACGCGGCTGATCCTCAAGCCGTCCCACCTCGTCGGCGGCTACGCCCAGCTCTCCTGGGCGTTCAACTACCTGGGCCCGACGGGCAACCAGCGCGACGAGGTGACGGTCGTCCGCCGTCGCAGCCAGGAGGTCGAGTACTGATGCGTCCGATGGCCCAGATCGCCATGGTGATGAACCTCGACAAGTGCATCGGCTGCCACACCTGCTCGGTCACCTGCAAGCAGGCGTGGACCAACCGGCGGGGCATGGAGTACGTCTGGTTCAACAACGTCGAGACCCGCCCCGGGCAGGGCTATCCACGCCGCTACGAGGACCAGGAGCGGTGGCGCGGCGGCTGGGAGCTGAACCGGCGCGGCGCGCTGAAGCTGAAGGCGGGCGGCCGGATCCGCAAGCTCGCCGGGATCTTCTCCAACCCCGAACTCCCGGAGATCAAGGACTACTACGAGCCCTGGACGTACGACTACAAGAACCTCACCGACGCCCCGCTCGGCGACGACTTCCCGGTGGCGCAGCCGGTCTCGCAGCTCGACGGCAAGCCGATGAAGATCGAGTGGTCGGCGAACTGGGACGACAACCTCGCGGGCGCTCCGGCCTACGGCGACTTCGACCCGATGGCCGAGCGGGCGCGCCAACAGGCCGCGGACAAGGTGCGGTTCGAGTTCGAGCAGACCTTCATGTTCTACCTGCCGCGCATCTGCGAGCACTGCCTCAACCCGTCGTGTGTGGCGTCCTGTCCGTCCGGGGCGATGTACAAGCGGGCGGAGGACGGCATCGTCCTGGTCGACCAGGACCAGTGCCGGGGCTGGCGGATGTGCGTGACGGGATGCCCGTACAAGAAGGTGTACTTCAACCACCGCACCGGCAAGGCGGAGAAGTGCACCATGTGCTATCCGCGGGTCGAGGTCGGTCTGCCGACGGTCTGCTCCGAGACGTGCGTGGGCCGGCTGCGGTATCTCGGCGTGGTCCTGTACGACGCCGACAAGGTGACCGCCGCCGCGTCCGTGCGCAGTGAACGGGATCTGTACGAGGCCCAGTTGGGCGTGTTCCTCGACCCCGAGGACCGCGCCGTGCAGCGGGCCGCCGACGAGGCGGGGATCCCGTACGACTGGGTGGAGGCGGCCCGCCGCTCTCCCGTGCACGCGCTGATCAGCAAGTACCGGGTCGCGCTGCCGCTGCACCCGGAGTACCGGACGATGCCGATGGTCTGGTACATTCCGCCGCTCTCCCCGGTGGTGGACGCGCTGAGCGAGACCGGGCACGACGGTGAGGACGCGGGGAACCTGTTCGGGGCGATCGACAGCCTGCGCATTCCGCTGGAGTACCTGGCGGAGATGTTCACGGCCGGCGACATCGGCCCGGTCCGGGCCTCGCTGGAGAAGCTCGCCGCGATGCGCGCCCACATGCGGGCGATCAACCTCGGCGAGGAGCCGGATCCCTCCGTGCCGGACGCCGTGGGCATGGAGGCGCGGGAGATCGAGGAGATGTACCGGCTGCTGGCGATCGCCAAGTACGAGGACCGGTACGTGATTCCGACCGCGGCCGTCGCGGACGCCCGGCGGCTGGAGGAGTCGGCGCTCCCCGAGGGGTGCAGCCTCGACTACGACGGCGGGCCCGGGATGGGCGGGAACGGCCCCTTCGGCCAGGACTCGGGCCGCAAGCTGCTGCCGCTCGTGCCGGTGGAGAACTTCCACCTCCTGCGCCGACGGCAGACCGCGGACGACCCGGCGGACACCACGCCCACCGCGGCCGACACGGCCGACCCCACAGCCGACCCCGAGGAGGCCTGATGCCGTCCTTCGAGGTGCTCTACCAGGCGGCCGCCCTCTGCCTGACCTACCCCGACGACGACTTCCGCGCCCGCCTGCCGCTGCTGCGCGAGGCGGCCCCGCAGTTGCGGGAGTTCACCGACCAGGCGGCCGTGACACCGCCAGGCGAACTGGCCGCGCACTACGTCCAGGTCTTCGACCTCAAGAACCGCCACAGCCTGTATCTGAGCTGGTGGCGTGACGGTGACACCCGGCGGCGCGGCATGTCGCTGGTGCGCTTCAAGGAGCTCTACCGCGACCACGGCCTGGAGTTCACCGACGAGGAGCTGCCCGACTTCCTGCCCGCGGTCCTGGAGTTCGCGGCCCGCACCGGCAACACCGACCTCCTGCTGGAACACCGGGACTGCCTGGACCAACTCCGCGCCCGGCTCACCGACTTCGGCACACCGTACGCGTCCGTCCTGGACGCCGTGTGCGCCACCCTGCCGACCGCACAGACGGGGACGCGCCCGTGACCACACTGCTCTGGGGTGTCCTGCCCTACGTCACCTTCGCCCTGCTGGTGGCCGGCCTGTTCTGGCGGCACCGCTACGACCGCTTCGGCTGGACCACCCGCTCGTCCCAGGTGTACGAGTCGAGGCTCCTGAACATCGCCTCGCCCGCCTTCCACTACGGCATCCTCTTCGTGCTGGCCGGCCATGTCGTGGGCTTGTTCATCCCCGAGTCGTGGACGGAGGCCGCCGGGGTGAGCGAGCACACCTACCACCTGTTCTCGCTCTACGGCGGTACGGCGGCCGGCCTCGTCACGGTCGGCGGGATCGCGCTGCTGGTCTACCGCCGCCGCACCCGGGCGCCGGTGTTCCGCGCGACGACCGCCAACGACAAGGCGATGTACCTCGTGCTGGTCGCGGCGATCGTGATGGGCATGGCCGCCAAACTGACCCACGTCTCCGGCGACGGCTACGACTACCGCCAGTCCATCGCCCCCTGGGCCCGCAGCCTGTTCACCCTCAGCCCCGACACCGACCTGATGGCGGGCGTGCCGGTGCTCTACGAGATCCACGCGGTGATCGGCATGGTGCTGATCGCGCTGGTGCCGTACACACGGCTGGTGCACATGTTCAGCGCGCCCTTGCAGTATCTGTTCCGGCCGTATGTGGTGTACCGCAGCCGGGACCCCAGGCAGCTGGGGCCCCGGCCGGAGCGACGGGGCTGGGAGAAGACGGACGCCTAGCGGCCCCCTAGGCGGCACCGCCCTTCGCGTCCCGGTCGTCGTCGACGATCTCGGCGTCCACCACGTCGTCGTCCTGCGGTGAGGTCTGTTCCGTGCCGGGGCCGGTGCCCGCCCCGGCGTCGGCGTCGGTCGGTGTCTGCTGGGTCTGGGCGTACATCGCCTGGCCCATCTGCTGACTCACCGTGGCGAGTTTCTCGATGCCGGTGCGCAGGGCGTTCGTCTCGGCGTTCTCCGCCAGGAGCTGCTTCAGCTCGGCCGCCGCCGACTCGACCTGCGACCTGGTGTCCGCGGGGACCTTGTCCTCGTTGTCGCGTACGAACTTCTCGGTCTGGTAGACGAGTTGCTCGGCCTGGTTCCTCGTCTCCGCCGCCTCGCGGCGGCCCCGGTCCTCCTCGGCGTACTCCTCGGCCTCCCGCATCATGCGGTCGATGTCGTCCTTCGGCAGGGCCGAGCCGCCCGTCACCGTCATCTTCTGCTCGCGTCCGGTCGCCATGTCCTTCGCGGAGACGTGCATGATCCCGTTGGCGTCGATGTCGAAGGCGACCTCGATCTGCGGGACACCGCGCGGGGCCGGGGGCAGACCGGTGAGGTCGAAGACGCCGAGCTTCTTGTTGTAGGCCGCGATCTCGCGTTCGCCCTGGTAGACCTGGATGCCGACCGAGGGCTGGTTGTCGGTGGCCGTGGTGAAGATCTCCGAACGCCGGGTGGGGATGGTCGTGTTGCGTTCGATGAGCTTGGTCATGATGCCGCCCTTGGTCTCGATGCCGAGGGACAGCGGGGTGACGTCGAGGAGGAGGACGTCCTTCACGTCGCCGCGGATGACACCCGCCTGGAGAGCCGCGCCGAGGGCCACGACCTCGTCGGGGTTGACGCCCTTGTGCGGGTCCTTGCCGGTCAGTTCCTTCACCAGGTCGGTGACGGCGGGCATCCGGGTGGAGCCGCCGACGAGGATGACGTGGTCGACCGCGGAGAGCTTGATGCCGGCGTCCTTGACCGCCTGGTGGAAGGGGTTCCTGCAGCGGTCGAGGAGGTCCGCGGTGAGCTCCTGGAACTGGGCGCGGGTCAGCTTCTCGTCGAGGTGGAGGGGACCCTCGGCGGAGGCGGTGATGTAGGGCAGGTTGATCGTCGTCTCGGAGGAGCTGGACAGCTCGATCTTGGCCTTCTCGGCGCCCTCGCGCAGCCGTTGCAGCGCCATCTTGTCGTTGCCGAGGTCGATGCCGTTCTGCCCCTTGAACTTCTTCACCAGGTGCTCGACGACCCGCTGGTCCCAGTCGTCGCCGCCCAGATGCGTGTCACCGTTGGTGGCCTTGACCTCGATGACGCCGTCACCGATCTCCAGCAGCGAGACGTCGAAGGTGCCGCCGCCGAGGTCGAAGACCAGTACCGTCTGCTCCTCGCCCCGGTCGAGGCCGTAGGCGAGGGCGGCGGCCGTGGGCTCGTTGATGATCCGCAGGACCTTCAGGCCCGCGATCTCCCCGGCCTCCTTCGTCGCCTGCCGCTGGGAGTCGTCGAAGTACGCCGGGACCGTGATCACCGCGTCGGTGACGTCCTCGCCCAGATAGGACTCGGCGTCCCGCTTCAGCTTCTGCAGCACCCGGGCGGACAGCTCCTGCGCCCGGTAGCGGGTGCCGTCGATGTCACTCTGGTCCGGGAAGCGCCAGCTCCCGTCGCCCATGTGCCGCTTCACGGAGCGGGCCGTGCGCTCGATGTTCGTCACCGCCTGGCGTTTGGCCACCTCCCCCACGAGTACCTCGCCGTTCTTGGCGAAGGCCACGACCGACGGTGTGGTCCTGGCCCCCTCCGCGTTGGCGACGACTGTGGGTTCGCCGCCCTCCAGGACGGCGACCACCGAGTTCGTGGTCCCGAGATCGATCCCGACCGCGCGTGCCATCGCTGTCCCCTTCCGCCAGGGCACCCCTTGAACTCCAGCACAAAACTTGAGTGGATTCTTGTCAATGGGACGGGTGACCTGGCGGAGGGTGCCCAAACGGGTCCTGAGCGAGCGCTCAGGACCTGTGCTCAGGCAAGCTTGGCCGAGAGCGTGATCGTCGTGCCCGTCAGCGCCTGGCTCACCGGGCAGTTCTTCTTGGCGTCCTCCGCCGCCGCAGCGAAGCCGTCGGCGTCGAGGCCGGGCACCGTCCCCTCCACCGTGAGGTGGATCCCGGTGATCCCCTCCCCCGGCTGGAAGTTCACGTCGGCCGAGGTGACCAGCTTGGTGGGCGGCGTGCCGGCCCCCGCCAGGGCGTGCGACAGCGCCATCGAGAAGCAGCTGGAGTGCGCGGCGGCGATCAGCTCCTCGGGGCTGGTCTTGCCGCTCGCGTCCTGGGAGCGCGAGGCCCACGTGACCGGCTGGGCGGCGATGGCACCGGAGGAGTCGAATTCGACGACACCGTTGCCGTCGAGCAGGTTGCCTTCCCAGACGGTGTGTGCGGAGCGCGTGGTAGCCACGATTCTTCCTTTCGCGTGGGGGCCCGGTTCCTGGGTCCGTGCCCCCATCCGATCACACTCCGGCTCACGGCACCCGGAAGACCGGCCCACGCGGGTGGTGGGAGTCGTCCGGTCCTGCGCACGGTCCGCCGCTGACAACACCCGCGCTCAGGCGGCCCGTTCCTCCGGCTCTGCCGCGACCGGCACCTGAGGGCCGTTCGATTCCCGCAGCCAGCGGCGCAGCACGCGGTGCACCTGCTCGGCGCCCACGAGGTCCTCCCCGTCGCCGACCGCGGCGGAGAAGGCGAGCGGCGACAGCAGGAACGGCTTGCCCTGTGCCCCGCCGAGTCCGCCGTGCGAGCCGATCTGCTCCTCGAAGGCGAGGACCTCGCCGCCCTCGGCCGGGTCGTACGCGGAGTTGACCATGATGTCGGCGGTGTTCGGAAAGGAGTGCGTGCGGCGCACGGCGTCGGCGGCGCCCGGCCCGAAGATCTTCAACGGCCCCGGATCGTCGTCCAGTCGGTCCAGCGGAACCTCCGCGCCGTACGCGCCCAGCACCAGTCCGCCGTGTTCCTCGCTGCGGACGAGCAGGAATCCGACGCCGGGGTGGTTGGCGAGGGTGGTGAGCAGGGCCGGGTGGCGGGCGTCGATCTCCTCCTTGGTCATCCGGTGCGGCACGTCCGGGAAGGAGACCAGGCCGAGGTTGCCGGACGCGAGCACGATCGGCTCCGAGCGGCGGGAGGGGCGACGCTGCTCGTCGCCCTCCTCGACGGGCCGGCGCAGTGCCGCGCGTACGGCCGCGCGGGCCTCGGCGCCGCTGTGGGTGCGCTCGGCCTTGCGCGGCACGGGCAGCCCGCAGCCGGCCCGCACCAGATCGCCGAGGCCGAGGCCGTACCGGGACCGGAAGGTCTCGCCGGGGCTCTGGCCGTGGTCCGACAGCACGACGATCCGGTACGGCCGCGGCGCGTGCTCGGCGACGTTCGCGATCAACGCGAGCGCCCGGTCGAGGCGTTCGAGGACCTTGTCGGCGTCCCGGCCGCACGGCCCGGAGTGGTGCGCCACCTCGTCGTAGGCCACCAGGTCGGCGTAGACGGCGGTGCGGCCGGCCAGCATGTCGCCCATCACCGCGGCCACGACGACGTCCCGTTCGACGACGGTCGCGAACGCGCGGACGAGGGGGTAGAGGCCGCCGCGGGAGACGCGCGGGCGGTCCTTGCGGGCGCGGGCCCGGGAGGACTGGCCGATCTCACGGCCCACCTCGGCGATGAAGGACAGGGCGGTGCGCACGGCGTTGGCCGGGTCGGAGAAGTAGGCGAAGTAGCCCGCGCGGGAGCGGTTCTCCCGGCCGCGCCGCCTGGTGGCGATGGACAGCACGAGGGCCTGCTCGTCGGCGCCGCCGCTGAAGAGGTTGCCGCGGCTGGCGCCGTCGGCGGTGAGCAGTCCGCCGTCGCCGGTGCGGTCGATGGCACGGCGCTGGAGTTCGGCGGCGTTGGCGGGACGGTTGCAGACCATCACCTCACGCCCGGCCTTCTCGTACCAGCGGAACGCGGGGACGTCGTGGTTGCTGCCGTGCAGGATGCCGAGCTGGCTGGCGCCGGTCTGGCTGGACCAGTCGGTGCGCCAGGGGGTGAGCCGGTGGGTGGGCCGGGCGGGGGCGCCGGGGCTGCCGCCGGGGCCTTTGCCCCCGGCGCGGCCCAGCCAGCGGGCGACCGTCGGCATCAGGTCCTTGTCGACGGCGTCGAGGAGGACGTCGTGGCCGACGCCGTCGAGCTGGATGAAGACGGTGCCGGGGCCGGACGGGCCGGGTGGCAGGGTCCTGCGGCGGCGGTCGGCCAGGCGGTACAGCCGGCGCCGGTAGGCGTCGTCGTCCCGCACCGCCAGGGCGGCACCGGTGGCGGAGGCCACGGCGGACATCACGGCGGCGACGATGACGGCGGTCTCGGGGGCGGCCTCGCTGTCGCCGGAGGGCACCAGGCGCAGGGCGACGATCAGCAGGACGCCGTTCAGGACGAACACCAGCAGGCCGAGCACCAGCGCGGGCACCAGCAGCAGGAGCCGTACGAGGAGGGGCCAGAAGACCGCCGAGAGCACGCCGAACGCGCCGGCGCCGAGAGCCGCGGTGACGGCGATGTCGGTGGCGCTGTCGCCGTCCGGCGACTGGAGCTGGAAGTCCGGGAGGATGCCGGCGAGCACGAGCAAGGTCACGGTGCAGACCGCCCACACCGTGGCGCTCCGACCGACCTGGCTGGCGACCCGCCGCCACCGCCCATCACGCACGCCCAGCTCACCTCCCGGCCTCATTGTCCCGCCCCCGCCGCCCCGGCCCGTCCCTGTGGGCTGCCGCCCCCAGATCCTCGCATCGGCCCTTCGGGCCTCGTCCTCGAACGCCGGACGAGCTGAACGCCCGCAAGCAGCGCGGGGAACCGGGCGACCAGCCACGATGGCGCCGCGGACGCCGTACGGCCCTTCGCGGCAGCCCACGGGGAGCGCTCAACGGCCGTCGTAACCCGCCGTCGGCATCGACAGCCTCCGGTGCACCCGTGCCTTCATCTGCGCGTCGTACCGCGGCTCCGCGCGCCCCACGACCTCCACCCGCGCCCCGCGCCGGGCGCACTCCGCGGTGAACTCCTCGACGGACGACAAAGCGCTCTCCAGCACTCTCCGGCTGGGCGCCACGAAAAGGTCGAGGCCCGGGCGGACGCCCTCCCACAGCACGCTGTGGTCCGCCCGCAACCGGCGTACGAGAAGCTCGCGTGCGACGACGTACCCGTGCTCGGCGGCCCAGCGCGCGCACATCGCGTGCTGGCTGCGGGAGTCCACCAGGAAGGGGTCGGCGTCCAGCTCTTCGAGCGGCGTCAGACTGGCGATCGCCGTCACGCGCACTACGGATGACCCCATGGCGTCCCCCTCACCTCCGGGTTTCGCCGCCGACCCTACTCCAGCCCGTACGCTTCGGGGAGTCGCGCGAAGGAGGCAAAGAAGGTGCCGGTGGAGATCACGTGGTGGGGTCACGCCACCTGCACGGTCGAGGATTCGAACGTGCGCGTTCTCACCGATCCTCTGTTCGCGCGCCGGCTCGCACACCTGCGTCGCCGCCGGGGTGCGCCGCCACCGCCCGGCGCCTGGCGCGCGGACGTCGCCGTGGTCTCCCACCTGCACGCCGACCATCTGCATGTCCCGTCCCTGGCACGGCTGGAGCGGGGCACCCGGCTGCTCGTGCCCCGGGGCGCGCTCCGGGCGGTGCCGCCCCTGCGCCGGCTCACGCACCTGGTGGTGAGCGAGGTGGAGCCGGGGGACGTGACGACGGTGGGCCCGCTGGCCGTACGGGCCGTGCCCGCGCGGCACGACGGGCGGCGGCTGCCGGTCGGCCCGCGTCGCTCGCCCGCCCTCGGCTATGTCATCGAGGGCGAGGCACGGACGTACTTCGCCGGGGACACCGGGCTGTTCGACACGATGGCGAACGAGGTCGGGCCGGTCGACGTGGCACTCCTGCCGGTCGGCGGCTGGGGACCGTACCTCGGCGAAGGCCATCTCGACGCGGGGCGGGCGGCCGAGGCGCTGGCCCGGCTCGCGCCGCGCAGCGCGGTGCCGGTGCACTACGGCACGTACTGGCCGATCGGCATGGACGCCGTGCGGCCCCATGAATTCCACGCGCCGGGCGACGAGTTCGCACGGCTCGCGGCGGAGCGCGCGCCCGGCGTGTCGGTGCATAGGCTCGCGCACGGGGAGCGCGTGCGCCCGGAGGTGACGCGGTGACGCTGCTGGCGGCCGCCACGACGGTGGTGCCGACGCAGTCGACGCAGCAGGCGATCGGCTATCCGACGCTGTTCTTGCTGGTGCTGATAGGGGCGCTGGTGCCGGTGATCCCGACGGGCGCACTGGTGAGTTCGGCGGCGGTGGTGGCGTTTCATCAGACGGCACCGTTCTCGCTGGCGCTGGTGTTCGTGACGGCGTCGACGGCCGCGTTCCTGGGGGACGCGACGTTGTACTGGCTGGGGCGGCGTGGCATGGGCTCGAAGAACGGCTCGCGCTGGCTGGAGGCGATCCGCTCGCGTGCGCCGGAGGACCGGCTCGCGCAGGCGCAGGAGAAGCTCGCCGCGCACGGGGTGGCGGTGCTGGTGCTGTCCCGGCTGGTGCCGGCGGGACGGCTGCCGGTGATGCTGGCGTGCCTGCTGGCGAAGTGGCCGATGCGGAGGTTCGCGCGGGGGAACCTGCCGGCGTGCCTCGCCTGGGCGGTGACGTATCAGCTGATCGGGATCCTTGGGGGCTCGCTGTTCTCGGAGCCTTGGGAGGGCGTGGTTGCGGCTGTTGCGCTGACGTTGGTGATGAGTGTGGCGCCCAGTGTGTGGAAGCGGGTTCGATCCGCCCGGTGACGTTTCGTCGCGGGGCCCCGCACCCCTTGGGGTGGGCCGGCCTAAAGCGTCCTTGACGCACCGACCGGCAGGTCCCACAGGTTCTCCCGGTCCAGGCCCGCCTTCTCCCATGCCGCCCGCACGCGCGTGAGGGGTTCCAGGACCGGTTCCGCCGACAGCACGAACGTGGCCCAGTGCATGGGCGCCATCCGCCGCGCGCCGAGGTCCTGAGCTGCCCGGACCGCCTCCTCCGGGTCGCAGTGGACGTCGCTGAGCCACCAGCGGGGGTCGTAGGCGCCGATGGGGAGCAGGGCGAGGTCGATGCCGGGGTAGCGCTCGCCGATGCGGGTGAACCAGTGGCCGTAGCCGGTGTCGCCCGCGAAGTACACGCGCCGGCCGTCGGGGGCGGTGAGCACCCAGCCGCCCCACAGGCTGCGGCAGGTGTCGATGAGGGTGCGCTTGGACCAGTGGTGGGCGGGGACGAAGTCGAAGCGGACGCCGGACAGTTCGGCGGCCTCCCACCAGTCCAGCTCGGTGACGCGCGTGAACCGGCGGCGACGGAACCAGGCGGCGAGACCGGCCGGCACGAACACGGGCGTGTCGCGCGGGAGCCGGCGCAGGGTGGGGGCGTCCAGGTGGTCGTAGTGGTTGTGGCTGATGACGACCGCGTCGACGCGCGGCAGGGCGCTCCAGGCGATGCCGACGGGGGTGATCCGGGCCGGGGTGCCGAGGATGCGGCGTGACCAGACGGGGTCGGTGAGGACGGTCAGTCCGCCGATCCGCACGACCCAACTGGCGTGCCCCGCCCAGGAGACGGCGGTCGTGCGCGCGTCCACGCGCGGCACCGGGCCCGGCGCGTAGGGCAGCCGGGCGATGTCGGCGAGGCCCTCCCGGCCGGGGCGTACGGAGCCCTCGCGGGCGAAGCGGGCGAGGGTCTTGATGCCGGGCAGCGGGGCGGTGAGACGGTCGTGGAAGGTCCGCGGCCACACCCGGCGTTCGCCCAGCGGGCGGGGTGCGGCGAGCGGCGGGAGCGGGGGCGCGAGGGGTGACGGGTCGGCCAAAGCTCCGGTTTCCCGGGGCGGCGTACGCGGTGTGGTCGACGTGGCTGACTCGGACTGCTGCGTCATCGAGGCGTCTCCCATCGCTGAGCTTCGTCACGGAGGTCGTCGAAGACCGACTTCAAGTGGATCAACGCGCGGTGCACATGCGGCAGTTCCAGCGGCGAGGGTGAAGTCACGCATGCCGCTCGTTCCTCGTCCGTGCCGGCCAGCAGCGGTCCGGTGGACAGCCGTACGCGCAGCTCGCCGAGGTCGTCGCCGAAGCGGTGCCCGCCCGGCGCGGGCATGCCGAGCCGGGCGGCGAGGAAGTCCTCCAGGTCCTGCGCGTCCCCCACGCCGTGCGCGGACAGCCCGGCGCGCAGCGGGCCGAGGTCGACGTACAGGTGCCGTCCGGCCTGCGGGGGCCGCGCCACGGCGCCCGCGCCCACGGCGGCGGCGTGCGCGGCGGTGGCCACGCGCGCGTGCAGGCGTACGGCGGCGATGATCCGTGCGGTGACCGGCTCTGGCTCCGCCAGCGCGTACCCGGCGGCGTGGGCGACCGGGCCGGCGATCCGGGCGCCGAGCGCGGTGAGCACGTCGAGCACGCGCGCGTGCAGGCCGTTCCCGGCGCCGCCCGCGGGGAACCGGGCGACCGCGGCCGGCCAGCCCGGCGGGAGGTGGGCGCCGGCCAGGTCGGTGACGACGGTGACCTGCTCGGGCAGCATCTCGGCGGGGCTGAGCAGCACGGTGTCGTGCGGGGCGTGCACCGTGTCGCGCCAGGTCTCGTCGCTGACCAGGTGCAACCCCTCGTCGGTGGCGGCTTCCAGGGTCTCGTGCAGTGCCTCGGGCGGGGCCACGGTGGCGGTGGGGTCGTCGGCGACGGACAGCACGAGCAGCCGCGGGTCACCGCCCTCGGCACGGACCCGGCGGACGGTCTCCAGGAGGGCGTAGGGATCCGGCACGCCGCCGCTCTCGGCCGATGTCGCGACATGGAAGACGGGCCTGCCCAGCAGCCGTGCGTACGGCGCCCACCAGGCGGCACAGGGCCTGGGCACCAGGACGTCGCCGCCGAGCGCGGCGGTCAGCGCGAGCAGCAGGGCGGGCGCCCCGGGGGCGGCCACCGCCTCCTCGGGCCCGGTGGACAGCCCGCGCCGGTCCCAGTAGCCGCACGCGGCCTCCAGGAGGGCGGCGCCGCCCCCGACGGGCTCGCTCTCGGCCCGTCCGGCGGCCGCGGCGAGGACGGCGGCCAGTTCGGGCAGCACGGGCAGCCCGTCGCCCGGGTGCGGCGGTCCGTAGCGGACGGGGCCGTGGCCTTCGGGGTCCGTCGGGCGCATCGTGCCTCCGCGCTGTGCCTGGTGCCTCAGTGAGTACCCATCGTGCCGCCGCCCCATGGGCGCCCGCAGGTGTTGCGCCCGTCACGGCGGCGGCGTGTGTCAGTCCTCCGTGGCGGGAGCCTTGCGGCGCAGTCGGTACACCGCACCGCCGGCCGCGCCCGCGATCAGCACACCGCCCGTGACCAGAGCGGGGACGGAGTCGGTGAAGGTGCCACCCGTGCCTGCCTGTACGCCGTGGTGGTTCGGGTCGTCGGCGCAGTCCTGCGAGTGGCCCCCGGTCTCCTCCCATGCGGTGTCGGTGTCGGTGTCGCTCCAGGTCTTGTCGGGTCCGGTCCTGCCCGAACGGGGGTCGGCACAGGGTTGACCACCACCGTCCGTGCCGCCGCTGCCGCCCTGCATGCCGTCCTTGCCGCCCTGCATGCCCTCCTTGCCGCTCTCGACGTCCTCCTTGCCGCCGTCCGTACCGCCCAAGCCGCCGCCCAAGCCGCCGTCCTTGCCGCCGTCCTTGCCGCCGCCCGTGCCGCCCGTACCCCCCGTCTCACCGCCGCCGCTGTCGAGGGCCACCGTCAACGTCGCGCTCCACTCCTTGCCCTTGCCTCCGGGCGCCGCCGGGCAGGTGCCGTCCACCGTCCATGCGGAGTCCGGTCCGGCCGCGTCGGGGTCACCCTCGAAGTTCTCGGCCGGAGGGATGCGGGCGGTGCCGCGGTAGGCGGGCCCGGCGTCCTTCTCGTCGTCGCCGGAGACCCGTTTCAGCTCGACGGTGCCCTCTTCGAACGCCTGCGAGGTGGCGTCGAGGGTGGCGGGCGCGGTCCCGCCGAGCGGGTCGCAGGAGACCGAGACGGTGACGCTGCCGCCCGGGGAGGCACTGCCGGGGCTGACCTCCGCGGTCGGTTCCGCGAAGACGGCCGAGGCGGCGAAGCCCAGGATCACACCGGCCAGAGCGGCGACGGACAGGGCGCGGGCGGTGCGGCGCATGGGGTGGGCTCCTTCGGCCGACGGCTGCGGGGTACGGCGGTCGTGCCCCCGCAGCCATGACAGCCCGCCCGGCGTCCGGGCGCGCGCGGCCGGGCACCATTCGCGGGACGGGCACGGCCGAGCGGGTGACATACCCCTCCCCCGTGTCCCGACCCGTCCCGACCCGTCCCGTCAGTTCAGCAGCGCCGCCAAGTCGCGTTCCAGCCCGCGTCCCCGTCGGCTGACGACCCCGGCCGCGACGTCCGAGAGCTTGCGGTTGGTGCCCTGGGAGATCCGGCGCAGTACGCCGAAGGCGGCGTCGGCGTCACAGCCGAGGACGTGCATGACGATGCCGCACGCCTGGTCGACGACGGGCCGGGTACGCAGGGCGGTGCCGAGATGGTCGAGCTCGCTGAGCGCGGCGCGGTAGGAGCGGTCGCGGACCAGGCAGCTGGCGGCGAAGTCGCCGAGGGCGTGCACGGGCCCGTGGGCGACGTCCTCCAGGGCGCACGGCCGGAAGCTGTAGAGACTGAGCGTCACCGTCAGCCCGGAGCGGCGGAACGGGAGCGTGACACTGGAGCGCACGCCCGAGTCGAGCGCCATGGCGCGGTACTGCGGCCAGCGCTCGTCGCGCAGCAGGTCGGCCGAGTCGACGGGTTCACCGCGTTCCAGGGCGTCCGGAATGGGGCCGTCCCCGGAGCGGAGCTGCACGGCGACGAGACCGGCGAGGTCGGGATGGGTGACGGCGGCGGGCCGCTCGGCACCCGCCTCGGCGACCATGCTGCTCGCTCCGCAGCAGTCGGCGGTGCAGCGCACGGCCTGTTCGACCAGTTCGGACAACCGGCGCCCAGGAAGGGCGGCTTCGGCGGACTCGTGTCCCCAGTGACCCACAGGGTGGCGAGCGGACATCCTCAACTCCTCCTCTTGCCCTGCGCGTTCCCGCGCCCGTGCGGGCGAAACGGAGGCAGGACGGGCGGTGGGACAACCGGCAGAACCCGGCTGGGTCCCGGCGCCCCGCGCCGTGTTGCCACGAGCTAGGTTCATTCCCATGGCGAAGACCGACGAATTCGGTGAAGAGCTCGCGGATTTCGTGCGCCGCGTCGCGGAACTCAAGGCGGCGCGGTCCGTGTCGGAAGGGGACCTGCCGACCGTACTGGACGCGGCCATCTTCGAACTCGACCATGTCGCCGACCAGTTGTGGCCGTGGTACGAGCGGCTGTCCTCGGCGGGCCCGCCCCGTACGCCGTCCGCCGACCGGCAGGAGCAGCATCTGCTGCGGGCCGTGTTCCAGCGGTTCCCGCTCCCAGTGGCACTGGTGGACCGGGAGGCGGTGGTGCGCCGGCTCAACTTCACGGCGACGGCCTTCACCGGTGTCCGGGCGGGCTATGCGACGGGCCGGCCGCTGACCGGGTTGCTGGCCCACGCCGACCGGGCCGCGTTCCGTTCCCAGGCGGCGGCGGTGGCCCGCGGCGAGGGCGACCGCAGTCTCACCGTGCACCTCCAGCAGCACCCGTCCGCGCCGGTCCACGCGACCCTGACCGCCGTCCGCCCGAGCGGGGAGCCGCACACCACCGTGCTGGTGGTGCTGCAGCCCGGGGACCTCCGCGCGTCCCCGGGCGTGGCCGAGAGCCCGGCGACGCAGGTCCCGGACCTGGCCGAGACCACCCGGCACGCGGCCCTGATGGACGTCCTGGACGAGATGACCACGACGTTGCTGACCGCGCCACGCGGCGACCGCGAGGCGGTCGTGCGGCAGGCGGCCCGGGTCCTGCACGGCCGCTTCGCCGACTGGGTGATCGCTGACACGGGCACGGCGGGGTTCTCCCGTACGACCGTGCTGGCCCCGTCGGAAGAGGAGGCGAGCGCCCTGGCGGGCCAGGATCCGACGACGTGTCCCCTCGTCATGGAGACGGCGCGCACGGCCTCCCCCGCCCTTCAGGTCGGCCCCCCGAACCCGGACGCCTTCGGCCGTGACGCCGAGGGCGCCCCCGTCCTCGTACAGGCGAACGTCACCTCACTGCTGTGCGTGCCTGTCGTGGTCGGGGGCGCCGTACAGGGCGTACTCACGCTGTTCCGCTGCGCAGCCCGCCCCGCGTTCTCGATGGCGGAGGCCAGGGCTCTGGACACGATGTCCCGTCACCTGTCACTGGCGGTGGCGGCAACGCCCTGAAGGGGCGCGGGACCGTGTCAGGCCGCGGACCCGCCGTGGGGGCGCGACAAGCGGACACCTTCAGCCCACGTCACTGAGCACCTGCTCCCGCACGCGGCTGCAGCACCGGCTGATCAGCCGGGACACGTGCATCTGCGAGATGCCCAACTGCTCGGCGATCCGGCTCTGCGTCATGTCCCCGAAGAACCGCATGTACAAAATGGCCCGCTCACGCTCGGGCAGGGCCGCCAGCCGGGGTGCGACCGCCTCACGGTCCACCACCGTGTCCAGCGCGGGATCGGCGGAGCCCAGCGCGTCGCTCAGCGAATACCCGTCGTCGCTGCCGGGCAGCTCCGCGTCCAGCGACAGGGCGGTGAAACTCTCCAGTGCCTCCAGCCCGACCTTGACGTCGGCCTCGCTCATGTCCGCGTGCGCGGCGATCTCGGCGACCGTCGGACGGCGACCGGAGACGGTCTGGAGGTCCTGGACGGCGAACCGCACACGGTTGCGCAGGTCCTGCACCCGGCGCGGCACGTGCAGCGTCCACATGTGGTCGCGGAAGTGCCGCTTGATCTCGCCGGTGATGGTGGGTACGGCGTAGCTCTCGAAGGCGTTGCCGCGTTCGGGGTCGTATCGGTCGACGGCCTTGACGAGTCCGAGGGCGGCGACCTGACGCAGGTCGTCGAGGCTCTCGCCGCGGCTGCGGAAACGTCCGGCGAGCCGGTCGGCCATGGGGAGCCATGCCTCGACGATCCGCTCGCGGACGGTGTCGCGCTGCTGTCCCTCGGGCAGGGTGGCGAGCTTGCGGAAGTCCTCCGCGGTGTCGGGGGCGTCGTCGTGCGGGTGGTGCTTCGCGCTCACTGAAGTGGGCATCGTGCGTCGCAACTCCCTTGATCGTGCTCTGGCTTGGACGGTCACCATGGGAGTGCGGGCGCGCACCGGAGCGGGACACACCCGTGGCGGGGAATCCCCGCTCCCACGGACGTGCCTCCTGTCCGAAGCACTGCTTCTTCGCCTGCCCCCGCCCCCGGGCCGCAAACACCGGGGCAGGTTTTCCACCGGCCCGCGGGGTCACTCGGAGCGGGGCCGCGCAGTCCCCCCTCTCACCGGACCCTGGAGGTCCCGCATGAGCACCAAGGTCGCCGACCATGTCCTGCACCGTCTGCGCGAGTGGGGCGTGGAGCACGTCTTCGGCTATCCCGGCGACGGCATCAACGGCCTGCTCGCCGCCTGGGGCCGCGCCGAGAACCAGCCCCGTTTCGTGCAGTCCCGGCACGAGGAGATGTCCGCGTTCCAGGCGGTCGGTTACGCCAAGTTCAGCGGCCGTCTCGGCGTGTGCGCGGCGACGTCCGGACCGGGCGCGATCCACCTCCTGAACGGCCTCTACGACGCCAAGCTCGACCATGTCCCCGTCCTGGCGATCGTGGGCCAGACGCACCGCACCGCGATGGGCGGCTCGTACCAGCAGGAGGTGGACCTGCACACCCTGTTCAAGGACGTCGCCTCGGACTTCGTGGAGACGGTGACGGTCCCCGAGCAGCTGCCGAACGTCCTGGACCGGGCGATCCGCACCGCGTACGCGCGCCGCGCGCCCACGGCGGTCATCATCCCGGGCGACGTCCAGGAGCTCGATTACTCGGCGCCCACGCACGAGTTCAAGATGGTGCCCTCCAGCCTGGACCGCAGCGGTTGGACGGCGATCCCCTCGGACGACTCGGTCCGGCGGGCGGCCGAGATCCTCAACACCGGTGACAAGGTGGCGATCCTGGTCGGCCAGGGCGCGTCCGGCGCGCGGGCCGAGGTGGAGCGGATCGCCGAACTGCTCGGCGCCGGCGTGGCCAAGGCGCTGCTCGGCAAGGACGCACTGAGCGACGAACTGCCGTATGTCACCGGCTCGATCGGCCTGCTGGGCACCCGCCCGTCGTACGAGCTCATGCGGGACTGCGACACCCTGCTCACCATCGGATCCTCCTTCCCGTACACGCAGTTCCTGCCGGAGTTCGGCAAGGCGCGCGGGGTGCAGATCGACATCGATCCGCACATGGTCGGGATGCGGTATCCGTACGAGGCGAATCTGGTCGGCGACGCGAAGGCGACGCTGGAACGGCTGATCCCGCTGATCAGGTCCGAGGAGCGCGGCCGCGAGTGGTACGACACGGTGTGCGACAACGTGGCGCGCTGGAGCGAGGTCATGGACCGGCGGGCGAAGCAGTCCGCCGACCCCATCAACCCGGAGTACGTCGCCCGCGCCCTGGATCCGCTACTCCCCGACAACGCGATCGTCTCCTCCGACTCGGGCTCGGCGGCGAACTGGTACGCCCGCCACCTGACGATGCGGCCCGGCATGCGCGGGTCGCTCTCCGGGACCCTCGCGACGATGGGCTGCGGGGTGCCGTACGCGATCGGCGCCAAGTTCGCCCACCCGGACCGTCCGGCGATCGCGCTGGTCGGCGACGGCGCGATGCAGATGAACGGCCTGGCGGAGCTGATCACGGCGGCGAAGTACAAGGACCTGTGGGAGGACCCGCGGCTGGTCGTCGCCGTGTGGAACAACCATGACCTCAACCAGGTCACCTGGGAGATGCGCGCCATGGAGGGCGCCCCGTCCTTCCTGCCCTCCCAGGAGCTCCCTGACGTCCAGTACGCCGCCTTCGCCCGCTCGCTCGGCCTGACCGGCATCCGCGTCGAGAAGCCCGAGGACGTCGAGGCGGGCTGGCGCGCCGGTCTGGAGGCGGACGGCCCCGCGGTCGTCGAGTTCCTGACCGACCCCGCCGTACCGCCGATCCCGCCGCACGCCACGTGGGAGCAGATGGAGGCCACGGCCTCGTCGATCCTGAAGGGGGACGCGGACCGGGGGTCCATGATCAGGCAGGGGTTCAAGGCGAAGGTGCAGGAGTTCCTGCCGGGGCGGGAGAAGACGGGGCGGGAGAAGAAGCGCCACTGAGTCGAGAAGACGGGACCGGACGGCAGCGTCCCGCGGCCGGAGCCGCCGGACGGCTCGCCGGGGAGCGGAGGGGGCGGCCTCAGTGACCGAGCGCCGCCCCTTCCGGCCGGTCCGTCTCGTCCGGGTCCTTCGGTAGCAGCACATCCTCGTAACGGCCCAGCGCCAGCACCACGCCGAGCATGAGCAGTGGGAGGAGCACCGCGAGCAGTGCCATGACCTGGTCCTTCCCCGAGCAGAACGTGCGTGGGGGTTGAGGGACCGGGTCTCCCCGCTTCCGGTGCGCAAACCCTGTGTCGCCCCCGGATGTACGGGTACGCGGTGCGCACGCCGAAGATCTGGAGGGAGTCATGCAGCGAGGCAGCGACCGGCTGAGCGTTCACCGTGACGACGAGATGAAGCACGAACTGCAAGGGCTGCTGAGGTCCGGCCACCCCACCCGGACCGAGGAGTGGCACGATCCGGAGCCGTCCGCCGATGACGATCCGCAGGTCGCGGGTGGTCCGGTGACGCCGGGGAGTACGGCGTCCCTGGCGACGGTCCGACTCGAACTGGCGCGGATCCTGGGCCGCAGCGCCTTCCCGGCGAGCCCCCGGGAACTGATCGTCGCGTTGCGCCGCGGGTACGCGCCCGATGCCCTGGTCGAGTCTTTGGAGCACCTGCCGCGCTCGAAGCGCTACGCCAATGTCCAGGAGCTGGCAGAGGCGCTGACCGGGACCGGGGCGCCCAGGAGGGCCCGCGATGGCTGATTTCGTGAAGGACGTCATGACACCGGGCGTGGTCGCCGTCCGCCCGGACGCCTCGCTCGTCGAGGCGGCGCAGCTGATGCGGGCGCAGGACATCGGCGATGTCGTGGTGGCCGACGGCCAGGACGTCGTGGGCGTCCTCACCGACCGTGACATCACGGTGCGCGCGGTCGCCGACGGCGCCGACCCGCTGACGGTGAGCGCCCGGTCGGTGTGCAGCCGCAACCCGGTGGTGATCGACCCGGGCGAGCGGGTGTCCGTCGCGGTCGCGCTGATGCGCGAGCACGCCGTACGGCGGCTGCCCGTCGTCGAGGACGGGCTGCCGGTCGGCGTCATCAGCCTCGGGGATCTGGCCGAGACCCAGGATCCCGACTCGGCGCTGGCCGAGATCAGCCGTGCGGCTCCGGACGAGTGACGGATCGCCGACACCGCCACCGTCGCCGTCCGGCCTGCCGCGTGCGTGCCCGCACGGCGGGACGAGCAGGGGCTCCACGAGCGGCGAGGCCCCTTTTCAGGACCACGGAAGGACGTTGAGACATCATGCGTATCGCCTTTCTGACCGCGCCCGAGGGCGTCGAGCAGATCGAGCTCACCGATCCATGGCAGGCGGTGGTGAACGCGGGCCACGAGCCGGTGCTCGTGTCGACGAAGCCGGGCACGATCCAGGCGTTCCACCACCTCGACAAGGCCGACAAGTTCCCCGTGCAGGAGGTCGTGGGCGAGACGTCCGCCGCCTCGTTCGACGCGCTGGTCCTGCCGGGCGGTGTCGCCAACCCTGACTATCTGCGGATGAACGGGGAGGCCGTCGCCTTCGTGCGGGACTTCTTCGATCAGGGCCGCCCGGTCGCCGCGATCTGCCATGCCTCCTGGACGCTGGTGGAGGCGGACGTCGTACGCGGGAGGGTGCTGACCTCCTGGCCGAGTCTGCGGACGGACATCCGCAACGCGGGCGGCACCTGGGTCGACGAGCAGGTGCGGATCTGCGACCACGGCCCCGGCAAGCTGGTCACCAGCCGCAAGCCGGACGACCTGAAGGCGTTCTGCGAGGCGTTCCTCGAAGTCTTCGAGAAGGAGGCGTCGTAAATGGGGAACCGCAAGCAGGAGCAGCGGGACGCCTTCCGGGCGGACGACCCCACGGCCGGGCCGCTCACCACCGACCAGGGCGTGGAGGTCGACCACACCGACGACTCGCTGGCCGCCGGCGAACGCGGGCCGACGCTGATGGAGGACTTCCACTTCCGGGAGAAGCTCACGCACTTCGACCACGAGCGGATCCCGGTGGGGGTCCCCCCACGCCTTTGAGGCAGTGGGGGAGGGTGGTGCGCCTTTCTCCAGGACCCGGCCGTGCAGACCCCGGTGTTCGTGCGGTTCTCCACGGTGCAGGGGCCCAAGGGCTCGGCCGACACCGTGCGGGACGTGCGCGGCTTCGCGACCAAGTTCTGCACGTCGGAGGGGAATTACGACCTGGTCGGGAACAACTTCCCGGTCTTCTTCATCCAGGACGGCATGAAGTTCCCCGACTTCGTGCACGCGGTGAAGCCGGAGCCGCACAACGACATCCCGACCGGCGATCATGTGGCTGATGTCGGACCGGGCGATCCCGCGCAGCTCCCGCATGATGCAGGGCTTCGGCGTGCACACCTTCCGGTTCGTGAACGCGGACGGGAAGGGCACGTTCGTGAAGTTCCACCGGAAGCCGCGGCTGGGCGTGCGGTCACTGGTGTGGGACGAGGCGCAGGAGTGCCAGGGCCGCGACCCGGACTTCAACCGGCGGGACCTGTGGGACGCGATCGAGTCGGGCGAGTACCCGGAGTGGGAGCTGGGCGTCCAACTCGTCGCGGAGGAGGACGAGTTCGCCTTCGACTTCGACCTGCTCGACGCCACGAAGGTCATCCCGGAGGAGCAGGTCCCGGTACGGCCGATCGGCCGGATGGTGCTGAACCGCAACCCGGAGAACTTCTTCGCCGAGACCGAACAGGTCGCGTTCCACACGGCGAACGTCGTCCCCGGGATCGACTTCACCAACGACCCGCTGCTCCAGGCCCGCAACTTCTCCTACCTCGACACGCAGCTGATCCGGCTGGGCGGTCCCAACTTCGCCCAGCTGCCGGTGAACCGCCCGGTGGCACCCGTACGCACCAACCAACGCGACGGCTACCACCAGAGCGCGCTGCACAGCGGCACGAACTACTTCCCGAACTCCCTGGGCGGCGGCTGCCCCGCGCACGCCGGTGTCGACGGCAGCGCGTACACGCTCCCCCACGCTCGAACAGACTCGCGCGGGGGCCTACAGCCAGCCTGCGATGTTCTGGAACAGCATGGCGGACTGGGAGAAGCAGCACATCGTCGCCGCGTTCCGGTTCGAGCTCGGCAAGGTCGGCGCGAAGGAGGTGCGGGCCCGGACCATCGAGCAGCTCGCGAAGGTGAACGGCGACCTGGCGTCCCAGGTCGCGCACGGCATCGGAGTGCCGGAGCCGTCCGGGACACAGGCGGCGGACAAGCTCTCCTCCCCCGCGCTGAGTATGGAGTCGCAGCACGGCGACGGCTCGATCCGCACCCGGCAGATCGCGGTCCTCGTCACCGACGGCGTCGACACCGCGCAGGTGAGCTCGGTACGTGAGGCGCTCACGGCCGAGGGGGCGATCGTCGAGGCGCCGGCGCCGACGGACGGCTCGGTCAGCGGCGCCCACGGTGACCGGTGCGAGGTCGACCGGGCACTGCCGACGGTCGCCTCCGTGCTGTACGACGCCGTACTGCTGCCCGGCGGCCCGCACGGCACCCCGCCCACGGCCGCCGACCAGGACGCGATGCGCTTCGTGCGGGACGCCTACCGGCACGGCAAGCCGGTCGGCGCGCTCGGCTCCGGCGTGGGCGTCCTGTCGTCCCTGGAGCCGGATGGCGTCCGGCTGTCCGCCGAGTTCCACCACACGGTGGCCGACCTGGGCGTGGTGACGGACACGTCTCCGGGCCCGGCGAGCCAGGACTTTCTGGCGGCCTTCGAGGCCGCCTTGTCGGCGCACCGCCATTGGGGGCGTCCGCCGGTGCGGTACTGAGGCCGGCGGGGGCCCGCCCCGCTCAGCTGCTTCTCACCCCGCGCCGCGCTCGCGGGCGCCGTCACGGGTGCGGCCCGCTGCCACCGTGCGGCGCGGGTTGCGGCGCAGGTACTCGCCCTCCAGCTGCGCCATGCGTTCGTTGTGGGCCCGCATCGCGGCGTTCGAGCCGTACAGCAGCGTGTCGTGACGCGTCCGGTGGATGGTCTCCAGCTCCTTCATGAGCTGCTGGTCGTCCAGCCGGCTGGGGTCGACTCCGGTCATGGTGGTGCCCCGCTCGTCGTGTAGAGATTCCTGAATCCACTGTACGAACACCCCGGGCCCTGGGCCTGCGTACACGTCGGCGCCCCGCGGCACGATCGGCCGCGGGAACGGCGGCACTCCCGCGAACCTCATGGACGCGCGATCTTCGCCCGAGCGGGTGAGGTGCTCCTGGGCCGCCGCCGGACGTGACCGAGAGATCCCCCAGACCCCGCTCCTCACACGCCGGAGGGGGCTGAGTCCAGCGGCGGGGGCCAGGAACCTAGCGCGCCCGCTCCACCCTGCGTTCGTCCCACACCGGCTCCGCCGTCTCCCGCACCCGCCCGTCGCTGCCGAAGACCAGATACCGGTCGAAGGAGCGCGCGAACCAGCGGTCGTGCGTGACAGCCAGCACCGTGCCCTCGAAGGCCTCCAGCCCCTCCTGAAGGGCCTCGGCGGACTCCAGGTCGAGGTTGTCGGTCGGCTCGTCGAGAAGAAGGGCGGTGACTCCCTCCAGCTCCAGCAGGAGGATCTGGAAGCGGGCCTGCTGCCCGCCGGAGAGCCGGTCGAAGGCCTGCTCGGCCTGGTGGGTGAGCTCGTAGCGGCGCAGCCGGGACATCGCGGCACCCCGGTCCTGGGCGTGCTCCTTCCACAGGATGTCGAGGAGCGTGCGGCCGACCAGCTCAGGGTGCGCGTGCGTCTGCGCGAAGTGCCCCGGCACGACGCGCGCACCCAGCTTCCACGCCCCCGTGTGCGCCACGTCGTCGCCGGCCAGCAGGCGCAGGAAGTGCGACTTGCCGGAGCCGTTGGAGCCGAGGACGGCGACCCGTTCGCCGTAGAAGACCTCCAGGGAGAACGGCTGCATCAGGCCCGTGAGTTCGAGTCCGTCGCAGATGACGGCCCGCACCCCGGTACGGCCGCCCTTCAGCCGCATCCTGATGTCCTGCTCGCGCGGCGGCTCCGGCGGCGGGCCGATCTCCTCGTACTTGCGCAGCCTGGTCTGGGCGGCCTGGTAGCGGGAGGCCATCGCGGGGCTGTTCTCGGCGGCCTGACGGAGTGTCAGCACCAGCTTCTTCAGCTGGGCGTGCTTCTCGTCCCAGCGTTTGCGCAGTTCCTCGAAGCGGGCGAAGCGCTGGCGCCGGGCCTCGTGGTACGTGGCGAAGCCGCCGCCGTGCACCCAGGCGTCGGCGCCGGCCGGAGAGGGCTCGACGGAGACGATCTTCTGCGCGGTGCGGGCGAGGAGTTCGCGGTCGTGGGAGACGAAGAGGACGGTCTTGCGGGTCTCCTTCAGCCGCTCCTCCAGCCACCGCTTGCCGGGCACGTCGAGATAGTTGTCGGGCTCGTCGAGCAGGAGCACCTCGTCCGTGCCGCGCAGCAGCGCCTCCAGCACCAGCCGCTTCTGCTCACCGCCCGACAGGGTCCGCACCTGGCGCCACTGCGCCCGCTCGTACGGCACGCCGAGCGCGGCCGTGGTGCACATGTCCCACAGCGTCTCGGCCTCGTAGCCGCGCACCTCGGCCCAGTCGGCGAGCGCCTGCGCGTACCTCAGCTGGGCCGCCTCGTCGTCGATGGTCATGATCCCGTGCTCGGCGGCGTCGACGGCCCGCGCCGCCTCGCGGATCCGGGGCGGCGCGACCGACACGAGCAGGTCGCGTACGGTCGTCTCGTCCCGTACGGATCCCACGAACTGGCGCATCACGCCGAGGCCGCCACTCACGGTGACGGTCCCGCCGTGCGGTTTCAGCTCGCCGGAGATCAGCCGCAGCAGGGTCGTCTTCCCGGCCCCGTTCGGCCCGACGAGTGCCACCACGGCGCCTTCCCCCACCCGGAACGACACGTCGCCGAGCAACGCCCTCCCGTCGGGAAGGTAGTACTCGAGATGCGCTGCTTCCAGATGTCCCATAGGGCCGCATTCTGCGGTCCGCCGGCGGCCGTGGGCAAACGCTTATCCGGCGCTGTGCGGGCCGGACAGGGGCAGCGAGGGCGGGAACCTACTCGGCGTCCACCGCCCGCCCTGTCGGCCCGCCCTCCCCCGCCGGGGCCACCACGGCTCCCGCCCAGGTCAACGCCTTCCAGCCGTCCGCCGGCGTCCCCTCCAGGATCACCACCCCGGTGTTGTCGAGCGGGCGCGCCGCGGCGAAGGGCACATCCACATTGACGGCCCGGGCCGCCGTCCACATGCGGATCGCGGCGCCATGACTGACCATGGCCACCGTTCCGGCTCCGCTCCGAGCGGCCTCCGCGACCACGGAGTCGTAGCGCGCCAGCACCTCCGTGCCGCTCTCACCGCCCGGCATCCGCAGCCCGGTCTCCCCGGCCGCCCAGGCGAACACCGTCCTCATGTAGAGCCCGCCCTGCCCGGTGTCCCCGCGCACCATCTCCAGGTCCCCCGCGAAGACCTCCCGGATCCCGTCGCGCACCAGCACGTCAAGGCCCCGCGCGGCGGCCAGCGGGGCGGCGGTGAGCTGGGTGCGGATCAGGGTGGACGCGTAGACGGCCTCGATGTCCTCGCCGGCCAGGGCCGCGGGAAGCGCGGCGGCCTGCTGTTCGCCGAGGGCGGTCAGGCCGGCGCCCGGGACACCCGTGTCCAGCAGGTAGTCCACGTTGGACGGGGTCTGGCCGTGGCGGACGAGGAGCAGGCGCATGTACGGGTTCCTCCGTGTGTCGGTCACCGCCGGCCGGACAGCAATCGGCCACTTCAGGGTACCCAGCCCTGTATGAGCCCAGACGTCGACCTCACCGTCCCGAAGCCCGGCCGCAACGCCCTGCGCAACCGGCTCCTCGCCCTCGACTCCCGGCTGTTCGAGTTCGCCGCCGAGCGGAACTGGCCGTACGCCGAGCCGGTCCTGCCGCGGCTGAGCCGGAGCGCGAACCACGGCGTGCTGTGGTTCGCGGCGGCCGCCGCGATCGCCGCGAGCCGTACCCCTCGGGCCCGCCGGGCCGCCGCCCGGGGTCTCGCCTCGTTGAGCCTGGCCTCGCTGACCATCAACACCCTCGGCAAGCGGTCGGTGCGCCGCCCCCGTCCCGTCCTGGACCCCGTACCGCTCGGCCGGCAGCTGAAGCGCCAGCCGATCACCACCTCGTTCCCGTCCGGGCACGCCGCGTCGGCGGCCGCGTTCGCGACCGGAGTCGCGCTGGAGTCGCCCGCCTGGGGCCTGGCGGTGGCGCCGGTCGCCTGGTCGGTCGCGTTGTCACGCGTGTATACGGGCGTCCACTTCCCGAGCGATGTGGTGGCGGGCGCGGCCCTGGGCGCGGGTGCCGCGTTCGCCGTACGGGGCATGGTGCCGACGCGTGACCGGGTGGTCCCGCCGGCCCGGCCCCGGACGGACGTTCCGGCGCTGGAGGACGGGGACGGCCTGGTCGTGGTGGCCAACAAGGCGTCGGGCAGTTCCGACCGGGTGCACGCCCTGCTGGACGTTCTGCCGCGCGCCGAGCTCGTCGAGTGCGAACCGGCCGACACCCGGGCCGAGTTGCGCAAGGCGGCGACCCGGGCCCGGGTGCTCGGGGTGTGCGGCGGCGACGGCACGGTGAACGCGGCCGCCGAGGTGGCGCTGGAGTTCGGCCTGCCTCTCGCGGTGCTGCCCGGGGGCACGCTGAACCACTTCGCCTACGACCTGGGTGTGGAGGACGAGCGCGACCTGGGCCGGGCCGTCCGGCGGGGCGAGGCGGTGCGCGTGGACGTGGGCCGCTTCACCTGCGATGGACAGCAGGGCGTGTTCCTCAACACGTGCAGCCTCGGTGTGTATCCGGAGCTGGTGCTGGAGCGGGACCGCTTCTCGCACCGGATCGGCGCCTGGCCGGCCGGGGTGCTCGCGGCCCTGCGCGTCCTGCGCCGGGACCGCCACCCGCTGCACACCGAAGTCGCGGGCCGCGCACACCCGTTGTGGATGCTGTTCGCCGGGAACGGCACCTACCACCGGATGGGCCTCGCCCCTGCCCGGCGCCTGAATCTCGCGGACGGCGTGCTCGACGTACGGGTCGTGCACGGGGGCCGCCGACCCGCACTGCGCCTGCTCGCGGCCGCCGTGGCGGGCCCGCTGACGCGTTCTCCGGCCCACGCGGCGGTCCAGGTCGGCCGACTGCACCTGTCCGGCGTCACACCGGGCGCGCTCCTCGCCTACGACGGCGAAGTCACCGAGGTGGGCGGCGAGGTGACCCTGGAGAAGCTGCCGGAGGCACTGACGGTCTACCGTCCGCTGCCCGGCGTCTGACAACTGGTCTGACGAGCCATCAGTCCAGATGGCAATACGCAGGTCTCACCATTCGACATGCGGGCGTACCGTGTCGCGTACCGCCAGGCGGGGCCGCGCGCCCCGTGGACCGGTATGACGCGACGAGGGGAACACGCATGTCGAAGGCCCAGGAGACCGCCGTCTACACGCACGGGCACCACGAGTCCGTGCTGCGTTCGCACACCTGGCGTACGGCCGCCAACTCGGCGGCCTACCTGCTCGGCTCACTGAAGCCGCACATGAGGATCCTGGACGTCGGCTGCGGCCCGGGCACGATCACCGCCGACCTGGCGGCCCTGGTCCCCGACGGGCACGTCACCGGCGTCGACCGGGCGCCGGAGATCCTGGAGCAGGCCCGGACCACGGCGGCCGGACGCGGTCTGGCGAACGTCGACTTCGCGGTCGCGGACGTGCACGCCCTGGACTTCCCGGACGACACGTTCTGCGTGGTCCACGCCCACCAGGTGCTCCAGCACGTCGGCGATCCGGTGGGCGCGCTGCGCGAGATGCGCCGGGTGACCAGGCCGGGCGGCTTCATCGCGGTCCGCGACTCGGACTACGCGGCCATGACCTGGCATCCGGCGTCCCAGGGCATGGACGCCTGGCTGGAGCTGTACCGCCGGGTCGCCCGCGCCAACGGCGGGGAGCCGGACGCCGGACGCCGGCTGAAGTCCTGGGCGCTGCGGGCCGGGCTGACGGACATCGCGGCCACGTCGAGCACCTGGACCTTCTCGACGCCGGACGAGCGGGCCTGGTGGAGCGGGCTGTGGGCGGATCGCACACTGGCCTCGGCGTACGCCGAGCGGGCCACGGAGGGCGGACACGCGAGCGCGGAGGGACTGCGGGCCGTATCGGAGGCCTGGCGGGAGTGGGGCCGACGGGAAGAAGGCTGGTTCAGTGTTCTGCACGGGGAGATTCTGTGCCGTAAAGACGCCTGAATCGCGTTTTTCTGGAAACCCGGTGAGCAGGAGGTCAAAAAACTATGGTTCCTATTCTGCTCGTGCTGCTGCTGGCCCTTGTTCTGTTCGGTGCCGGATTCGCGCTGAAGGCGCTGTGGTGGATCGCGGTCGTGGTTCTCGTGCTGTGGCTCCTGGGTTTCGTGATGCGCGGCAACACCGCGGCAGGAGGCAGGGGTCGCTGGTATCGGTGGTAGGTCCGCGTTCGACTGACAGCGAAAAAGAATAAAGAACGACGAGAAATCGGCAGTGAATTGATTTCACTGCCGATTTCTCTGTCATTCCCTGGTCATTCCCTGGTCACTCCCTGGTCACTCCCCGGTCGCTTCCTGATCACTCCCTGGGAAGCAGTGGCCCCAGCGGGCCGAGGTCCAGGTTCAGGTCCTCGGGCCGCAGTCCGTAGCGCTCCCGCAGTTCGGTCATCCGGTCGTCCAGCAGCATCAGCGTGAGGCCGATGCGCTCCTCCTGCTCCTCGCTCAGATCCCCCGTGTCGAAGCGGCGCAGGGCCTGGCGCTCCATCAGCTGGCGCAGCAGTTCCACGACCGTGAGGACGAGTTTCACGAGGTCGCGTTCCACCGTGTCGGGGTCGAGGTCCAGTCGGTTGCGGTGGGACGTCACGCGGGCTCCCCCCAGGGCGACGGGACCTGCTCGTTGACCGAGCTGATCAGCGCGTTCAGGTCGATACGGACGAGATCGACATCCGCGATCCGCAAAGTGACGTCCCCCGTGACGACGACGCCCCCGGCGAGCAGCCGATCGAGCAGGTCCACGAGGGCGACCTCGCGGCGTTCGACGGCGGTCACGGCTCCACCTCCGGCTCCTCCGCGAACTCGTCGGTGAAGGAATAGGCTGCCCAGGGCCCGGTGAGTTCGACCCGGATTCCGGGGGCATCGTCCTTCTCGCGGTCCACCAGTTCCACGAATTCCTCGGAATCCGCACGCGGCACCAGATAAGCGGCGTTGAGCATGCTCTGTCCGGGCGCGCCGGACAGGGCGGCGTTCTGCGGGGCATGCAGCCGGGAATCCTCAGCGAAGGCGGAAAGCGTTTCGTGGAGTCGGCCGGCGAATGCGGCGGCCTTCTGCCACACGTCCTCCCGGGCCCGCGTCTGCATACGGCGCCGCCGCAGATAGTCGCGGCCCGACCCGGCCGCCCCGTCCGGCCGGCCGGGCTCCGCGGCCTCCGTGGTCTCCGTGGCCGTAATCTCCGTGGTCTCCGGTTCGGCGTACACCTTCACGCCCCACTCGACCCGGCCCTCCAGCCGGTCCAGGACGCGCCGGAAGTCCTCCTCGCGGGCCTCCATCATGGTCCGTACCCCGCTGTCGTCCCGGAAGACGGTGGCGAGCCGCAGCGGCAGCGGGGTGGTGACGACGGTGAGCGCGTCGATGACCTGCTGGTGGGCGCGGGCCGTGGCGGTGAGCCAGTCCAGGTCCTCCAGATGGGCGCGCAGCGGCTCCTCGGCGAAGTCCGCCTCGGGCACCGTACTGACGACGGCGATCAGGCCGTGGTGCGTCAGCTGCTTGGGCGGCGACCCGGCGACCCCGGTCAGCTGGGACTGGAGGGCGGAGCGAAAGGGGCGGCAGACGGCATAGACGTAGCGCAGTCCGGTCATCGGGCCTCCTCCTGTTGCCGGGCGGGCTCCAGTTGGGCCAGCCGCTCACGCAACTCGGCGTTCTCCCGGGCCAGTTCGTCCCGGCGGGCGCGCGTCGACAGCGCCGGGTCGTCCTCCCACCAGTCGATGCCCATCTCCTTCGCCTTGTCGACGGAGGCGACGATGAGCCGCAGCTTGATGGTGAGGAGTTCGATGTCGAGCAGGTTGATCCGGATGTCGCCCGCGATGACCACGCCCTTGTCGAGCACCCTTTCCAGGATGTCGGCGAGGTTGGCGCCGCTGTCGTGGCCGTAGGGCTGGGGCAGCCGCCCGGGAGTCGTCATCGGCGGCTCCCGCCACCGGCGTACTCGGCCTCGTCCTCGGGCTCCTCCTCAGGGTCCTCGGCGGCCTCGGCTTCCGGTTCCTCCTCGTCCTCGGGCTCCTCCTCGTACTCGTCCTCGGGCTCGTACTCGTCCTCCGGTTCCCCCGCGTCCTCGTCCGTGTACTCTCCGTCCTCCTCGTCCTCCTCGTCCTCCTCGGGCTCCTCCTCGGCGTACGCGGCCTCCCCGTCTTCCTGCTCCTCTCCTTCGTACGCCTCCTCGTCCTCCTCCGCGACCGCGTCCTCGTGGCTGCGGACGACCTCACCGTCGCGGATCTCCCCGCGCCAGCCGTCCTCCGCCTCTCCCTTGAGGGTGATGTAGCGGACGTAGTTCTTGAGGTCGAGCCGGGCGCGGCGGCCCTGGGCGCGCCAGATGTTGCCGGTCTTCTCGAACAGACCCTTGGGGTAGTACTCGACGACCAGCAGGACACGGGTGAGGCTGTCGGCGATCCGGTGGAAGGAGACGACTCCCTTCGTGGAGCCCTTGGCGCCCTCCGACGTCCACGCGATGCGGTCGTCGGGGGTCTGCTCGGTGGTGTGCGCCTTCCAGCTGCGGTTGGACCAGAAGACCTTGAGCTGCCAGTCGGAGGTCGTGTCGTCGGCGCGGTTCGCGCTCTTCACGCCCTTCGCGAAGGTGCTGAAGTCCTGGTACTGGGTCCACTGGTCGTACGCGGTGCGCAGCGGGACGCCGACATCGACGTACTCGATGATGACGGTGGGCTTCTTGCCCGCCCCGCCCTTGCCCTTGCCCTTGCCCTTGCCGCCGACGAGGTTCTTCAGCGCGTCGGTCACGTTGTCCTTGGCACGTGAGGCGCCGAGCTCCAGCGCGCTGCGCAGCGGCCCCTTGCCCTCGGCGAGCTTGCGGCCGCCGTCCAGGGCGAGCTGGGCGAAGCCGGGGCTGCGGCCCTCGGCGATGTCGGTCAGCTTGCCCGTGGTCTCACCGAGTTTCTGGCCGGCGCCGGTCAGCAGCCGCGTGGCCTGGGCGGCGAGGTACTCGCGCAGTTCGGCCTTGAGCCGGTCGGCGGCCTCGCTCTGGGCCAGCCCGCTGAGCGGCCCCGTGGCCCCGCGGGCCGCGGAAGTCGCCGAGTTCGCGGATCCGAGTTTCCCGGTCATCGCTCGTCACCGCCCTTCGGCAGCCGGGACCGCGCGCTCCGGGCGGCTCCGCCCGCCGCGGCCGTCTTCTTGGCGGCGGGCTTCCGGTCCGCCGTCTTCTTCGCCGCCGTCTTCTCGGCCGGAGCCTTCTTCGCCGCGGACTTCTTGGCGGGCGCCTTCTTCGCGGCGGTCTTCTTCGCCGGAGCCTTCTTCGCCGCCTTGCGACGCGGCTCCTCCTCGGCCTCGGGCTCCTCGGCGTCGGCCGCCTCCTCGGGCTCCTCGTACTCCTCGTCGTCCGGACCGAGGCCCTCCGTGCCGGGCACCGCCCCGGCCAGCTGGTCACGTACCTGTGCGGTACGCCCGTGCAGCCGGTCGGCGAAGGCGTCGAGCTGCCGCTCGACCATCGCGCCCGACGCCGCCTTGCCCACACCTCGCAGGTCCTCGCGCAGCTGGTCCCCGATCTCCTTGAACTGCGGGTTGTTCTGGAGCTGCTGGGACACCAGGTCCGCGAGCGCCCGCGGGCTCAGTTGCATCCGCTTGCCGGCCACCAACGTGCCGACGGCGAACGCCAGTTTCATCTTCTTCGTACGTCCGAGGACGTATCCGGCCCCTACGGCGAGGCCCAGTCCCACTCGGTTCATCGTGCCGTCCCATCACTTGCCCGTGCCGTGCGCGAGGGCGATCTCCAGTCGGTCGAGGAGCTCGTCCTCCCGGCGGTCGAACTCCTCCTCGTCGATCTCGCCCGTGGTCAACTGCTCTTCGAGCGCGGCCAGTTCCGCGCGCAGGGTCGCCGGGTCGTAGTAGAGGCGCTCCGCCTCCGCCAAGACCTGTCTGATGACCCATCCGCTGCCGCGCACCGGGGCGAACGGCAGCAGCACCACCTCTCCGATCAGTCCCACGGCCTCACTCCTCCGCGCTCTGAACGCCGGTCATGGTCCCCGCGGGATCGGCCGGGCCGGGATCGACGAAGCTGTACGGCGGCAGCGGGCCGTTGACGCGCAGGTCGAGGTGGGGGTGGCCCTTGCGGAGCTGTTCCACCGCCGTGAGGAAGGTCTCGACCCCCTCGCGGCCCACCAGGAACGACACGTTGGCGAGCCAGCCGCCGGAGTCGGGGCCCACGCTGACCGCGTCCGCGGCCGGCTCCAGGGTGTGCTGTACGTCGGTCGCGTCCTCGGCCTCCTGGACCTTGACCGCGGCGACGACCATCTCGCCGAGCCGGAGGCGCTCCTCGTAAGTGCCGCCGTCGGCCCGCCGGTTGGCCTCCGTGATGGCCCGGATCTCCGGGTTCTCGGACAGCACGCGGTGCAGCACCGCCTCTTCGGAGTGGCTGGCCTTGATGTTGTACTCGACCTTGCCGTCCAGGGCCGTGAGGCGTTCCTGGTAGTGCTCGGCGCGTTCGGCGAGGACTCCGGCGACCGTGTCGTCGTCGGGGGCGAGGCTCCCGAACCGCATGGGCAGCACGCACCCGGCCGCGCCCGCCTCGGCGAGCACGTTCGAGTGGGCGAGCAGTTCCTTGCGCTTGGGGCGCAGCCCTTCGGGGGCGTCGCTGACCAGGGCGGCCAGGCCCCCCTCCTTGAGTACCCGGATCGGGCGGGGCGGGTCGCCGACGCCGCCCACGGCGCTCGGAAGCGAAGGGTGCGAGCCGGCGGTGATGCCGTACACGTACGTGCTCACTCCTGCTCCTCCTTCCGGCGCGACGCGGTGGACTTGCGGGCCCGCGGCCTCGGCTGCTCCTCGCCTTCGTCCCGCGCCTGCTTGAAGGCGTCGGAGATGGTCTCGGCGGCGCCGGACAGCGCCCCCTTGGACTTGCCGCGCGCGCCGGACTCGGTGATCTCGCCGACGAGGTCGGGCAGACCCGGGCTCTTGCGCGGACCGGCCTCCAGGTCGAGCCGGTTGCACGCTTCGGCGAAGCGGAGATAGGTGTCGACGCTGGCGACGACGACCCGTACGTCGATCTTCAGGATCTCGATGCCGACGAGGGAGACCCGTACGAACGCGTCGATGACGAGCCCCCTGTCGAGGATGAGCTCCAGGACGTCGTAGAGGCCGCTGCTGCCGCCTCCGCCTGCGGTCTGCTGTGCCGGGACAACGGTCATGCCGGCCGTTCCTCCTTGTGTGGGGATGATGTGACGGGCGTGGGTGGGCTAACGGCCGCCGGGCCTTCGTGCGTCGGACCGTCCGCGTTCGTAGCGGCGGACCCGCCGGTAGCCGGTGAGCTGTCCCTGCTGGTCGAGATCCACCTGGTAGCTCGCCATCAGGCTCATCGTGTCGGGGACACGGGCCAGCTCCAGGACCTCGATCTCCAGCGCCCAGCCGTCCTCGGTCCGTTCGAACGAGGACACCGTCTCCGCGGCCATGCCGGTGAGCTCGGCGAGCTGGGCGCGCGCCTGGCGCAGGACCTCCATCGGGCTCGGCATGTCGTCCGCCCCGCCCTGTCGTTGTCTGGATGATTTGGGTGAGTTCTGTGAATCAGTCATGGGCGCCTCCCACGGCGAGTGGCCCTCAAGGCTTTGGCCAAACCCATGAGTTCGCTTGTGTCAGCCACGAAGTGCGTCGAGCCTGCGCCGAGCGGGCCCCAGGGCGCGGGGGCGGCTCATCACCCCCGCCCACGGGTTGGTGCGGGCCTGGTCCACGGCATCGGCGATGGTCCAGCGGCGGGCGTCGAGGTCCGGGTCGTCCAGCTCGGCCCAGGTCAGGGGCGTGGCCACGGGGGCGCCGGGCCGGGGGCGCACGGTGAAGGGCGCGACCGCCGTCTGGGCGTAGGCGTTGCGCTGTACGTCCAGGTAGAGACGGTCACCTCGGTCCTTCTTGCGGGCGGCTGTGGTGAGCCGGTCCGGGTGGGCCTCGACGAGGGTGTCGGCGACGTCCCGGGCGAACGCGCGCACCTGGTCGAAGTCCTGGTCCCCCTTCAGCGGTACGACGACGTGCAGGCCCCGCGACCCGGTCGTCATCAGCGCCGAGGGCAGCTTCAGCGAGTCCAGCAGCTCGCCGACCCATCCGGCCGCCTCCCGCACCTGCCCGAAGTCGTCGTCGGCCGGATCGAGGTCGAAGACCATCCGGTCGGGGAAGTCGATGCGATCCGTGCGCGACAGCCAGCGGTGCAGGGTGATACATGCCTGGTCGGCGAGGTGGACGAGGGTCGCGACGTCGTCGCAGACCGTGTGGCGGACGGTGCCGTCCTCCTTGGCCACCTCGACCCGGGTGATCCACTCCGGGTAGTGGTCCGGGGTGTTCTTCTGCATGAACCGCGGTCCGTCGACGCCGTCGGGGTGCCGCTCCAGCATCAGCGGACGGCCGCGCAGATGCGGCAGCATGAACTCGGCGACGGACCGGTAGTAGTCGACGAGGTCCCCCTTGGTGTACTCCTTCGCTTCCCCGTCACCGGGAAAGAGCACCTTGTCGACACGTTTGACCTCGACGGTACGGCGGCCCGCCCGCACCCGCTTCGTATCGTCACCGCCGCCGGTCACCGTACGACCGCCTCCTCCACCAGCAGCTTCCCCGCGGCGGCGATGGACGCGGCGTCGATGCCCGCGGCGTGCAGCTGCTCGTCCGGCGAGGCCGAGCCCGGCATCCTGCGGACGGCGAGGCGTACCAGGCGCGGCACCGGGCGCCCGTCGAGGAAGGCGTCGAGAACGGCGTCGCCCAGGCCGCCCTCCTCGTGGTGGTCCTCCACCGTGAGCAGACAGCCGGTCTCCTCGGCGGCCCGGCGCAGGGTGGCCCGGTCGACGGGCTTGACCGAGTAGAGGTCGACGACCCTGATCCGGATGCCGTCGCGGTCCAGGACGTCGGCGGCGGCGAGCGCCTCGTGCACGGTGACACCGGCCGCGACGACTGTCAGCCGGTCGCGGTCGCTGGAGCGCAGCACCTTGCAGCCGCCGACCGGGAACTCCTCGTCGGGGCCGTAGATCACCGGGGCGGCGCCGCGCGAGGTGCGCAGATAGCGGACGCCGTCCAGGCCCGCCATGGCGGCGACGAGCTGCGCGGTCTGGTTGGCGTCGCACGGGTACAGCACGGTCGAGCCGTGCACGGCCCGCATCATCGCCAGGTCCTCCAGGCCCATCTGGCTCGGCCCGTCCTCCCCGATGGCGACGCCCGCGTGCGAGCCGACGAGGTTGATGCCGACGCCGCTGACCGACGCCATGCGCACGAAGTCGTGGGCGCGGGTGAGGAAGGCCGCGAAGGTGGAGGCGTACGGCACCCAGCCGCGGGTCGCGAGCCCGACCGCCGCGGCGACCAGCTGCTGTTCGGCGATGTAGCACTCGAAGAACCGGTCGGGGTGTGCCTTGGCGAAGAACTCGGCGCGGGTGGAGTCGCTCACCTCGCCGTCGAGGGCGACGACGTCGCCGCGTCCGGTGCCGAGTGCGGCGAGCGCCTCGCCGTAGGCGTTGCGGGTGGCGAGTTCCTCCCCCTTCTCCCAGCGGGGCAGTTCGAGGTGCCCGGCGGGTACGGCGTGCAGCATGCGGGTCGCGGGCGGCTCGTGGACCCGGACGCGCAGGTCGCGCGGTCCGCCCAGCTCGGCGATGGCCTCGTCGGCGTCCGGCAGCGGCTTGCCGTGCAGTCCCTCGCGGTCCTCGACGGCCGCGACGCCCTTGCCCTTGAGGGTGCGGGCGAGGATCACGGTGGGCTGCCCGACGGTGGACCGGGCCTCCCCGTACGCGCGGTCGATGGCGTCCACGTCGTGTCCGTCGACCTCGACGGTGTGCCAGCCGAAGGCCTGGAATCGGCGGGCGTAGGCATCGAGGTCGTGTCCGTGCCGGGTCGGGCCGCGCTGGCCGAGCCGGTTCACGTCGACAATCGCGGTGAGGTTGTCCAGATGCTCGTACGCCGCGTGCTCGGCGGCCTCCCACACGGACCCCTCGGCGAGTTCGCTGTCCCCGCACAGCACCCACACCCGGTACCCGGTCCGGTCCAGCCGCTTCCCGGCCAGTGCGATGCCGACGCCGATCGGCAGTCCCTGCCCGAGGGAACCGGTCGCGGTCTCCACCCACGGCAGCCGCCGCGGCGTCGGATGCCCTTCGAGCCGGCTGCCGAGTTTGCGGAAGGTGACCAGTTCGCCGTCCTCGATGGCGTCCGCGGCCTTGTACGCGGCGTAGAGGAGGGGCGAGGCGTGTCCCTTGGAGAGGACGAAGCGGTCGTTGCCGGGGTGGGCGGGCCGGTCGAGGTCGTAGCGGAGGTGTTCCGCGAGGAGGACGGCCATCAGATCCGCGGCGGACATCGACGACGTCGGGTGCCCCGACCCCGCGGCATCGGAGGCACGCACACTGTCCACGCGCAACTGCTGGGCCAGTTCGACGAGTTCAGCGGTGTTCATGGGTCTCCTGGTCTCCTTCTGAAGGCTGGCGGGAGCGGGGTTCGGGGGTTATGGGGGCGTCCGGATGCGGCTTGTGGACGGCCGGCGAGCCGGGGGGTGGTTCACCGGCCGCGGAGGAACCGGGGGTCGGCTCACGGCCGGCCCGCAGATCGGGGCGCGTCACCGGGCCGGGCGGTTCGGGGTGCTTGTCGGCGTCGGGGTCCCGGACGGGGTCGGGCGGCTCGGCACCGGCCGGTTGGTTTTTCGCCGGCTCGCTGCTCGACCGCCGCCCCTGCGGGGGCTCCTTCTCCGGCGCTCCCGGCGTGTGTGCCAGCTCCGGTGACGCCGTGTCCAGCGGTACCGACCACGAGCGCACCAGCCCCAACTGCACGGCCTGGCGCGGCAGTACGGCGTCCAGGAGCCAGTCGGCGGCGACGCGGACGCGGTTGCCGGGCATCGCGGCGAGGTGGTAGCCGCGGGTGACGGCGCCCGCCGCCACGCCGGACAGATGGACGCCGAGCGGGTTGGCGGCCGCCTTGACGCCGCCGAGGTCCACGACGAAGCCCATGTCGCGGTGGCGGTAGGCGCGCCGCTCGCCGAGCCCCAGGGACGCGGCGACGTTGTGGGCCACGGTCTTGCCCTGCCGCCAGGCGTGCTGGGCGGTCATCGGGGTGTACTCGCCGGGCTTCTCCAGGTCGGGCACGGCGGCCCCGTCCCCGGCGGCGAACAGTTCGGGGCGGCCCGGCACCTGGAGGTGGGGGTCGACGAGGAGGCGGCCCCGCTCCAGGGGCAGGCCCAGGGACTCGGCGAGCGGGTCGGGCCGTACGCCGACGCACCACACCAGGGTGCGCGTGTCGACGGACTCGCCGTCGGTCAGCAGCACCCCGCCGTGCGTGGCCTCCTTCACGGAGGTGCCCATCCGCACGTCCACGCCCCGCTGCCGCAGCACCCGGTCGGCGGTGCGGGAGAGCCTCTCGTCCAGCTCGGGCAGGACGCGGTCGGCGATGTCGAGCAGCAGCCAGCGTGGCCGCATGCCCGCACGCAGAGGGTGTTTGCGCACTTGTGCGTCGGTGAACAGCTGGCCCTGCGCGGCGACCTCCGTACCGGTGTATCCGGCACCCACCACGACGAAGGTGCACCGCGCGGCGCAGTTCCCGGGATCGTCGGCGGCGGCCGCCAGCTCCACCTGCCGGGTCACGTGGTCGCGTAGGTAGAGCGCCTCGGGCAGGCCGCGGAAGCCGTGCGCGTGCTCGGCGACGCCGGGGATGGGCAGCAGCTTGTTCACGCTGCCCGCGGCGAGGATCAGCCGGTCGAAGGGCAGGCTCCCGCCGTCGCCCTCGGGGCCGGTGTAGTGGACGGTGTGCCCGTCGAGGTCGATGGAGCCGGCCTCGCCCAGCACGAGCCGGACATGGGGCAGGGTGCCGGAGAGCGAGACGGTCACCCGGCGTGGTTCCAGGATGCCGGCGGCGACCTGGGGAAGCAGGGGCAGATACAGGAAGTAGTCGGTCGGGTTCAGCAGGGTGATGTCGGCCTTGTCCCGGGTGAGCCGGGACAGGGTGCGGGCCGCCCGGTACCCGGCGAATCCGGCGCCGACGATCACAATGCGGGGTCGACTCACGGTTGGCCTCCGGGGCTGTCGCGTACCTCGGGAGCCTTCCGCGTCCCCCTGGTCAAGGCCCCCAAACGTCGCCCCCGGACGGCACCGCTCTTCGTGGCACCGCCCCGGACAGGCCGGGACAGGCCCGGTTTCCCGCCGGGCCGCCGGGTACCCGGGCGGCGACCCGTCCCCGCCGCCGCCCCGACGCGGCAGTTCCGGAGGTGCCCGACATGCCCGAGTACGGCTGCTTCCTGGCGTGCGAGGAGTTCCGTCCCGCCGAACTCGTCGAGCAGGCGAGGATGGCGGAACAGGCCGGATTCCAGTCACTGTGGATCTCGGACCACTACCACCCGTGGAACGACGCGCAGGGCGAGACCTGCGCCGTCATGACGAACGGCCGCTTCCGGCTCGGCGTCGGCTCGGGCGAGGCCCTCAACGAGCACATCCTGGGGCATGTGTGGCCGCCCGCGAGCGTCCGCCTCGAAATGCTGGAGAAGGCGATCCTGATCACGCGCCGGCCGTTCAACGGCGAGGAGATCAGCCACTACGGCAGCCACTACCGGGTGGAGCTGGTGACCCAGTTCTGCAAGGGCGGCGGGCACGCCAAGCCCGTCATGGGCACCGTGTGCGGCGACGACGTCGACGAGCACGTGGCCGAGCTGAACGCCTTCGCCGAGGCGGGTTTCGACCGGGTCCACGTCAGCCAGATCGGCCCCGACCAGCGCGGCTTCTTCGACTTCTACCGCACCAAGGTGCTGCCTCAGCTTCAGCCGTGACGAGGGGCGGGCCCACGCGATGAAACTCCGTCTCCCTGTCGTCTCCGTCTACACGGTGCCCACCGACGCCCCCGAGGCGGACGGCACACTCGCCTGGAACTCCACGACCGTGGTGATCGCCGAGGTGTCGGCGGGCGACGCGACCGGCACCGGCTGGACCTACGGCCCGGCGGCGGTCGGCGACTTCCTGCGCGACCACCTCGCGCCCCTCGTCGAGGGACGCGACGCCCTGGACATCCCCGCAGCGCACGACGCGACGTCGCGGGCGATCCGCGACGCGGGCCGCCCGGGCATCGCCGCCTGCGCGCTCTCGGCGCTGGACATCGCCCTGTGGGACCTCAAGGCAAGACTCCTCGAACTGCCCCTGGCCCGGCTGCTGGGCGTCTGCCGCGAGCGCGTCCCCGTCTACGGCAGCGGCGGCTTCACCACGTACCACGACACACACCTGGCCGCGCAGTTGAACGGCTGGGTGCACGGCCAGCACATCCCGCGCGTGAAGATAAAGATCGGCGAGGACCGCGGCCACGTGGCCCCGCGCGATGTGGCCCGGGTCCGGTCGGCCCGCCAAGTGATCGGCTCCGGGGCGGAGTTGTACGTGGACGCGAGCGGCGCCTACACCCGCAAGCAGGCGATCCGCGTCGGTCACGCCCTCGCCGAGCACGGCGTCGGCTGGTTCGAGGAGCCGGTGTCCTCGGACGACCTGACCGGCCTGCGGCTGATCCGCGACGCCTTGCCGTGCGATGTCGCGGCCGGCGCACACGGCTACGACCTCCCGTACTTCGCCCGCCTGATCGCCGCGGGCGCGGTCGACTGCCTCCAGATCGACGCGACCCGGTGCGGCGGCCTCACGGAGTTCCTGCGCGCCGCCGCCCTGGCCCAGGCCCACGGCCTGGAGGTCTCGGCCCACTGCGCCCCGCACGCCCACGCCGCCGCGGCGGCCGCGCTCCCCAATCTGCGGCACATCGAGTGGTTCCACGACCACGTCCGCGTGGAGGACATGTTCTTCGACGGTGCCCTGGACCCCAGGGGCGGCACGGTCACCCCTGCCCAAGGGGTCGGCCACGGGCTGACGCTGCGGGCGGAGGAGGTGCAGGAATTCCGGGTCGGCTGACGCGGGAGTCGCGGACCCGGTCACGACGACGGCCCTGCCGCACTGCGGCAGGGCCCCCTCCCGCGGCTCACGTACCGGGTTCAGGCCCGGTGGTGCGGCTGCTCGGGGTCGATGTCGTCAGGGCGCGGCTGCCGCGCCCCGGGCGCGTCCGACGTCCCCGCGCCGGGCACTCCCGCCTCGGGCGGGCCGGCCGGCATCGGCGGATAGGGCAGGCCGAGGCCGCCCGGCGGGGCGACCGGCGCGCTGCCGCCGACGGTGCGTCCGGGGGCGGTCGGCTCCGCCGCATGATCCGGCATCGACCGGGACGCCGACGGGCGTGCCGCGCCGCGCAGCACATACGCCACCACGCCGAGGATCGCCGCGGTGATCAGTGCCGCGGCCCAGTCCGGCAGCCCGGTGGCGAGGCCCAGCCCGAGGGCGAGCGCGAGGGCCGCGCCCGCGTACAGGGCGACGGCGCCGGAGCCGGCGTAGAGCATGGCCCGGCGACGCTGCCTGCGCGTCTGCTCGCGCAGTTCGTCGCGCACGGTCTCACGCGCCACCTGCGCCAGCTCGTCGACCAGTTGCTTGTCCAGGTGCTCAAGATGATCCAAGCGGTCCATGGCGGCCGAGTACCCGTACAGGCGTACGCATAACGCGCTCCGTCACGGTCCCGTCCCGGCACGTGAGCCCACCGCTCCACGAGTGGGGGGATCGCGTGAAACGATCTCGCCGTCCGGTTGCCCCCAACTAGGCTCGTCCGTATGGAGATCCTGGGAACCACGCTGCGCGTGTGCGTCGACGACCTGGAGAGGGCAGTCCCCTTCTACGAACGGCTCGCGGGCGGCCAAGCCCTCCGCTTCGAACGCGGCGGCGTCCAGGTGGCCGCGATCGGCTGCTTCCTGCTGATGAGCGGCCCGGAGGCCGAGCTGGAGGTGCTGCGCAAGGTCGCGGCGACGATCGCCGTGAAGGACGTCGAGGAGGCCCGTCAGGTGCTCACCGAACTGGGTGCGCACGTCATCGCGGGCCCGGTGGCGACCCCGGGGGGCCGCAACCTGATCGCGATGCATCCCGACGGGGCGATCTACGAGTACGTGGACCGTCAGAACTGATCCGTCAGGGCCGATCCGTCAGGCTGGTCCAAGGCCGACACGATGATGTCGGTCAGCAGCGCCCCCGCCGTGCCCTCCGGGTCCAGATCGGGATCGTAGATGGTGACGTTGAGCCCGACGCAGTGCGCCGAGGCAAGCAACGGCCGCAGCAGCGCGACGAGTTCGTCGGGTGTGAGCCCGTCCGGATCGGGGCTGTCGACGGCGGGCATCACGGACGGGTCGAGGACGTCGGCGTCCAGGTGCACCCAGAAGCCGTCCAGTTGCGGGATCTCGAAGGCCTGCCTGGTGACCGACGCCAGTGCCTGCGCACCCCACTCCCGCACCTCCCCGACGGTCACCACGGGAATCCTCAGGTCGGCGAGCTCGGCCCGGTCCTCCTCGAAGCAGTCACGGATACCGAAGTACCGCACGTCCTCGTCCCGCAGATAGGGCTTCAGCCCCTCCAGGTCCGTCAGGTCGTCCTGCCCGCGCCCGGTGGCCAGGGCGACCTCCTCGCCGCCCGCCGCGCCGACCCGCTCGGAGTTACCGGTGTGCCGGAAGTCGGGCGAGGCGTCCAGGACGGCCGGCCCGTGCCGGCCGATGCGGCGCAGCGCGAGGGCCGCGCCCAGGTTGATCGAGCAGTCGCCGCCCAGGACGAGCGGGAAGTCCCCGGCGCGCACATGGTGCTCGATGCGGTCGGCCAGCTTTCGGGTGTAGGTGGCGAGCGCGGCCGCGTTGAAGACGCCGTCGCCCTCCTGCCAGTCCCCCCGGTCGTATCTCGGCGGCACCACGACCCCGCCCTCCAGCGCCCGCAGCCTCCCCCACTGCCTTAAAGGCGTGGGGGGACCCCCACCACGATCCGCTGCTCGCGCAACGCACCGGCGAGCTTGTGACAGCCGGGCACGGTGCCGGGGGCGGGCGGGCGCAGGCCCAGGTTGGAGGGGGCGTCGAGCACGACGATATTCCGCATGCGGTTCATCCTGTCCGACGTAGAGTCGGCCCTCAACGCCAATTCGCGGGAGCGGGAGTGGGAGCGGCGGCATGAGCGAGCAGCACACCTATCGGGTGATCGTCCGGGGCGCCTGGGACGGGCTCACCGAGGAGGTCAGGGCACGACTGCTCTCCGAGGCGGGCGAGCACGGCCTGACCAGCATGCGGTTCTCGGAGGAGGGGTCGCTGTCCTACGAGCCGTCGCCGCTCAAGCACTTCTCGATGCGCTACGTGGTGGTCTCCGACGCGGCGGACGGCGAGGAGATGGCCGGCGCGATCGCCGAGGACCGGGCGCAGAGCACACTGCGCGAGCTGGGCTACGGCTTCCGCGAGCTGAAGTCGACGGTCACGGACCTCGACACGATGAAGATCAACTACAAGCCCGCATCTCGGCGGTGATCGCCCACCGCTCATGATCCCGCCAGGCCCCGTCGATGAAGAGCATGCCCGGCGAGAAGCCCTCCAGGCGGAAGCCGCAGGCGCGGGCGAGCGCGATGGAGGCGGCGTTGCCCGGCTGGACGTTGATCTCGAGCCGGTGCAGTCGCATCGGCCCGAGGGCGTGGCCCACCACCAGGTCGAGGCCCTCGCGCATCAGGCCACGCCCGGCCGCGTGGGCGAAGGCACCGTAGCCGAGCGCCCCGCTCTGGAAGGCGCCCTCGACGATGTTGTTGATGTTCACGAACCCGGCTATACCGCCGCCGTCGTCCTTCGCGCAGACCAGGAATCCCGCCTTGCTCGGATCCTGGATCAGCCGCCCGGCGTAGGCGGCGTACGCGGCGGCGCCGTCCGGCGGGAAGAGCCACGGACGGTGCAGTTCCTTGCTCTCCCGGGCACGCGCCGTGAACTCCGGGCCGTCCTCGTAGGTGAAGTGACGTATGCCCACGCGGGGGCCCTCGGCGAGATAGCGGGTCGCGGGGTGCGGCATCGCGCCAGCCTACGGCGCCCGGCGGGGCTAGCGGCGCCGCCCCATGAAGTACGCCCCGACCAGCCCGCCGATGATCCCCATGGCCAGCAGCGCCGCCCACAGCGGCATCGTGACCAGGGGGATCAGCAGCCTGATCTCGGTCTCGCGGGTGTTCTCGAAGATGAAGATCAGGGCGAGGACGAGCAGCACCAGCACGGCGATCCCCTTGGGGGTCAGCGACCCGCGCCAGCCGCTTCGCGTCTCGCCCGCCTTCCTTCCGCTCTGCGACGTCGTCTTCGCGGTCATACGACCAGGATGCTCCGCGAGACGTGATCACGCACGGTGAGCGGCGGCCCAGCGTGGCTCAGCCGGTCACCGGCAGCTGGATCACCCCCGTGTCCCCGGGCGCGCTGACCACGGTGACCGGCTTGATCCCCCGGTTCCCGAAGTACGCGTCATCACTCGCCGCGATCACGAACCGCAGCCGGTGCCCCCGCTCGAACCGGTGCACGATCCCCGGCAGGGTCACGGTGAAGCTCTTGGTGACGTCGGGCACGCGGACGGGGGCGACCAGCCGGCGCACCAGCGTCTTCGTGCCGTCGGGCGCGACGTCGTACAGCTTGGCGAACAGGACGAGCTTGTCGGCGGCGTCCCCGGAGTGCTGGGTCCGCTCGGCCTGGGGGGAGACGACTTTCAGGGTGGCCCGGGGCGCGCCGACGACGTCGGTGGCGCGGGTGAGCGGCTCGCTGGTCCAGCCGAGGTAGGTGCCCCTGGTGTCGTAGGGCGCCGGGTCCGGGAGGCCGATGGCTTGGGCGAGTGAGCTCTCGGAGTGGCTGGTGGGGACGAGCCAGTTGGTGTAGGTCCGGCTGCCACGGGCCACCTTGGCGCGGTTGTCGACGAGCTTGCCGTCGCCGGAGAGGTACAGCGTCCGGTTGAGCGCGGGGACGCGGTCGGCGGTGGCGTAGGTGCCGTCGGTGCCGGTGATCCAGTCGCGGTAGTAGGCGAAGGCGGGTCCCGTTTCGACGTTCCTCTTGCCCAGGTAGCGGTCGAACCAGGCGAGGATGCGGCGGCCGACGTAGCTGGTCTCCAAGTTGCCCTGGGAGAGGGTGAGTTCACCGGCGGCCGGGTCGGAGATGCCGCCGCTGTGGCCCCAGGACTGCCAGATCATCTTCGTCGGCGTTCCCTGGGCCTTGAGCGTCTTGTACGTCGCCGTCGCCTCGTTGAGGTTGAAGAGGCTGTCGGCCTGGCCCTGGACGAGGAGGGTGGGTGTCCTGACCCGGTCGAGGTACGTCACCGGCGAGACGCCGCGCGCGTAGGCGAGGAGCTCGGCGGTCTGCTGCGCCGGGTAGCGGCCGGAGTTGAGGGTGCGGACGGTGTCGCAGGCCCTGGTGACGAAGTGCAGGCAGGGGACGGAGTTGACGCGGGAGGGGTCCAGGCTCGGCTGGAGCAGGGGCTGGCCCTCGCCGATGAGGTAGAAGCCGTTGGCCCACTGCCATTTGAAGGCGCCCGGCACGCTGCCGGCGGCTATCGCGTTGTTCGGGTCGAGGGAGTACGCCAGGTCGTTCCAGGTGATCATCGGCACCAGCGCGTCGAGGCGCCGGTCGACGGCCGCCGTGGCCAGTTGGATGGCCCCGCCGTAGGAGCCGCCCACCATGCCGAGGCGCGGGTCGCCCGGGGCGTCGAGGGTGACGAAGTCGGCTTTCGTTCCGTCGCCGGCGGCGCGGCTGCCGCCCAGGAAGTCGATCAGCCGGGAGGCGGCGACCGCGTCGATGGCGGGGTCGTCGAGCGAGATGAGGCAGCCCGACTTGCCGAAGCCGAGCCCGGAGTAGACGAGGGAGACGTATCCGCGCTGGGCGAAGGCCCTGCCGATGGCGTCGGTCGAGCCGTCGGACTTGCTGCCGCCGAAGCCGTTGGTGGCGAGGACGGCGGGTGCGGGGTGGGCACGGTCCACGCCGGCGGGCCGGTACAGGTCGGCGTCGACGGCGCAGGTGCGGCCACCCGCCTGGACGGTGAACTCCAGGGCGGTGACGGTGAACCGGCCGCTCGCGGCGGCGGCCGGAACGGTGAGGGCGAGGGGTGCGGTGAGCGTGGCGCCGAGGAGGAGAGCGAGCGGGGCTCGGAATCTGGGCACACGTCGGGACACGGAGACCTCCACACTGAGGCACGTTGAGACAGCCCGGCTTACCGACCAGTAAGTACTGGCCGGTTGTCATGGTGTGACACGTGTCAGACGGGGTCAATCACCAGGAAGAGGGTTTCTTGACGGAGGTTCAGCGAAGAGGGGTCAGCGCAGGGCCGGCTCGTCGAGGGTCAACCGTCCCGCGTCGGCGTCGAGTTCGGCGCGGACCCCGAAGGGGATCGTCAGCGCGCCTTCGCGGTGTCCGAAGCCGAACTCCTCCGCGACGGGCACACCGAGGCCGCCGAGCCGGTCGACGAGGACCGCGCGCACCGCGTCGTACGGACCGCAGCTCGTCCAGGACCCGAGCACGATCCCGGCGACCCCGTCGAGCCAGCCGGTGCGCAGGAGTTGGGTCAGCATCCGGTCGATGCGGTACGGCTGCTCACCCACGTCCTCGATCAGCACCAGCCCGCCCCGCGCACCGGGCGGGGCGTGCGGGGTGCCGAGGTCGGAGGTGAGCATGCTCAGGCAGCCGCCGAGGGTGACGCCACGGGCCCGTCCGGGAACCATGGCCGTTCCGCCGGAGGGAATCACCCGGACCGTCTCCGGAGCGAACAGCGTGGCCTTCAGGTGCTCCTGCGCCCGAACGCTCTTGCCGAAGTCGACTCCGGCGGCCGCCGGCCCATGCAGCGTGGCCAGGCCCAGCCGGGCGGCGAAGGCCTGGTGCAGCACCGTGATGTCGCTGAACCCGACGAACACCTTCGGCCCGGCCGCGCGCATCGCCTCCCAGTCGAGGAGGTCCACCATGCGCTGGGCCCCGTAGCCGCCCCGCGCGCACAGCACCGCGTCCACGGAAGGATCGCACCAGGCGCCCTGGAGATCGGCGGCGCGGACGGCGTCCGCACCGGCGAGGTAGTCGAACTCCTCGTGCCGGCCCAGCGCATGGGGCGCCACCACCGGGTCGAGATCCCAGCCGCGCAGCACGTCGAGCCCGGCCTCCAGCCGCTCCTCGGACACCGGTCCACTGGGCGCGACGACGGCCACACGGGCGCCGGGGGCGAGGCGGGACGGCCGCAGAAGTGGCCGTACGGACGTGTTCACCTGGCGAGCTCCAGCTTCGGGACTCCGGGCGGGTTGAGCCCGAAGACCTGGGCGTACAGGGAGAGTTCGGACTCCAGGACGCGGATCATCGTCTCCGCCCGCCGGAAACCGTGGCCCTCCCCCTCGAAGGCGATGTAGGCGTGCGGTACCCGGCGTCCCGCCATGCGGGCGAGGAACCGCTCGCACTGGGTGGGCGGGCAGATGACGTCGTCCAGGCCCTGGAGCAGCAGGAACGGCACGGTGAGACGGTCGGCGTGCGCGGCGGGCGACCGTTGCGCGTACCGTGCCGGCACCTCGGCGAGCGAAGCGAGATGGGGGTCCCCCCGCCCGGAGGGTGGGGGAGGTCCGACCAGGGTCTCCAGGTACCGCGACTCGAAGTCGTGGGTCTCTCCGGTGCCCCAGCCGGCCAGGTCGAGGATGGGGTAGAGGATCGTGCCGCAGGCGTAGACGTCGGTGGCGGTGAGCGACGCGGCCGTGGTCCAGCCGCCCGCGCTGCCGCCCCGGATGGCGAGCCGGGCACGGTCGGCGGTGCCCTCGTCGGTGAGGGCGAGCGCGACGGCCGCGCAGTCCTCGACGTCCACCACGCCCCACTGCTCGCGCAGCCGGTCGCGGTACTGCCTGCCGTACCCGGTGGAGCCGCCGTAGTTCACCTCGGCGACGCCGATGCCGCGCGAGGTGAAGTAGGCGATGGCCAGGTCGAGCACGAGGGGCGCCCGCGAGGTGGGCCCGCCGTGCGCCCAGACGACGAACGGCGCCGGGGTGTCGGCGGGGGCCACGCACCCGGGGTTGTGCGGCGGGTAGATGTGCGCGTGGATCTCGTCCCCGGCGGGGCCGGTGAAGGTGCGGATCTGCGGCTCGGGGTAGTAGGCGGGGTCGACGGCGTCGTCGTGCTCGGCGCCGATGACCCGGGCACGGCCCGTACACGTGTCGAGTTCGACCACCTCGTGCGCGCTGCGCGGGCTGGCGCCGACGCCGACGACCCGCTCGCCGTACGCCGCGAGCGTGGGCTCGAACTCCGTCCAGGGGCCCGCCGCGTCGACGATCTCGCCGCTCTCCGGATCCAGCACCCCGAGGGCGGTCGACCCGCGACCGTGCACCACGGCGACCAGCCCGTCCGACAGCGGGGCGAACCAGCGCAGGCCCGGCTTCCACAGCGGCCCGCCGAACTCCTCCTCGCGCGGGCACAGGGCCGCGCCGTCGCGGTAGAGGTTCCACCAGCCGCTGCGGTCGCTCACGTACAGCAGCCGGCCGTCGGGCGCCCAGTCGACCTGCGCGATCGACTCCCGCGGCCCACCGGCGACGGTCCGCGGGCCGCCGAGCGTGCCGTCGGCGCCGACGTCGGCGACCAGCAGTTCCGTGCCGTCCCACGGCATGCGGGGATGGTCCCAGGCGAGCCAGGCAGCCCGCCGTCCGTCGGGCGAGACCCGCGGCCCGGTGACGAACCGGTGCCGGTCGTCGGTGAGTTCGCGTACGGCGTCCCGGTCCTCGGCCGCCGAGCCGTCCAGGGGGACGGCGGCCAGGACACGCCGCACATCGCTGGGCCCCTCCCCCGTGAACTCCTCCAGAACGCACCACACCTCGCCGCGTTCGACACGCACCTGCGGCTCCACCCAGCGCAGTCCGCCGCCCACGGCCGACACCGGAGTGAGCGCACACGGCTCGCCGCCCGCCTCGTACCGGTAGAGCCGCTGATCGGCGAAGTCGACGAAGACGACGAGCGGCCGCCCGTCGACCAGCAGGCCCGTCCAGGGCTGCCCGCCGTACTCGACGACCCTGCTGCGCACGTTCCACGGAGCGGGCAGCACGGACTCCTCCGTGCCGTCGGCACGCCGCCGCACCAGGGTGCGCCGACCGCCCTCCGTGGGCCGTGGCTCGGTCCACCACGCCTCGTCGCCGACGAAGCCCACGTACTCGGGGTGCCCGTCGTGCGTGGCGGCGAGGGCCGCGTCGATCGGCGAGGGCCAGGAACCGTACGCCAGCGTCCGCACTGTCTCCCCCATCCCGCCTAGGCCGTCCGCAGGAAGCGGTCGAGGACCCGGACACCGAAGTGCAGCGCCTCGACCGGCACCCGCTCGTCGACGCCGTGGAACATCGCCCCGTAGTCGTAGCCCTCCGGCAGCTTCAGCGGGGAGAAGCCGTAGCCGGTGATGCCGAGCCGTGAGAACTGCTTGGCGTCCGTGCCGCCGGACATGCAGTACGGCACGACGTGCCCTTCGGGCGCGAACTCCTCGATCGCGGCGCGCATCCTGGCGTACGTCGGCGAGTCCACCGGTGACTGGAGGGCCACCTCGCCATGGTGGAACTCCCAGTCCACATCGGGCCCGGTGAGTTCGTCGAGGGTGGCGCTGAACTCGTCCCGCAGGCCGGGCAGATACCGGCCGTCGACGTAGGCCACGGCCTCCCCCGGGATCACGTTGACCTTGTAACCGGCTTCCAGCATCGTGGGGTTGGCGCTGTTGCGGACGGTCGGCGCGACGAGCTCGGCCACCGGGCCCAGCTTCTCCAGCAGTCCGTCCACGTCGTCCAGGTCGGCCTGGAGGCCGTACAGCGCGGCGAGTTCGGTGAGGGAAGCGCGGACCGTCGGGGTCAACCGGAGCGGCCACTCGTGGGCGCCGATGCGGGTCACGGCGGCGGCGAGGCGGATCACCGCGTTCTCCCGGTTGGGCCGGGAGCCGTGCCCGGCCCTGCCGCGTGCGGTGAGCTTGACCCAGCCGGTGCCGCGCTCCCCGGCCGCGATCGGATAGAGCTGCCGCCCGCTGCCGTCGTGGACGGTGAAGGCGCCGGCCTCGCTGAAGCCCTCGGTGCAGCCCTCGAAGAGCCCGGCGTGCCGGTCGGCGAGGAATCCGGCGCCGTCCTCGGCGCTCGCCTCCTCGTCGGCGGTGAAGGCGATCACGACGTCCCGCCGGGGCCGTACGCCTTCCCGGACCCAGCCCCGGACGACGGCCAGGATCATCGCGTCCATGTTCTTCATGTCGACCGCGCCCCGGCCCCAGACCACGCCGTCGCGGATCTCCCCGGAGAAGGGGTGCACGCTCCACTCGGCGGCCTGCGCGGGCACCACGTCCAGGTGACCGTGGAGAAGCAGGGCGTCCGCGGAGGGGTCGGTGCCCTCGAAGCGGGCGACGACGTTCGTACGGCCCTTGGTGCGCTCCAGCATCGTGGGCTCCAGGCCCGCCTCGGCCAGCCGCTCGGCGGCGTACTCCGCGGCGGGGCGCTCCTGGCAGTCGCCGCCGCCCCGGTTGGTCGTGTCGATCCGGATGAGGTCGGAGGTGAACGTCACGACCTCGTCCAGTGCCTGCTGGTCAGCCATACTGCTCCTCCACCGCGGCCGAGACGATCGTGGTGACCGCCTTGAAGGTACGGATTCCCTCGTACATGCGCTCGCTCGTGTACGCCACCTTCCGCTCCCCGATCCGCTGGACGCCCGGGACGACGGTGGCGGCCATCGCGAGATGCTCGGCGTCGAATTCGAGGGCCACGGTGAACGGTCCGTCGCTCACCGGCACCTGACGAACCGCCAGCGCGGCCGCCTCCTTGGCGGCGGCGCGGATGTCGGCGGCGGTCCTGGCCGGCGTCCGGCACACGGCTGCGTACCGCGAGACGTGGTCCTTGACGGCGACCTTCAGCGCCTCGGGCGCGTACCCGAGGGCGTCCTCGCAGGCCACGTCGTCGCCGGTGACGAGCACGACGGGCACGCCGTACTCGGCGACGACCCGCGCGTTCAGCAGGCCCTCGCTCGCCCGTACGTCGTTCAGCCACACCCCGGTGACGGAGTTGGCGAGATAGGTGTGGGCGAGGACGCCCTCCATGCCGGCGCCCGCGTGGTAGCCGACGAAGGCGACGCCGTCCACGTCGCCGTGCTGCACGCCCTCGACCATGGACAGCGCCTTGTGCCGGCCGGTGAGCATCTGCGCCCGCTCGTCGAGCCGTTCGAGCAGCAGATTGCGCATCGTCCAGTGGGCCTCGTTGACGACGACCTCCTCGGCGCCCCCGTCGAAGAAGCCCAGCACGGCGGCGTTGACGTCCGAGGTGAACATCCCCCGGCACCGCTCCCACTGCGGCGTCCCGGGCAGGACGTCGGCCGGCCAGGTCACGCCGGTGGCGCCCTCCATGTCGGCGCTGATGAGGATCTTCATGTGATTCACGTTACGCGTCGGCGAGGGAACTTCCTACGAGTCGGAGAGCCGTATCGAGGTCGAGTCCCGCCACCGCGGCATCCGCCCGCGCCACGTAAGGACAGGGCGCCGGGGGAGGCCGGGGAGTGCGGCATCCGGCCCTGCGCACGGGCACGTCGTGAGCGGTCGAGCGACCCTTTCGCGCCCCTGAGGCGCGCTTGTCAGCCACCCTGTCCGGGCACTACTGTCACCACGCCTTGGTGAACGGGAAAGCCGGTGTGATGCCGGTGCGGCCCTCGCCACTGTGAATCGGGAAGTCCGGCTCCGGCCCTCAAACGGGCAGCCACTGGGTCCTTCGGGACCCGGGAAGGCGGAGCACGGGCGGTGGTACCCGTAAGCCAGGAGACCGGCCAAGGCGCGTCAACCATCCACGAGGTGCTGGAGAGGGTCTGCTGAGCCATGCACATAGCCGAGGGTTTCCTGCCTCCGGCGCACGCGGTCGCCTGGGGCGTCGCGTCCGCGCCCTTCGTCGTCCACGGCGTCCGTTCACTCACCCGTGAAGTCAAGGAGCACCCCGAGAGCACACTGCTCCTCGGTGCTTCCGGAGCCTTCACGTTCGTCCTGTCCGCGCTGAAGCTGCCCTCGGTGACCGGCAGCTGCTCGCATCCCACCGGCACCGGCCTCGGTGCCATCCTGTTCCGGCCGCCGATCATGGCCGTCCTGGGCACCATCACCCTGCTCTTCCAGGCGCTGTTGCTCGCGCACGGCGGTCTGACCACGCTCGGCGCCAACGTCTTCTCGATGGCGATCGTCGGGCCCTGGGCCGGATACGCGATCTACCGACTCCTACGGCGGTACGACGTGCCGCTGATGGTCGCGGTGTTCTTCGGGGCCTTCGTCGCCGACCTGTCCACCTACTGCGTGACCAGCGTCCAGCTGGCGCTCGCCTTCCCCGACCCGAGCAGCGGATTCCTGGGCGCGCTCGGCAAGTTCGGCTCCATCTTCGCCGTCACCCAGATCCCCCTCGCGGTCAGCGAGGGACTGCTCACGGTGCTCGTGATGCGGCTGCTGGTGCAGTCCAGCAAGGGCGAACTGACCCGGCTGGGCGTACTCCTGACCAAGAGGCAGTCCCGGACCGAAGCCGAGACCGAGACCGAGGCGGTGGCCCGATGAGCAGGAACACGAAGATCAACGTCCTGCTGCTGCTCGTCGTGGCCGCCCTCGCCGTGCTGCCGCTGGCCCTCGGCCTCGGTGACCACAAGGAGGAGCCGTTCACGGGCGCCGACAGTGAGGCGGAGTCGGCGATCACCGAGATCAAGCCGGATTACGAGCCGTGGTTCTCGCCGCTGTACGAGCCGCCGTCCGGCGAGATCGAGTCGGCGCTGTTCTCCCTCCAGGCGGCCCTCGGCGCCGGGGTCCTCGCCTACTACTTCGGCCTGCACCGGGGACGGCGGCAGGGAGAGCAGCGGGCGCTGGAGCGGGTGGGTGACACCGGCGGCTCGGCCGGTGCCACCCCCGAGGAGTCCACGGCTGAAAGGGCCTGACGCCTCGTGCTGCCGATCGACGCGGCGGCGCACAGCAGTCGCTGGCGCCGCCGTCACCCCGTGGACAAGGCCGTGCTCGGGCTCGGCCTCACCGTGCTCGCGATCTCGCTGCCGCCCTGGCCGGGCGCCGCACTGATCCTGGCCACCGCCCTCGCCGTACTGCTGGGTCCGGCGGGCGTGCCCGCGCGGCGGCTGTGGCGCGCCTACCGCGTGCCGCTCGGCTTCTGTGTGACCGGTGCGCTCACCCTGCTGGTCCAGGTCGGCGGGCCGGAAGGCTTCGTGTCCCTCGCCGACGAGGGCCCGCTGCGGGCCGGGGAGCTGCTGCTGCGCACCTCGGCCGCCTCACTCGGGGTGCTGCTGTTCGCCTTCACCACCCCTATGTCGGATCTGCTGCCCCGTCTGGTGAAGGCCGGCGTGCCCGCGCCCGTCGTCGACGTCGCCCTGGTGACGTACCGCATGAGCTTCCTGCTCCTGGACTCCATGCGCCGTATCCGGGAGGCCCAGGCCGCCCGGCTCGGGCACACCGGACGGGCCGCGGAGTGGCGGTCGCTGGCCGGGCTCGGTGCCACCGCCTTCGTGCGGGCCTTCGACCGGGCCACCCGGCTCCAGGCCGGGCTCGCCGGGCGCGGCTACGACGGCACCCTGCGCGTCCTGGTGCCCGAGGCCCGGGTCTCCGTCCGCTTCACGGCCGCGAGTTGCGCACTCCTCGCGACGCTGGCCGCCCTCACCCTCGTACTGGAAAGGGCCCTGCCATGAGCGAGCCCACCGCCCTGGTCGCCCTGCGGGGCGCGTCCTACGCCTACGAGGACGGCCCCGTCGTGCTCAGCGGCCTCGACTTCGACGTGTGCGAGGGGCGCGCGCTGGCGCTGCTCGGCCGCAACGGCAGTGGCAAGACCACGCTGATGCGGCTGCTCAGCGGCGGCCTGCGCCCGCACGACGGCCGGCTGACCGTGGCGGGCGCGCCGGTCACGTACGACCGCAAGGGGCTGACGCGGCTGCGGACGACCGTCCAGCTGGTGGTGCAGGACCCGGACGACCAGCTGTTCGCCGCGTCCGTCGCCCAGGACGTCTCCTTCGGCCCGCTGAACCTCGGCCTGTCCGATGCCGAGGTACGGGTGCGGGTCGACGAGGCGCTCACCGCCCTGGACATCACCGCGCTGGCCGACCGGCCCACGCATCTGCTGTCGTACGGGCAGCGCAAGCGCACGGCGATCGCGGGCGCCGTCGCGATGCGGCCCCGCGTGCTGATCCTCGACGAACCGACCGCCGGGCTCGACCCGGACGGCCAGGAGCGCCTGCTCGCCACCCTCGACGGGTTGCGCGCGGGCGGCACCACGGTCGTCATGGCCACCCACGACGTCGACCTGGCCCTGCGCTGGGCCGACGACGCGGCGCTGCTCACCCCGTCCGGCGTACGCACCGGTCCCGCGCCCGCGATGCTGGCCCGCACGGAACTCCTCCAGCAGGCCGGACTACGGCTGCCCTGGGGCGTCGCGGCCGCCCGGCTCCTTCTTTCCCACGGCCTGTTGACCGAGGCGGCGGACGGTCCGCGCACCGCCGAGGACCTGGCCGCCCTCATCTCGGCGCCCGCCGAGGGCTGACCCGACCCGTGGGCGACATATGACCGCCAAAAGTCATCAATGACCTGAATGTCCTCTCACTCCCTGTTCTATGGGATCGACGTACACCGGGAGTACGGGAGTGAGGGAACATGGCCAAGGACCTCGCGGGCGCGGGCCCACCGCAGTCCGCCGGCTTGAAGCCCGATGCGATCGGGTTCCTCGACGCGCTGGTCATCGGGCTCAACGCCACCTCCCCGGCGTACTCGGTGGCGGCGGTCATCGGCCCGGTGGTGGCACTGGTGGGGATCTACGCCCCCGGTGTGATGCTGGCGTCGTTCGTGCCGATGCTGCTGATCGCCTCGGCGTTCTACTACCTCAACAAGGTCGACCAGGACTGCGGCACCACGTTCTCCTGGGTCACCCGGGCCATGGGGCCGTGGGCCGGGTGGCTCGGCGGCTGGGCCATCGCGATGACCGGGGTGCTGGTCGTCGGATCGCTCGCGGACGTGGCCGTGACCTTCGCCCTGCTCGCCTTCGGCCTGGACAGCTGGGTGGACAACGACGCCCTTCGCCGGCTGCTGACGGTGCTGCTCATCCTGGTGATGACGGCCATCTGCGTCATCGGCACCGAGGTGTCGGCCAGGGTGCAGAACATCCTGATCCTCGCGCAGGTCGTCTGTCTGCTCGCCTTCGCCGTGGTGGCGCTGTACCGGGTGTACGCCGACACCGGCACGCTCGACGCCATCGAACCGTCGATCAGCTGGCTGGACCCCTTCGGAGCCGGAGGGGCATCGCTGACCGGGGCCCTGCTGCTCGGCGTGTTCATCTACTGGGGCTGGGAGTCGGCGGTCAACCTCACCGAGGAGACCGAGGACTCCGCCACCGCTCCGGGCAAGGCCGCCGTGTGGTCGACGGTCATTCTGCTGGTGACCTATGTGGCGGTCGGTTTCGCGGTGGTCGCCTACGCCGGAACGGCCTATCTGGCCGAGAACGCGGCGGAGGAGGAGTTCATCTTCGCCCTGCTCGCCGAGGAGGCCATGGGCGGCTGGCACTGGGTCGTCCTGCTCGCGGTGTCGACGTCCGCGCTGGCGTCGACGCAGACGACGATCATCCCGGCGTCCCGCACGGCGCTGTCCATGGCGCGGCGTCATGCGCTGCCCGCGCACTTCGGCCGGATCCATCCGCGGTTCCGTACCCCGGACGTGAGCACCTGGTGGGTCGCCGGCATCGCCATCGCCTGGTACCTCGTGGTCAGTGAGATCAGCTCCAACGCGCTGTTCGACTCGCTCACCGCGCTGTCGCTGCTGATCGCGTTCTACTACGCGCTCACCGGTGTCGCCTGCGCCGTCTACTACCGCCGCCAACTGACCAGAAGCGTCCACCACTTCGTCCTCATCGGCCTCGGCCCGCTCGTCGGTGCCGGGCTGCTGTCCTGGCTGCTGGTGGAATCGGTCATCGACATGTCCGACCCCGCCAACTCCTACAGCGGCGACTCGTGGTTCGGGCTCGGCCCCCCGCTCGTCATCGGCATCGGCATCTCCGTCACGGGCGTGGTCATCATGGTCGTATGGCGGCTGCTGGCTCCCGTGTTCTGGTCGGAACGCCCCGGTGTGGTCGACCCCGCCCTCGTCGACGGTGACGGGCCGGGGAGCAAGGAGTCCTGAAGATGTCAGTGGTCCTCGGCTTCGACGAGTCCCCCGGCGCCGTGCGTGCGCTGACCGTCGCGATCGAGATGTCGGCGGCGTTCGGCGAACCCCTCGTGCTGGTCTACGCCACCGCGGCCCCGGGTGCCATGGGCGACGAGTACGCGGCCCATCGGGAGGCGGTCCGCGAAGCCGGCCATCACGCCCTCGATCACGCGGTCCGGGTGGCGGAGGAGGCCGGCGTGCGGGCCACGGTCGAGCTCATCGACCACAAGCCCGCACCGGCGCTGCTGGATGCCGCGGCACGCCATGCGGCGCGGCTCATCGTGGTGGGCACCTGGGGCGAGAGCCCGGTGCGCGGGGCGCTGCTGGGCTCGACCCCCCACAAGCTCCTGCACCTCTCCCGCGTCCCGGTCCTCTGCGTGCCGACCGAGACCTGAGCCGTCCCGACGTCTGCCCGGGACGACCGGTTCAGGTCCCGGTCGCCGCTGCCGCCGCCCGCCCCGCCATCCGGCCCGAGAACAGGCAGCCGCCGAGGAAGGTGCCCTCCAGGGAGCGGTAGCCGTGGACGCCGCCGCCGCCGAAGCCGGCGACCTCTCCGGCCGCGTACAGACCGGAGATCGGGGTCCCGGAGGCGTCCAGGACGCGGCCGGAGAGGTCGGTCTGGAGGCCGCCGAGCGTCTTCCGGGTGAGGATGTTGAGACGCACCGCGATCAAGGGGCCGGCGCTCGTGTCCAGGATCTTGTGGGCGGCCGCGGTGCGGCTGAGCGTGTCACCCGGATAGGCGAGCGCGTTACGGATGCCCATGACCTGGGCGTCCTTGGTGTAGGGGTTGTCCATCTCGCGGTCGCGGGCCTCGATCTGCCGCTTGAGGTCGGCGAGGTCGATCAGGTTGTCGCCGGTCAGCTTGTTCATTCCCGCGACGAGTTCGGGCAGGGTCTTGGCGACGACGAAGTCCTCGCCCTTCTCCTTGAACCGCTCGATCGGCTCCGGCGTCTGCCAGATACGGGAGAGCAGCATCCAGATGTTCTTCTCGGTGAGGTCCGGGTTCTGCTCGGAGCCGGACAGCGCGAACTCCTTCGCGATGATCTTCTGCGTGGTGACGAACCAGGAGTACTCGTGTCCCGAGTCGGTGATCGACTTGAGGGTGTGCAGGGTGTCGTAGCCCGGGATGTCGGGGCTGGAGAAGCGTTTGCCGGTGGCGTCGAACCACATGGAGGACGGGCCGGGCAGGATGCGGATGCCGTGGCCGGGCCAGATCGGGTCGTAGTTCTTCAGGCCCTCGGTGTAGTGCCACATCCGGTCGGGGTTGACGATCCGGCCGCCCGCCTTCTCGGTGATCGCCAGCATGCGGCCGTCCACGTGCGCGGGCACACCGGTGACCATGGACTTGGGCGGGGTGCCGAGCCGGGCGGGCCAGTTCTGCCGCACCAGGTCGTGGTTGGCGCCGATGCCGCCGGAGGTGACGACCACCACGGGGGCGTTGAGCTCGAACTCGCCGACCACGGTGCGGGAACTGGGCTTGCCCCGTGCCGCGTCGCTCGGCTCCAGGACGGCGCCGCGTACGCCGGTGACGGCACCGTCCGTGACGATCAGCTCGTCCACCCGGTGGCGGAACTTGAAGGTGACCAGTTTGTCCGCCACGGCCGCCCGGACCTTCTTCTCGAACGGCTCGACCACGGCCGGCCCGGTGCCCCACGTGACATGGAAGCGCGGCACCGAGTTGCCGTGCCCGTCCGCGAGCCCGCCGCCGCGCTCGGCCCAGCCGACGATGGGGAACCACTGCATGCCGAGCCCGGCCAGCCAGGACCGCTTCTCCTCGGAGGCGAAGTCCACGTACGCCTCGGCCCACTTGTAGGCCCAGTGGTCCTGCCCTGAGGGGTCGGTGATCCCGCGGTCGAAGCCGGCCGTGCCCAGCCAGTCCTGCCAGGCCAGGTCGTGCGAGTCCTTGACGCCCATCAGCCGCTGCTCGTCGGAGTTGACGAAGAAGAGCCCGCCGAAGGACCAGAACGCCTGTCCGCCGAGACTCGCCTCCGGCTCCTGGTCCAGGAGCAGCACCTTGCGTCCCGCCGCCGCCAGTTCGGCCGTGGCGACCAGCCCGGCGAGCCCGTGGCCGACGACGATGGCGTCCGCGTCCGAGGAGCCGGCCGAGGCCGCGAAGGCCGGGAACGTCGCCTGAGTGAGAGCGGCTCCGGCGAGCACCCCGCCGGCGACGGTCAGGGCACGACGGCGGGTGATCGCGACAGGGGCTGACGGGTTCTCCATGGGCTGCCTTCCGGGGAGGTACGCAGGGGAACGACGCAGGGGTGCTGCGCGGGGCGGGAGACACACGAGAGGCCGCTGCGAAAGCGGGTGTTACCGACGGTAGCCCAGGGGGTGTCGAGGTCGCCAGATGCTGCAACCGTGAACTTTTCTCATGTTTGGTGGATGCGGTCCACCAGGATGTCGATCACCAACGGCGTACGCGGCCCGTAGCCGAGCAGCACCCCGTCCTCCATGTCGACGACCCGGCGGTTCATCCCGGCCGGCGTCTGGCCGACCCCCGGAATGCCGACCAGACCGTCCACCCCGCCGACCGACTCCAGCCCCTTGGTCATCATCAGGATCACGTCCGGCTGGGCCCGCGCCAGGGCCTCGCTGGTGATCGGCGTGAACGGCTTGTCCAGCCCGGCCTCCTCGCCCGCGTCCACGGCCCCCGCGGCCTCGACGAGCGAGTCGGCACCCGACCCCTTGCCGCCGATCAGATAGACGGCCGCGCTGCCGCGCATGTACAGGAAGGCGACCTTGGGCCTGCTGCCCTTGGGCACGGAGGCGCGGGCGGCGGCGAGTTCGTCGCTCATGCGCCGGTTCAGGGCCTTGCCGGCCGCGGGAACGCCGAGCGCCTCGGCGACGCGGGTGGTGCGGGTGGTGACGTCGGCGAGTTCGGTGGCGGGGTCGAGGACGACGACGGGGACGCCGGCGTCCCGGATCTGGTCGATGGCCTCCCGAGGTCCGGTGTCGGTGTCGGCCAGCACGACGGTCGGCCGCAGCGAGAGCACGCCCTCCGCGCTCACGTCGTGCGCCTTGGTGACCTGCGGGAGCTTCTTCGCCTCCGCGAAGGTGGCGGTGATGTCCCGGCCGACGACCCGGTCGCCGAGGCCCAGTGTGAACACGATCTCCGCGACACCGCCGTTGAGCGGCAGGATGCGCGAGGCGTCCTTCACCGTCACCTTCCGGCCGTCGGAGGAGTCGACGGTGACCGGCAGCTTCGGGGCGGGCGGCTCGCCTTCGAGCGGGACGAGGGTGTTCTTCGCGAGCTGCTTCTCGGCCGCGGCGGCACGTGCGCTCGCGGAAGCCGGTGACTGGTCCGCGGCCGAGGTTCCTCCGCCCCCGCCGCCGCAGGCACCCGTCAGCAACGCGAGCGCCAGGGCGAGGGGCGCGAGGGCCCGGCGGCGCGGGGATCCCGGGTGCGCCCCGCATTCCTCCGGATGGGGCCTTCCGGCCACTGGGTGGGGTCTTCCGGTCATTCGCATCGCTCGGCCCTCCGGACTCTCGTGTCACATCGAGTTGATCAATAGCTTAGGTTAGGTTTACCTTATTAACTCCTGGTGGGGGTGCGACGTGAAATCGCCATGTGGCCTGCGCGGCAGGCGAGTTGCTCGTACGACCGTGAGGGCGGCCGCGGCCGCCTCCGTCCTCCTGGTGCTTCCGGCCGCCTCGCCGGCAGCCGCTGCGGGCGGTTCGTCGACGGGCCCCGAGGGCCAGAGACTCACCGTCTCCAAGTCCTCCGGCCTCGACCCGGACGGCGAGACGGTGACCGTGACGGGTTCCGGCTACAACACCGAGAAGGGCATCTACGTCGCCTTCTGCGTGGACAACGGCGCGGGGAAGACCCCCACGCCCTGCGTGGGCGGAGTGGACATGTCCGGCGAGTCCGGGGCGTCCGCCTGGGTCTCCTCCAACCCGCCTTCGTACGGGGAGGGGCTGGCGAAACCGTACGAAGGCAGCGGCCACAAGGGCTCGTTCAGCGTGCGGCTGAAGGTGCGCGCCAAGGACGCGAACACCGACTGCACCGAATCCGGCGTGAAATGCGCCGTCATCACCCGCAACGACCACACCCGGGGCGGCGACCAGAGCCAGACGGTCCGGATCCCGGTGACGTTCGGCGGCAGCGGCGGGAGCGCGTCGAACGGCGACGGCGCCGCGGCGACGCCGACCGCGACGGCCGGTGCGGGCACGACCGGCGGTGGCACCACGGACAGTTCGGCCGGCAGCGGCGACACGACGTCCGGCGGGCCCCTCGCGAGCACCGGTTCCATCGCCCTGACGGCCGGCGGGGCGGCGGTCGCCCTGGTCGCGGCCGGCACCGGGACCTGGCTCTGGGCCCGCGGGCGACGCCGCGCGGCGAGCGCGGGCTGACCGCGCGCGGGCCGGCCTCGCATGCCGCCCCGCACCCGACCTCACACTCCAGAGGGAGACCTGAAGATGGCGAAAAGACCCGGCGGCGCCGCCGTGACCGGCGGCGCCCTGCTCGCGCTGCTGTGTCCGGGCGCGGGGTCGGCGGTCGCACAGGACGCGGATCCGTTCCCGCGCCCGGTGTCCGGCGGGTACGTGAGCTGGACGACGGCCGGCGCGGAGCCGACCGACCACGGCATGGAGATCGACGTCAGCGAACCCGCCGCGGGAGGATCCGCGGACCGCGTCTGGTTCCCGGCGACGGGCGGCGGCGCGGATCCCGAATCCGGCGCCGCGGCGGTCGAGTTGGGCGGCGCGGCCCGGATCGTTCCGGCCTCCGACTCGGTGGCGCCGTTGACGCTGGGCGGCCTGCGACTGGAGCTGGACGGCGGTGACGGCGGCGCCCTCCACGCCCGTACGACCACCGGCGGCCACGCGCGCGAGCTGGCGTTGGCGGAGGTGACGGCGGACGGCGCCGCCCCTGCCGTACGGACGGGCGGGATGACGTGGACCGGGCTGCGGGCGTCACTCACCAAGGAGGGCGCGCGGCTGCTGGCGCAGTGGAGCGGGGAGCCGTTCGCGCAGGGCGACGGTCTGGGCCGACTCGATGTGACGGTCGGCACGGGGAGCGCCGCCTCCCCCGGGCCCGCCGACTCCGCGCCGCCCGCCGGGACACCGTCTCCGCCGCCGGACACCCCAGCACCGAACGGGCCGAAACAGCCGGACCGCGCCACGCCCTCCTCCGCGCCCGTGGCGACCGTGTCGGCCGGGGAACTGACAGCGGGCGGCGAACAGACCGCGGGCGGCGCTGGCTTCGAGCCCGGCGAGGTCGTCCTCGTCGCGATCGACGCCGACACCCGGTACCAGGCGGTGGCCGACGAGGAGGGCCGCGTCTCCCGGACCTTCCCGGTGTACGCGACCGCCACCGAGGGCCCGCACACCGTCGAGTTCCGCTCCGTCACCGGCGAACGCCTGGCGGCCACCCGGTTCGAGGTCCGCTCCTCGGGCTGACCCGGGTGCGAGACGGAGCGAATCCGCGACCAGGAGCGGGCCGCACGGCCCGCTCCTCGGCATGCCCAACTCCCTTTCCAGCAGCGGGATTTGGAATTTCTTTGCCATGCGTTGACAAGCGACGGGAAGTCGTACTTAGGTTTGCCTTACCTAACCCCCCACGGGGTTGTCGCACACCCGGAAAGGTGTCCCCTCACCATGAGACCCGTTCACTCCGCCCGCGCCGGCTTCGCCCTCGTGGCCTCCACCGCCCTCACCCTGGGCCTGGCGACCTCGGCGTCCGCCGCCACCTCGACGCGCACGATCACCGACGGCGGCACGACGTACAACCTCTCGGTGACCGCTCCGAACACGGCGACCGCCGCCGGACAGGTCATCAACGTCACCGGCTCCGGCTTCAACACCGGGCAGGGCATCTACGTGGGTCTGTGCGTGGTCAACGGCGCACCGGGCGCGAACAAGCCCACCCCGTGTCTGGGCGGCCAGGACGAGAGCGGCTCCACCGGCGCCTCGCACTGGGTCAACAACACCTTCGGCGGCATGTTCGCCAACAGCTCCAAGTTCGGCTCCGGCGGCACCTTCGACGTGGACATCTTCGTCAAGGCCACCCTCGAGGACGGCACCGTCTGCGGCCAGGACGTCGACTGCGCCGTCGTCACGCGTGCCGACCACTTCGACACCAACGACCGCAACTACGACGTGCACGTCCCGATCACCTTCCAGTAGGCGCCCGTAGCACCGACTGGTACCCGGGCCGGCCACCCGGCCGGCCCGTTCCGGCACGTCCGCATCCCCCTCACCTTCCCGTAGGAACCCGCCATGACAGACGACACAACCGAGCGGCGGCGGCCGGACACCCCGGCCGTGCGCCGGCTCAGACGCCCCGCGGCGCTTCTGGGCGCCGTCGCCCTGGTGGCCGCCGGAGCCACGGCCGTGACCGTCGGCTCACCCGCCCAGGCCGCCGACACCCCGAAGACGGCACTGGGCAAGGACGGCCAGAAACTCTCGGTCTCCGCCTCCGCGAACATCGACCCGGCCGGCGAGACCCTGCGCGTCACCGGCGAGGGCTACGACGACACCAAGGGTGTCTACGTCGCCGTCTGCAAGGACAACGGCGACAACCGCATCCCCACCCCCTGCCTCGGCGGCGCCGACCAGAGCGGCGGCAGCGGTTCCTCGGCGTGGATCATCCCGCGGGACGCCTCGGACGAGGGCGCGGGCACGATCGCCGAACGGTGGGGCGAGGGCGGCACCTTCGACGTCGACCTGGGCGTCAAGGCCAAGGACAGCGGCCTCGACTGTCTGGAGGTCGCCTGCTCGGTCGTCACCCGTGTCGATCACAACGGCACCGGCGACCGCTCCCAGGACGTCCGCATCCCGATCACCTTCGAGGGCCAGGACCCCGGTGACGGCGACGACGGCGGCGACGGTGTGGACGTCCCGCCGGGCACCGTCAGCTATGTGAGAGCGGCCGAGTTCACCACCGCCGGACGCCCCCTGGACCTCCTCCTGCACCCCGACTCAGGGAAGCTGTACGTCGGTTCGGACAACATCCCCGACACCTCCGACGTGGCCGAGCAGGGCCTGTACGTCCTGGACCCGGGGGACGGCAGGGTCCTCAGCCACATCGCCCAGGCACCCGGCGCGAACGGTGCGATGGCCGCCCGTGTGGTCCGGCGGATCGCCGGTCCGCTCCCGGGCGACGGCGTGGTCTTCCACTACCCGCTGCGCGGCGTGGGCACCGCCAGGAACGGGGACACCGTCGCGCAGGGCGTCTGGTTCAACGGAGCGACGTTCACCGGCGTCGGCCAGGACGCGGACACCTCCACCGTCCTGGTCGCGGCCGGCCCCGAGCTGCGCCGCGTCGAGGTCGCCACCGGCGCCGTGCGCGGCACGGTCACGCTGGAGGGCGGCAACCAGCTCGGCGTGGACGCCGCGCACGGCGCCGCCTGGTCCGTGGGCACCACCGAGGGCAGGACGGTGCTGCGCCGCGTGGACACCGCCACCTTCGAGGTCACCGCCACGGCCGAACTCCCCGCCGACTCCGTCTTCTTCGTCGAACCGGACCCGGCCACCGGCAACGTCTGGGTGGGCAGCGGGACCTCGGTGCTCGTCTTCGACAAGGACGGCAAGCCGCTGACCACCCTGACGGGCGCGGACCGGCCCACGGCGGCGGCCTTCGACAAGACCACCGGGCGGGCCTTCGTGCTGCGCGAGGACCTCTCCGAGAGCACCTCGGACAAAAACGGCTCGCTCCAGGTCCTCGACGGCGCGACGTTCCGGCAGACGGCCGACCCGGTCTCCCTCCCGGGCAGCCTCGCGGGCGCCTACGCGGGTGTCGCCGTCGCCAAGGGTGCGACGTCCGTGTACGTCACCAAGCAGGCGGAGAGCAAGGTCGTCAAGCTCGACCTGCGCATGTCCCCCAAGGTCACCCAGTCCCCCACCGACCAGTCCGTCGACCCCGGCGACGAGGTCACGTTCGTCGCGGCGGCCGAGGGCACCCCGGAGCCGACCGTGCGCTGGCAGGTCAGCCCGGACGGCGGCCAGACCTGGTCGACGCTCGAGGGCGCGACGAGGAACACGTACTCCTTCACCGCCAGGGCGGCGCAGGACGGCTACCGGTACCGCGCCGAGTTCACGAACTCCGTGGGCACGACGCGCACCGCACCCATCACGCTGACGGTCACCGAGTCCACCGGGGACGGCGGCGGCGACGGCGAGGACTCCGAGCCCTCGGGCAGCAGGACCGAGACCGGTACCGAAGGCCAGAAGCTCACCGTCACCCCGGTCAACCACCTGGCCACCGAGAACCAGACGCTGAAGGTCACCGGCTCCGGCTACGACGTCGACAAGGGCGTCTACGTCGCCCTGTGTGTCGACAACGGCGACGGCGAACTGCCGACTCCGTGCGTCGGCGGCGTCGACATGAGCGGCGCGTCCCACTCCTCGGCGTGGATCTCCTCCAACCCGCCGGACTACGGCCAGGACCTCGCGATCCCGTACGGCGACGGCGGCTCCTTCGAGGTCGAACTGTCGGTGGACGCCAAGGACGAGTTCACCGACTGCTTCAAGGCCAGGTGCGTCCTCGCCACCCGCGCCGACCACACCCTCTCGGGCGACCGCTCCCAGGACGTGAAGGTCCCGGTCAGCTTCGTCGGACAGGACCCGGTGGACACGGACCCGGAGCCCGGGGACACCGGCGGGACGGGCGGCTCCGGCTCCTCGGGCGGCACGACGGGCGGCGGAACGGACACGACCGGTGGCAGCACCACGGGGTCGGCCACCGGCGGCACCGGCACGTCCACCGCGGGCGGCGGCCTCGCCTCCACCGGCGTCTCCGTGATCTCCGCCGCCGCACTCGCGGCCGCCCTGGTGGCCACGGGCTGGGTGGCCTACCGCCGGGGCCGCGGGGTCGAGTGATCCTGGGGTGGTCCGCCCTCCGGTGCCCGCGCCGCGGGGCGAACCACCCTCAACTCCGGTCGGGACCCGTCACACCGTGCGGCCCGCCACCCACCACTTCGACGGCAGCTCGATGCGCGTGCCGTCGGGCCCGTACTCCGTGGTGATCAGCGGCAGTTCGCCACTCGCGAGGACGGTGAGTCCGGCCGCACGCAGGTACTCGGGCACAGCCTCGTCGGCCACCTCGCCGGGGGCGATGCCGTGCCGGAAGACGGGCGCGAGCTTGGGCGGCGGTCCCGAGGGGCTCTGGGCGAGGCCCAGCAGGACGGGCTTGGCGGACTCGGAGAGCTCGACGAGGAAGGCCCGGCCGCGCTCGCCGACCAGCGTGGCGATCCCGTTCACCATCGACTGCCGGTCGTCGGACTCGGCCTGGTGCAGGACGCCCCGCATATAGATGTTGGCGTCGCCGAGTTCGGCGTGCAGCGTCTCGGCCTCGGCCTTCTCCACGGCGTCGGACAACCGGTACGTCGCCTGCCCCGCGGGGTCGGCGCGGCGTGCGTGGTCGAGGGCCGCGGCGGACAGGTCGGCGCCTACGACGCGTGGGAAGCGCTCGGCGAGGAACCGGGTCTGGGTGCCGTTGCCGCAGCCCAGATCCACCATGGCCAGGCCCGGATCGGTCAGGTGTGCCTCGAAGAGGGCCAGATGGCGGCCGGCGGTCAGGGCCGGCTCCGCGTCCCAGAACACCGCCCCCTGCTCCTCGGGGGCCTCACTCCAGAAGCCCTCCCAGGCCGCCCGGTATCGACTCGTCACGCTCATGACCGACTCCCCAGGTTGCGACGCCGACCCGCCGTGAAGTGACGGGCGAGTACGGTCTATCGCGGCCCGGTTTCGGCCACAAGCACGCGGCGCATACCTTCACTCCGCATTCGAGACCGATACGCCGTCGTGCGCCCTTCGGGCCACGATGTGTCAGCGTCGCGGGACCGTGAGTTCGAACCAGACGGCCTTGCCGGTGCTCGTACGGCTCGTGCCCCACTCCCGCGCGAGCACGCTCACCACCCGCAGGCCGCGCCCGGACTCGTCGGTGGGCCCGGCGTTGAGCAGGGTCGGCAGATCGTGGTCGTCGTCGTCCACCTCGCACAGCAGCGTGTCGCCGCGCACGAGGCGCAGTTCGACGGGGCGGTGGTGGGAGTGCCGTACGGCGTTGGTGACGAGCTCGCTGACCATCAGCTCGGCGCTGTCGGCGAGCCTGCCCAGGCCCCAGTCGTGCAGTTGCTCCCGGACGACGGCGCGGGCCCGGCCGACCTCCACCGGATCGAGGGCCAGCCGCCACTCGGCGACGTCCTGCGGTTCGATGCCGGCCAGCCGGGCCATCAGCAGGGCCACGTCGTCCTTGCGGCCGCCACGGGGGTTGAGTGCGCGGATGATGGTGTCGCAGGCGTCGTCCATGGCGGCGGCGGGGTGAGCTGCGGACTCGCAGAGGGTCGCCAGGCCGACACCGATGTCCTCGCCGCGCACCTCGACGAGGCCGTCGGTGCACATCACGATCCGGTCGCCGGGCTCCACCCGCACGCGTACCGCCTCGAAGGGCACCCCTCCGACGCCGATCGGCGCACCCGTCGGCAGGTCGAGCAGCTCGCTGCGCCCGTCGGCGGCATGGACCAGAACGGGCGGGATATGGCCGGCGTTCGCGATGTGGAGCTCGCTCGCGATGGGGTCGTACACGGCGTACAGGCAGGTCGCGAGGTAGGTGTCGCCGAGGCGCTGGGCGAGGTCGTCCAGGTTGCGCAGCAGCCGGGCGGGCGGCAGGTCCAGGGCGGCCATGGTCTGCACGGCGGTCCGCAACTGGCCCATCATGGCCGCCGAGTTGAGGCCGTGGCCCATCACGTCGCCGACGACGAGGGCGGTGCGCGCTCCGGGCAGTTTCACGGAGTCGAACCAGTCGCCGCCGACCCGTCCGAGGAGGGTGCCGGGCAGATAGCGGGTGGCGATGTCGCAGCCCGCCATGCGCGGCGGGATGTGCGGCAGCATGCTGTCCTGGAGGGTCTCGGCGACGCTCTCCTGGTAGGTGTACATGCGCGCGTTGTCGAGCACGAGGCCCGCGCGGGCGGCGAGTTCGGCGCCGGTGACGCGGTCCATGTCGTTGAAGACGGGCCGCTCGGGGTGGCGCAGCAGGATCATGAAGCCGAGCACGACGTCACGGGCCTTGAGCGGCACGACCAGCATGGACCGGCCCGTGATCAGCGGCCGGATGTCGCGCTTCTCGAACTGGGAGGCGATGGCATGGCCCATCTCCTCGCTGATGCGCGGCACCAGCACGGGATCGCCGGTGGTCATGCACTGGAAGAACGGCGTGTGGGCCGGGAAGGGCATGGCCTCTCCGACCGGCACGACGTCGTCCCAGCGGCCGGGCTCGTCGGTGTGCTCGATGGCGACCCGGTGCCACATGGTGGTCGTGTCCGGCACGCCTTCGGGGAACCCCTCACCCGCGACGACCTGTTCGCGCAGATAGGTGCCGGCGACGTCGGTGAAGCGGGGCACGACGGCCTTGCTGACCTCGACGATGGTCCGCGACAGATCGAGGGAGGTGCCGATGCGGCCGCTGACCTCGTTGAGGAACTCCAGCCGTTCGCGTACGGCCGCGTATTCGAGGTTCTCGACGTCGTCGGGGTCCTCCTGCGGTAACGGCAGGCCCTGAGCGGCTGCCCGGGCGGCCCGCTCCCGGCGGGCCCTGCGCTCGACGCGCCGGGGCACGCCCCAGTCGGGGGTGACGGGGACCCGGTCGTTCTGGCTGAACTCCAGGACCGGATAGCCCAGTTCGAGGATCTGGCCCACGATGCGGGCGCTCTCGTCGACGCTCATGCTGGGCAGGATCTCGGGGAGCCTGCGGGCGAGTTCCTCGGCACCGGGGAAGTCGGTGTGCAGGGCGAACCCGGGAGCGACGCGCTCGTAGCCGGTGGGGTCGTCGTGGTCCTGGTCGTCCTGCTGGAGCCGTCCCACGTCGGCGCCGAGCACCAGCAGCCGCTCAGGGCCGGGTCCCACCAAGGGGTAGGCCCACCACAGCACGTCGACGCGGTCGCTCCCCCAGCCCTCGGGCGGAGGGGCCCCCGTCTCGCTTCGCTCGGGCACGGTGAGCCGGGCGCGGCCCGCCGCCGGGTAGTACAACCGGCCGTCGAGGGACGATTCGAGGTCGTGGCCGAGACCGTCGTACGCCGCGTAGGCGCCGTACGGGGAGACGTCGTCGTCCTCGGGGAGCGCTCCGGAGACGGGCAGGAGGTCGACGGCCGGGCGTCCGATCGCCTCCTCCTTGACGGCACCGAACAGACGGCGTGCGCCGGAGCTCCAGTGCGAGACGAGGCCCTCGCGGTCCACCACGACCACGGCCAGCGGGATGCGTCCGGACGCGGCTTGTTCCGCCACCGCGCCGTCCCTCTCGGTGCCACGGTCCATGGCCCAGGCCCTCTCTCCCCAAGGCTCCGCAAGATCTGCGCGCCCCCACCACCGTACGGCTCCGGGCCGAGGTGATGTGCCGCAATACGACAATTGATGAGACAGGTTCACGTCGGCTCGCGCGTCGGCCGACGGGCCCGTCCGCAGCGCGTCCGCGCAGGACAGGGCCGGGTCCCGGTGGTCGGCTCAGTCCTCGTGCCCGAGCTGGAGATCGCGTTCCGTGCGGCCCCCTCCGGCGACTTGGAGCACGGTGGCGACCGGCGGGTAACCCGTGGCGATGACGGTGTACTCGCCGGTGGCCAGATCGACGAACCGGAAGGTGCCGTCCGGTCCCGTGGTGAGCGAGTCCATGACGTTGCCGGCCGCGTCGAGGAGGGTCACGCGCGCGTCCTCGACGGGCCGTCCGCCGCCCGCCCGCACGGTGCCGCGCAGCAGGGCGCCGCCGGCGAGTTCGATGTCCTGGCGGGTCTCGCGGGCCGCCTTGACGGTGACGGGAACGGCGGCCGGGCGGAACGCCGCCGCGCTCGCGGCGAGGGTGTACTCGCCGGCGACGAGTTCGGTGATGACGTAGCCGCCCTCGCATCCGCTGCGGGTGGTGGCGACGACCTCGCCGTGCACGTTGGTGAGCGTGACGGTGGCGTCCACGGGGGTGCCGTCCGGGGTGAGCACCCGGCCGGCGAGGCGTCCGGCGCCGCCGAGGACGATGTCCAGTTCGACGGGGTGCTCGCCGACGGTCACGGAGACGGCCTGCGGCTGGTGGCCGCCCGCCGCGGCGATCATGACGTACGACCCCGGGCCCGGCGTCGCCAGCGTGTACCGGCCGTCGTCGCCGCTGCCGCCCCGCCCGACCTGCTGCCCGGCGATGTCGATGAGCGTGAGCGCCGCGCGCCGTACGAACGTGCCGTCGGGATGCTGCACCGTGCCGCGCACGGGGACTTCGGGGGCGTACCGCGAACGGGCCGCGGGGATCTGGGCGTTCACCGGCGCCCGTTCCGCCTCCGGGGCGTCGTGGGACGCGGCATCGGTCGACAGGGGGGTCTCCTTGAGGAAGAAGGCGATGAGCAGACCGAGGACGAGCACCGGCACCAGGTAGAGGAAGATCCTCGGCATGGCGTCGGCGTAGGCCTGGATGTAGCTGTCGCGCAGCGCCGGGGGCAGGGTGTGGACGAGCTGCGGGGTGATGGACTCGGGGTCGGGCAGCTCGCCGCCCGCGCGCGTGGGGAGGCGTTCGGCCAGGGCGTCCGCGAGCCGTCCGGCGAAGAGGGTGCCGAAGACGGCGGCGCCGACGCTGCCGCCGATCTGCCGGAAGTAGTTGTTGGCGCTGGTGGCGGTGCCGAGGTCGGCGGGGCGCACGGAGTTCTGCACGGCGAGGATCAGGACCGGCATCACCATGCCGATTCCCGCGCCGAGCACCGCCATCCAGAGGCTGTAGTGCAGCCGGGACGTGTCCGCTTCGAGCCGCGACAGCAGCCACATGCCGAGGGCCGAGAGAGCGCTGCCGAGCACGGTGTAGATCTTGTAGCGGCCGGTGAGGCTGATGAGTTGGCCGCAGACGATGGAGGCGCCGACGATGCCGCCCATCATCGGCAGCATCAGCAGGCCCGACTCGGTGGCCGTGGCCCCGTCGACCATCTGGAGGTAGGTCGGCAGATAGCTGGCGGCGCCGAACAGGGCGACGCCGATCACCAGGCCGACGAGTCCGGTGATGTTGAAGACGGAGTCCCTGAACAGCCGCAGCGGGATGAGGGGTTCGACGGCGAAGTGCTCGGCGACGAGGAAGAGGACGGTGGCGAGGGCCGCACCGGCGCCGAGGCCGAGGATGACGTGGGAGTCCCAGGCGTACTCGGTGCCGCCCCAACTGGTCAGCAGGACCAGGCAGGTGGAGGCGGCGGCGAGCAGCAGCGCGCCGAGGACGTCGAGCCGGGCCCTGGCCTTCGGCTTGGGCAGCTTCAGTACGACGGCGACGACGGCCAGGGTGACGAGGCCGAAGGGGACGTTGATGTAGAAGCACCACCGCCAGGAGAGGTGGTCCGTGAAATAGCCGCCCAGCAGGGGCCCGGCGACCGAGGCGAGCCCGAAAGCCGCGCCGATCAGGCCCATGAAGCGGCCGCGCTCCCGGGCCGGCACGATGTCCGCGATGATCGCCTGGACGCCGATCATGAGCCCGCCCGCGCCGACGCCCTGGACCGCGCGGTAGGCGATCAGCTGGTCCATCGTCTCGGCCCGCCCGGCGAGCGCGGAGCCGACGACGAAGACGACGATCGCGAACTGGAAGACGCCCTTGCGGCCGAGGAGATCGCCGAGCTTGCCGTAGATCGGCAGTCCGACGGTGGCGGTGAGGAGGTAGGCGGTGATCGCCCAGGACATCCTGTCCAGGCCGTGCAGCTCGCCGACGATCTTCGGCAGCGCGGTGGCGACGATCATCTGCTCCAGCGCGGCCAGCAGCAGCGCGAGCATCAGCGCCAGGAAGACCAACCGCACCCGGCGCGGGCTCAGTCGGGGCTCGGCCTCCTGGGGCGGAGCCTGTGCAGGAGGTGCGGTGACGGTTTCGTCCTGCACCAGAGTCGTGCCGCCCACGTACCGCTCCCCTCGCCGTACCTGCTCACATTTCCCGCAATAGGCGACAACTACGAGCAAGCACGGCGAGTTACGGCGCCGTCCCGGACACGACTGAGATCCACTCGATCCGGTGAGGAGGCCAGAGGAGACCAAGGGCCCCCGGACACCGGGGACTTACTTCTCGACCTCGGAGGCGAGCCGGGCGAGCAGCGCGTCGTAGATGCGGCCGAGACCCTTGGGGGCGAACGTCTTCTCGAAGAAGCCGCCGATGCCGCCGGCGCCCTGCCAGGTGGTGGTGACGACGACCCGGGACTTGCCCTCACCGGCCGGGGTGACCCGCCAGGTGGTGACCATGGAGGAGTTGCGGTCCTTCTCGACGAGCTCGCCGTCGGTGGGCTCGCTGACCTCCAGCAGGCAGTCGCGGACGCGCTTGCTGGTGGCCTGGAGCTTCCAGTGGACGAGGGTGCCCTCGCCGTCGCCGCCCTCGCGCACCTCGTACTCGCTGAAGTGCTCGGGCAGGATCTTCTGCCGGGTGCCGCTGTAGTCGGCGAGGGCGTCGAACACCTTCTCCGCGTCCGCCGCGACGACCCGCTCCGTAGTGGCCTCGACCTGCGCCATTGACTTCCTCCAGGACCTGATTTCTCGGGGGTTGGAGCAAGCCAACCACCCCGCCGCCGGAGCACCCAAATCGGGGTCCCGATCAGCCCACCGAAGCGATCGCACAGTGATCGGAAACGAAGCCGGGAGACAGGTCGCACGATCAAGGGAACATGTGTTCTATTCTGGGGGCAGTGCTACCGAGGAGGCACCATGCGCTGGGAGAACCTCACCCTGGAGTCCGGACACAGCCGGGCCGACGCCGCGCTGTTCGGCGCGGACGCCGTGGTCACCCGTACCTTCGACACTCCCGAGTTCGCCGGGATCACCTTCCACGAGATCCGGGCCCGCTCGATCGTCAACCGGGTGCCGGGCGCCTCGCGCATGCCCTTCGAGTGGACGGTCAACCCCTACCGTGGCTGCTCGCACGCGTGCGTGTACTGCTTCGCCCGCAAGACCCACAGCTATCTGGACCTGGACACGGGACTCGGCTTCGACTCCCAGATCGTGGTCAAGGTGAACGCGCCGGAGCTGCTGCGCCGCCAGCTCTCCGCACGTCGCTGGCAGGGCGAACACATAGCGATGGGCACGAACGTCGACTGCTACCAGCGGGCGGAGGGCCGCTACCGCCTGATGCCGGGCATCCTCGCCGCCCTGCGCGACCACGCCAACCCCTACTCGATCCTGACGAAGGGCACGCTGATCCTGCGCGACCTGGAGCTGCTGAAGCAGTCCGCCGAGGTGACCGACGTCGGCGTCTGCGTCTCGGTCGGCTTCGTCGACCCCGAGCTGTGGCGCACCGTGGAGCCGGGCACGCCCGCCCCCGAGCGGCGCCTGGACGTCGTACGGACCCTGACCGAGCACGGACTCGGATGCGGGGTGCTGATGGCGCCGGTGATTCCCTTCCTGAGCGACCAGCCGGCCCAGCTACGGGCCACCGTGCGGGCCATCGCCGCCTCCGGGGCGACCTCGGTCACGCCGCTGGTGCTGCATCTGCGGCCCGGGGCGCGCGAGTGGTTCATGGCCTGGCTCGGCCGCGAGCACCCGCACCTGGTGCGCCGTTACGAGCGGCTGTACGCGGACGGTGCCTACGCGCCGAAGTGGTACCAGCGCCGGATCACCCGTCAGGTCCACGACCTGGCCCAGGAGTACGGCATCGGCCCCACGCGCGCGGGCATGCCCCGGCGGATCCGCGAGCCCGAGCCGGCGCCGGAGCCCGCCGGACACACGCGGTCCGAACCGACCCAGCTCTCCCTGCTCTGAGGGCATTGGAGCGCATCTCTCGGCCCAATAGGGTCAAGTCTTCTCACAACCAGTTCTTCCAGGCGTCCGTTCCGGGATGAATGCGGCCGGGACCGTGGCTCTCGCGGTCCGCATCCCTCCGTCCTGGGAGGACCCCATGGGAAAACGCGCAACCGTGCTGTGCGGTGCCGCCGTCGTCATGGCCACGGCTGTGACGGCCGTCCCCGCCGCCGGGGCGAGCGCCCCGCACACCGCGGACACCGCTCGGGCCGCACCCCTCACCTGGAAGAAGTGCGGCACCACGAAGTACCCGACGCTCCAGTGCGCGTCCCTGAAGGTGCCGCTCGACCACGCCGATCCACACGGACGGCACATCACCCTCGCGCTGTCCCGCGTCCCGCACACCGCGAAGAAGTACCAGGGCCCGCTGCTGGTCAACCCGGGCGGCCCCGGCGGCAGCGGTCTCACGCTCGCCGGATTCGTCGCCTCCGCGCTGCCGAAGGCGGTGGCGGCCCAGTACGACGTCATCGGCTTCGACCCGCGCGGGGTCGGCGCGAGCAAGCCGGCCGTCAACTGCAAGCCCGGCTACTTCGCCGCGGTGCGGCCGGACTCCGTGCCCCGCACACCACGGATCGAGAAGGCCAACCTCCGGCGCGCCAAGGCCTTCGCGCTGGCCTGCGGCAAGAAGTACGCGGACGTGCTGCCGCACCTCAACACGATCAGCGCCGTGCGCGACATGGACCGCATCCGTGCCGCACTCGGCGCCCGCTGGATCAGCTACTTCGGCTACTCGTACGGCACCTACCTCGGCGCGGTCTACGCCAAGCTCTTCCCGCAGCGGGTACGCCGCGCGGCCCTGGACTCGGTCGTCGACCCCACCGGCGTCTGGTACGAGGCCAACCTCGCGCAGGACATCGCCTTCAACGACCGCCACCGCGCGTTCCTGGCGTGGGTCGCCAAGTACAACCGGACGTACGGACTGGGCACCGATCCCTCGGAGGTCGAGGCCAAGTGGTACGCGATGCGGGCAGCCCTGGCCAACGCGCCGGCCGGCGGGAAGGTGGGCCCCTCCGAGCTGGAGGACACGTTCCTCCCCGGCGGCTACTTCAACGGCTACTGGCCCTACCTCGCCGCGGCGTTCGCGGCGTACGTGAACGACAAGGACGCCGACCCGTTGACCGAGATCTACGAGAAGGTCGGCGCCGCGGACGCGGCCGACGAGAACGGCTACAGCATCTACGCCTCCGTCCAGTGCCGCGACGCCGCCTGGTCACGCGACTGGCAGCGGTGGCGGACGGACAACTGGAAGGTGTACGCGAAGGCGCCGTTCATGACCTGGAACAACGCCTGGTACAACGCGCCGTGTGCGTTCTGGCCGAAGAAGCCCCTCGCCTCCGTGAGCGTCACCAACGCCAAGGTGGCGCCCGTGCTGCTGTTCCAGTCGACCGGCGACGCGGCCACCCCGTACCAGGGCGCCGTCACGGTGCACCGTCAGCTGGCCCGCTCCAGCCTGGTGGTCGAGCGGGGCGGCGGCAACCACGGCATCACGCTGGGCGGCAACTCCTGTCTGGACAAGCACCTCGCGGCCTATCTGACCGACGGCACGGTGCCGCGCGGCGAAGGCTCGGTCGACGCGGTGTGCGAGGCCCGGCCCGACCCGAAGCCGTTGAGCGCCAAGGCGACGTCGGCGGCGGCACGCGGCGCCGAACTGCACAGGCTGATCGGCTTCCGCCACTGAGCGCCTGACGGCCCGTCGGCCCGTCGGGGGCGTTGTCAGACCCATGGTCCACCATGGACGCATGAGTGAGCTGACCAGGATTCCCGCCCCCGACGGGGTCGCCCCGGCCGCCCAGTACACGCATGTCGTGCTCGGCACCGGCCGTTTCGTCGCCGTCTCCGGCCAGCTCGCCCTGGACGAGGAGGGCGAGCTCGTCGGCCAGGACGACCCGGCGGCCCAGGCCCGCCAGGTCTTCGAGAACCTGAGGCGCTGCCTCGCGGCGGCCGGAGCGACCTTCGACGAGGTCATCAAGCTCACCTACTTCGTCACGGACATGGCGCATATGCCCGCCCTGCGCGCGGCCCGCGCCGAGCACATACCCGACGAGCGGTTGCCGGCCGCGTCGGCGGTCCAGGTCGCGGGGCTGGTACGCCCGGAGTTCCTGATGGAGGTCGAGGCGTTCGCGGTGCTGCCGGGTTAATCGGGGGCGGACGCCGACGGGCGGCATCTACGGTGCCCGTCATGAACGACGACGGCATACGGACACTGATCCGCCCCATGACCCTGTCCGACTGCGAGCGCGTCGCCGAGATCCGCGTCGGCGGCTGGCAGAGCGCCTACCAGGGCCTGGTTCCGCAGTCGTATCTGGACGCCCTGGACGTGGCGCGGGACGCCGAGCGCCGCCGCGCCCACCTCTCGCAGGCCGACGGCAGCGTGCTCAACCTGGTCGCGGAGCGGGACGGCAAGGTCGTCGGCTGGGCCTGCCACGGCCCGTACCGGGACGGTGATGTACGCACCGAGGACGCCGAGTTGTACGCCATCTACGTGGACTCCGGGTGCTACGGCGACGGCATCGGGCAGGCCCTGCTCCAGGAGTCGCTGCGCCGCTGCACGGCCGCCGGACACACCCGCGTACTCCTGTGGGTCCTCAAGGACAACGCCGGCGCCCGGCGCTTCTACGAGCGGGCGGGCTTCCGCCCGGACGGCGCCGAGGAGCCCTTCGAGGTGGACGGGGTGGCGGTGCCCGAGGTGAGGTACGCGCGGGCGCAGGCACCGGCCTGACCGGGACCTCCCCCGCGCGGTTCGCCCCGACCGGCCACCGCCGGCCGGTGGGAACGCTCACCGCTGCCGAGGGATCCGCGCCAGCGCCTGAACCGCCGCCTCTGCCAGCGCCGGGTGGGCCAGTGCCTCGTTCAGGACACGTCTGGCCCGCTTGTCCCCGAGGTCGCCGAGGCCCTCCACACAGGCGAGGGCCACGCGGCGGTACGGGTCGTGCGGGCGCAGACGGCGCTCCAGGGTGGTGATCAGGGCGGGCACGGCCTCGGGGGCGCGCAGCTCGACCAGGAGCCGGACCGGGTGCAGGGCGTAGGCGACCCGGAGTTCATTGGTCGCGAGGGCGGCCGCCGCACGGGCCGTGCGCGGGTCACCGAGCCGGGCCAGGGCGTGGGCGGCGGAGACACAGCGCTGCGGATCGCGGTGGTTGAGCAGCAGGACGAGAGCCTCGAAGGCCCGCCGGTCCCCGGCAAGGCCCAGCCGGAACGCGGCCAGCTCCCTGGCCCACAGCGGCTGTCCGGGCGCGGTGAGCACGTCGGCCAGTCCGTCGAGGTCCCCGGTCGCCACGAGGTGGTCGTACGCGGCCGACGCCCCGGACTCCTGCCGTAAGCGCTCCGTGAGTGATCGCAACTCTTCGTCCATGAAGGCGAGCGTATGCAAGCGGCCCGCGCCACGGGACCTACATCACAAAGACGAGGTCTGGCGCGCTCGTTACCCACCGGTTAAGCTCATTCGAGCGAGTCACCCACTCGCGGATCTACTTGCGGCGGCCTGGTGACGCAGCCGCCGCGAGTGCCGGTCGGTTCGGTACCTCAGGTACCTCAGGTACCTCAGTACGACCCGGCTCCGGGACAGGGCCGGTCGAATCCGCCGTTCCCCGGCGCGTGTGCACGCGCTCGGCGACGGCACCGGGCGTGTGCGCCAGTAGCCCGGCAACACCCGCACTCACTCCTTTCCGCACCCGGTGCGCCTCCTCGGCGCACCCGGGCGCGTTTCCAGTCGTCACCCTCATTCCTGGAGTCCCGCGATGGCCACTCCCCTGTCCGACACCTCGTCCGACACCCCTCTGTCCCCGCTCAGGACCGTTGCCGTCGTCGGCCTCGGCACCATGGGCACCGGCATCGCCGAGATCCTGGCCAAGGCCGGTCGCGAGGTCATCGGCATCGACATCAGCGAGGCCGCGGCCGCCCAGGCCGTCGCCGCGCTGGAGACCTCGACCGCCCGCGCCGTGGAGCGCGGCCGGCTGACCGAGGAGGAGCGCGCCGAGACACTCGCCCGCGTCCGCACCTTCACCGACCTGCGGGCCGCGGCCGACGCGGACCTGGTCATCGAGGTGGCGCCGGAGTCGTACGAGACCAAGCAGCAGATCTTCCGCGAGCTGGACGGGATCGTGCGCCCGGGGACGATCCTGGCGACCGGCACCAACGCCCTGTCGGTCACGCGGCTGGCCGCCGACTCGGCCCGCCCCGAGCGCGTGCTCGGACTGCACTTCTTCAACCCGGCGCCGGCGATGCGCCTGGTCGAGGTCGTGTCCTCCGTGCTGACCTCGCCGGCGGCCGTCACCGCGGTCACCAACCTCGCCCTCGACCTCGGCAAGGAGCCCGTCGCGGTCGGTGACCGGCCCGGGTTCGTCGCCGACGGGCTGCTGTTCGGCTACCTCAACCAGGCGGCCGCGATGTACGAGGCGAAGTACGCCTCCCGCGAGGACATCGACGCCGCGATGCGGCTGGGCTGCGGACTGCCGATGGGGCCGCTGGCCCTGCTCGACCTGATCGGCATCGACACCGCGCGCCGGGTCCTGGAGGCCATGTACGCCGAGTCCCGCGACCGGCTGCACGCCCCCGCGCCGATCCTCAAGCAGCTCGGCGAGGCGGGCCTGACGGGCCGTAAGTCGGGCCGCGGCTTCTACACGTACGAGGCGCCGGGCAGCGCCACCGTCGTGCGGGACGCGCTGACGCCGCTGGACGGCGCCGCCCTGGCCCCCGGCCGGACGGTCCGCTCCGTCGGTGTCGCGGGCTCCGGCACCATGGCGTCCGGGATCGCGGAGGTCTTCGCCAAGGCCGGGTACGAGGTCGTGCTGGCCGCCCGCAGCGAGGAGAAGGCGCAGGCCGCGAAGGCCCGTATCGGCAAGTCGCTTTCGCGCTCTGTCGACAAGGGTCGGATGACCGCGGAGGCCGCCGCGCAGACCCTGGACCTGATCACCGCGGCGGGTTCGTACGACGCGTTCGCCGACGTCGATCTGGCCGTGGAGGCCATCGCCGAGGACCTGGAGATCAAGCAGCAGTTGTTCGCGACGCTGGACAAGGTCTGCAAGCCGGGCGCGGTGCTGGCCACCACGACCTCGTCGCTCCCCGTCGTCGCCTGCGCCCGTGCCACCTCGCGTCCGCAGGACGTGATCGGCATGCACTTCTTCAACCCGGCACCGGCGATGAAGCTGGTCGAGGTCGTCCGCACGGTGCTCACCGCCGACGACGTCCACTCCACCATCCGCGAGGTCTGCGGCCGGATCAGGAAGCACGCCGTGGACTGCGGCGACCGGGCCGGCTTCATCGTGAACGCGCTGCTGTTCCCGTACCTGAACAACGCGATCAAGATGGTGGAGGAGCACTACGCGACGCTCGACGACATCGACGCGGCGATGAAGCTGGGCGGCGGCTACCCGATGGGCCCGTTCGAGCTGCTGGACGTCGTCGGACTCGACGTCTCCCTGGCGATCGAGAAGGTCCTGCACCGCGAGTTCCGCGACCCGGGTCTCGCTCCGGCGCCGCTCCTGGAGCACCTGGTGGCCGCGGGCTGCCTCGGCCGCAAGACCGGCCGTGGCTTCCGCGAACATGCCCGGCGCTGAGCGGCCCGGGGACTGGTTCGGAGCAGGTCAGGAGTGGGGCGGGCTGCTGGACCCCGGCAGCCCGCCGCCGGTCTCCCTGCGCGGCTCGGCCCCGCCCGCCGAACCCGGCCCTCCCCCGCCCGCCGAGGGCGGGGGAAACCCCGTGCATGCGCAACAAGCTGCGCACATGCAGTACGTTCGGGTCATGTCCCAGCCCGCCAAGTCCTCACGTACACCAGCCACGTCCGACGCGCCGGAAAGTGCCGCCGGCAGTCGCGCGGCCGCCCAACGGCTCAAGATGCGCCGCGAACTGGCGGCCGCGGCGATGGAGCTGTTCGCGACCAAGGGGTACGAGGCGACCACCGTCGACGAGATCGCGGCCGCGGCCGGGGTCGCCCGCCGCACGTTCTTCCGCCACTTCCGCTCCAAGGAAGAGGCGATCTTCCCGGACCACGACGACACCCTGATCCGCGCCGAGGCGGTGCTCAACGCCGCCCCGGCCCATGAGCACCCGCTCGACACCGTGTGCCGTGGCATCAAGGAGGTCATGCGGATGTACGCGGCCCGGCCGGAGATCTCGGTCGCCCGCTACAAGCTGACGCGCGAGGTGCCCACCCTGCGCGAGGCGGAGATCGCGTCGGTGGCCCGCTACGAGCGCCTCTTCACCCGCTATCTCCTCGGCCACTTCGACGAGCACGCCCACGACGACGACGCCAACGACGACCCGCTGCTGGCGGAGGTCGCCGCGTCCGCCGTGGTCACCGCCCACAACCACGTCCTGCGGCGCTGGCTGCGGGCCGGCGGCCAGGGCGACGTGGAGGCGCAGCTCGACCATGCCTTCGCGATCGTACGGAGGACGTTCGGGACGGGCATCGGCGCGGGCCGGGACACCGCCGCGCCGCGTACGGCGCCGGCCTCCGTGGCCGCGCAGGGTGAGGTGCTGGTGACCGTCGCGCGGACCGACGCGCCGCTCGACGAGGTGATGCGGACCATCGAGCAGGCGCTGAAGGAGCGGGCCTAGGGCCGACGGCGGGCGCGGGGCGAGGGCCGGGCAGGCAGGCTTGCAGGCAGGCAGGCAGGACACGGACGCAGGTCCAGGGCGCGCCAGGCCCCGGCGCTTCCCCGGGGGTTCGCGATGGGTCCTCGGCGGGAACCATCGCGGCGGCTCATCCGTCTTCCAGGTCGAAGCATGATCTTCATGGTGTGCGACGGAAGTGGGTTGCCATGCAGACGAACGACCCGACCAGGCTCGAGGCCACGCTGGCCGACGGGCGGCGCATGACCCTGTCCCTCCCCGCCACGGACGCGAAGTGGGCCGCCGAGGGCATAAAGGGCCTGCGCGCCGTCCCGCCCACGCACACGGGCCGCGGTGAGGAGCCACCCGCCCTCCCCGAGGAGCCGGCACTGCCTCTTCAGGTGGCGCTGCTCGGTCTGGGCGCCTAGCGCGGGACCGACCGACCCGGGGCGAACCTCGCCGCCGGCCCCGGGTCCGCCTCCCCCCTCAGGAGCCCGGCCACCAGCCGTCCCGTGGCCGGGGCCAACATCAGGCCCAGCATGTTGCGGCCCCCGGCAGATAGGGCCGCGCGGCCGCCACCAGCGCCTCCACGCGGCCCTGCCGGAAGCGGTCCGGGTCCCGGTCGAACTCCATCGTCCCCGCGACCCGCCCCCCCTTGCCCATCGGGGCCGGCACCTCCTTCGCCGAGCCCAGGTGGACCAGCCGCCTCGGCGGTGGCCCGGTCGGCACGGAGCAGTTGTAGCCCTTCCCGGCGGCCACCTCGATCCGCAGGCCGAGCGAGGCGCACACCTCGCGGGACCGGATACCCGCGCGATCACCACCGCGTCCGCCTGCCAGGTTCCCGCGGTCGTCCGGACCTCGACCCGCTCCGCGCCCTCCCGCACCGCCGTCACCCGCACACCCTCCACCAGCTCGGCCCCGTCGCGCCGCAGCCGCTCGGCCTGCGTGTCCGCGAACTGCCCGGGATCCACGGCCCATTGGCGCTCCACCAGGAACCCGGCCCGGGCGGCGGGCCCGGGCCCCGGTGACGTCCTCACACCCGAACTCGCCCAGGAGATCGCCTGTGACATCGGGCGCGTCACCGCCTTCAACATGCTGATCACGAGGTGCTGCGCACCCGGCGCCCCGCCACGCACACCGCCGAGCAGGCGCGGCGGATGCGCGGGGTGCTGTCAGGGATGAGCCTGCCGATCACCATCGACGCCGAGGCGGTGGGCACGGTCCGCCCACCGGCGATCCGGACGAGGTGCGGCGCTTGAGGCCCTCTGAGTGGTCGCGGGGCGACCGATAGACCCGATTAGCACCTACTCGTCGGTAGCTTTGATCGATCATCGCTCATTTGTTACGTAAAGATTTCATCTGAGAGCAAGTCGTGGCACTCGGTGCCTTGCCGTATGACACGCCGTGCCATACGTTGAAGGAGTCCGGGCGGCCGGCGTGCAGAGACCTTTCGTACGTCGGCTGTCCCCGCAAACCCCTCCCGGGGTCTGCGCGCCCGGCGCCTGCGTCACAGGCAACCTCCCGCGCCACAAAGCGCTGCCGAACAGCACCATCCGCCGAACCGACGGCACCCACCAAAAACCCTCAGCAGCACCGACGTAACCCTCAGCACCCCTCCCTCAGGGTGCGTACCGCCGGAGGCAACACGTGACCACGAAGGACATCCTGGACGCGATCCAGTCGCCGGAATCGACGCCGGCCGACTTCGCCGCTCTGCCGCTCCCCGAGTCGTACCGCGCGATCACCGTGCACAAGGACGAGACGGAGATGTTCGCGGGCCTGGAGACCCGCGACAAGGACCCGCGCAAGTCGATCCACCTGGACGACGTGCCGGTGCCGGAACTCGGACCGGGCGAGGCCCTGGTGGCCGTCATGGCCTCCTCGGTCAACTACAACTCGGTCTGGACCTCGATCTTCGAGCCCCTGTCGACCTTCGGTTTCCTGGAGCGCTACGGCAAGCTCAGCGAGCTCACCAAGCGCCATGACCTGCCGTACCACATCATCGGCTCCGACCTCGCGGGCGTCGTCCTGCGCACCGGCCCGGGCGTCAACTCCTGGAAGCCCGGTGACGAGGTCGTCGCGCACTGTCTGTCCGTCGAGCTGGAGTCCAGCGACGGCCACAACGACACCATGCTCGACCCCGAGCAGCGCATCTGGGGCTTCGAGACCAACTTCGGCGGCCTCGCCGAGATCGCCCTGGTCAAGTCCAACCAGCTGATGCCGAAGCCCGGCCACCTGAGCTGGGAGGAGGCCGCCGCTCCCGGTCTGGTCAACTCCACCGCCTACCGCCAGCTGGTCTCCCGCAACGGCGCCGGCATGAAGCAGGGCGACAACGTCCTGATCTGGGGCGCGAGCGGCGGGCTCGGCTCCTACGCCACCCAGTTCGCGCTGGCCGGTGGCGCCAACCCGATCTGCGTCGTCTCCAGCGAGCAGAAGGCGGACATCTGCCGGGCGATGGGCGCCGAGGCGATCATCGACCGCAACGCCGAGGGCTACAAGTTCTGGAAGGACGAGCACAACCAGGACCCGAAGGAGTGGAAGCGCTTCGGCAAGCGCATCCGCGAGCTCACCGGCGGCGAGGACGTCGACATCGTCTTCGAGCACCCCGGCCGCGAGACCTTCGGCGCCTCGGTCTACGTCACGCGCAAGGGCGGCACCATCGTCACCTGCGCCTCGACCTCGGGCTACAACCACGAGTACGACAACCGCTACCTGTGGATGTCGCTGAAGCGGATCATCGGCTCGCACTTCGCCAACTACCGCGAGGCCTGGGAGGCCAACCGGCTCATCGCGAAGGGCAAGATCCACCCCACCCTGTCGAAGGTCTACTCCCTGGAGGAGACCGGCCAGGCGGCCTACGACGTGCACCGCAACCTCCACCAGGGCAAGGTCGGCGTGCTGTGCCTCGCCCCCGAGGAGGGCCTCGGCGTGCGCGACGAGGAGATGCGCGCCAAGCACATCGACGGCATCAACCGCTTCCGCAACATCTGATCCGCGACATCTGAGACACCCGAGGTCATAGATGACTGAGCGTCAGCCCGCCGAAGGCGCGCGGGAGAAGGACCGGCCGTGGCTCATGCGCACGTACGCCGGTCACTCCACGGCCGAGGCGTCCAACGAGCTGTACCGGCGCAACCTCGCCAAGGGACAGACCGGCCTGTCGGTCGCGTTCGACCTGCCGACGCAGACCGGCTACGACTCCGACCACATCCTCGCCCGCGGCGAGGTCGGCCGGGTCGGCGTGCCCGTCGCGCACCTCGGTGACATGCGCCGGCTGTTCCAGGACATCCCCCTGGAGCAGATGAACACCTCGATGACGATCAACGCCACCGCCATGTGGCTGCTGGCGCTCTATCAGGTCGTCGCCGAGGAGCAGGGCGCGGACATCACCAGGCTCCAGGGCACGACCCAGAACGACATCGTCAAGGAGTACCTGTCGCGGGGGACCCACGTCTTCCCGCCGGGGCCCTCACTCCGGCTGACGACGGACATGATCGCGTACACGGTCTCCCACATCCCGAAGTGGAACCCGATCAACATCTGTAGCTACCACCTACAGGAAGCGGGCGCCACGCCGGTCCAGGAGATCGCGTACGCGATGTCCACCGCGATCGCGGTTCTCGATGCCGTACGCGACTCAGGGCAGGTCCCCGCCGAGAAGTTCGGGGACGTCGTGGCCCGTATCTCCTTCTTCGTGAACGCGGGCGTCCGCTTCATCGAGGAGATGTGCAAGATGCGGGCGTTCGGGCGGATATGGGACAAGGTCACGCGCGAGCGGTACGGCATCGAGAACCCCAAGCAGCGCCGCTTCCGGTACGGCGTCCAGGTCAACTCCCTCGGTCTGACCGAGGCGCAGCCGGAGAACAACGTCCAGCGGATCGTCCTCGAGATGCTGGCCGTGACCCTCTCGAAGGACGCACGCGCGCGTGCCGTGCAGCTGCCCGCCTGGAACGAGGCGCTGGGCCTGCCCCGGCCCTGGGACCAGCAGTGGTCGCTGCGGATCCAGCAGGTCCTGGCGCACGAGAGCGACCTGCTGGAGTACGAGGACATCTTCGAGGGCTCGCACGTCATCGAGGCGAAGGTCACCAAGCTCGTCGAGGAGTCGCTCGCCGAGATCGACCGGATCCAGGAGATGGGCGGCGCGATGGCCGCCGTCGAGTCGGGCTACCTCAAGTCGCAGCTCGTCTCCTCGCACGCCGAGCGCCGCGCCCGGATCGAGTCCGGGCGAGAGAAGATCATCGGCGTCAACATCTTCGAGACGACCGAGCCGAACCCGCTGACGTCCGACCTGGACACCGCGATCCAGACGGTGGACCCGGCGGTGGAGGCGCGGGTCATCGCGGGACTGCAGAACTGGCGCGACACGCGCTACCAGCCGCCTTTCAACCACCCGCGCCCGTGCAAGGCGCTGGAGAAGCTGAAGGAGGCCGCCAAGGGCACCGGCAACCTCATGGAGGCCACCCTGGAGTGCGCCCGCGCCGGCGTCACGACCGGCGAGTGGTCCGGGGCCCTGCGGGAGGTGTTCGGCGAGTTCCGGGCGCCCACGGGGGTCTCGTCGGCGCCGGTGGCGGTCCCCGCGGAGGAGGGCTCGGCCATGGCCGACGTCCGCCGCCGTGTCGACGTGACCGCCAAGGACCTCGGCGTCGGCAAGCTCCGCTTCCTGGTCGGCAAGCCGGGCCTGGACGGGCACTCCAACGGTGCCGAGCAGATCGCCGTGCGGGCGCGTGACGCCGGGTTCGAGGTGGTCTACCAGGGGATCCGGCTGACGCCCGAGCAGATCGTGGACGCGGCCCTGGCGGAGGACGTGCACGCGGTGGGCCTGTCGATCCTCTCCGGCTCGCACGCCCAGCTGGTGCCGGACGTCCTGGAGCGGCTCCGTGTGGCCGGTGCCACAGATATACCCGTGATCGCCGGTGGCATCATCCCGAATGGTGACGCCGAGCAGCTCCGGGCCGCCGGTGTGGCCGCCGTCTTCACCCCGAAGGACTTCGACATCACCGGAATCATCGGCCGCATCGTCGACGAGATCCGGAAAGCGAACAAGCTCGACCCTCTGGAGGTCCCCGCATGACCGTCAACCGTCTGCGTCCCCGCCGCTCGTGTCTCGCGGTGCCGGGAAGCAACCCCCGCTTCCTGGAGAAGGCGCAGGGCCTCCCGGCGGACCAGGTCTTCCTCGACCTGGAGGACGCGTGCGCCCCCCTCGCCAAGCCCGAGGCGCGGCACACCATCGTCAAGTTCCTCAACGAGGGCGACTGGACGGGCAAGACACGGGTCGTGCGCGTCAACGACTGGACGACCGAGTGGACGTACCGCGACGTCGTCACGGTCGTCGAGGGGGCCGGCCAGAACCTCGACTGCATCATGCTGCCGAAGGTGCAGACGGCCCAGCAGGTCGTCGCCCTGGACCTCCTCCTCACCCAGATCGAGAAGACGATGGGCTTCGAGGTCGGCAAGATCGGCATCGAGGCGCAGATCGAGAACGCCCAGGGCCTGAACAACGTCAACGAGATCGCGACGGCCTCCCAGCGGGTCGAGACGATCATCTTCGGCCCGGCCGACTTCATGGCGTCGATCAACATGAAGTCGCTGGTCGTGGGCGAGCAGCCGCCCGGCTACCCGGCGGACGCCTACCACTACATCCTGATGAAGATCCTCATGGCCGCCCGCGCCAACAACCTCCAGGCGATCGACGGCCCCTACCTCCAGATCCGCAACGTCGACGGCTACCGCGAGGTCGCCCAGCGTGCCGCGGCCCTCGGCTTCGACGGCAAGTGGGTGCTGCACCCGGGCCAGGTCGAGGCGTCCAACGAGATCTTCTCGCCGTCGCAGGAGGACTACGACCACGCCGAGCTGATCCTGGACGCGTACGAGTACTTCACGTCCGAGGCGGGCGGCAAGAAGGGCTCGGCGATGATCGGCGACGAGATGATCGACGAGGCCAGCCGCAAGATGGCGCTGGTCATCTCCGGCAAGGGGCGTGCGGCCGGCATGCAGCGCACGTCGAAGTTCGAGATCCCGGAGGCCTGAGCGCGATGCAGTTCGGACGCACCTACGAGGAGTTCGAGGTCGGGGCGACGTACAAGCACTGGCCGGGCAAGACGGTCACGGAGTACGACGACCACCTGTTCTGTCTCCTCACCATGAACCACCACCCGCTCCACATGGACACGAACTATGCGGAGAAGACGACGGACTTCGGCAAGAACGTCGTCGTGGGCAACTACATCTACTCCCTCCTGCTCGGCATGTCCGTGCCGGACATCTCCGGCAAGGCCATCGCCAACCTGGAGATCGAGTCGCTGAAGCACGTGGCGCCGACCTTCCACGGCGACACGATCTACGGCCAGACGACGGTGCTGGACAAGTGGCCGTCGAAGTCGAAGAACGACCGCGGCATCGTCTACGTCGAGACCAAGGGCTACAAGCAGGACGGCACCCTGGTGTGTGTCTTCCGCCGCAAGGTGATGGTGCCGACCGAGACCTACATCAAGGAGCGCGGCGGCGAGCAGCCGGGCCGCCCCGAGCTCAAGGAGCAGGAGAAGTAGCCATGGCGCGACTCGCCCAGACCGCCGGTCTGACCGACATTCAGCAGGAGATCCTCTCCACCGTCCGTGACTTCGTGGACAAGGAGATCATCCCGGTCGCGACCGAGCTGGAACACCGCGACGAGTACCCGCAGCAGATCGTCGACGGCCTCAAGGAATTGGGCCTCTTCGGTCTGATGATCCCCGAGGAGTACGGCGGTCTGGGCGAGTCGCTCCTGACGTACGCCCTGTGCGTCGAGGAGATCGCCCGCGGCTGGATGTCGGTCTCCGGCATCATCAACACGCACTTCATCGTGGCGTACATGCTCAAGCAGCACGGCACGCAGGAGCAGAAGGACCACTTCCTGCCGCGCATGGCGGCCGGCGACATCCGCGGCGCCTTCTCGATGTCGGAGCCGGGCCTGGGCTCCGATGTGTCGGCCATCACGTCGAAGGCGGTGAAGGACGGCGAGGAGTACGTCCTGAACGGCCAGAAGATGTGGCTGACGAACGGCGGCACGTCAAGTCTGGTCGCCGTTCTCGTCCGAAGTGACGAAGGACACCCCGAGGGCACCGCGCCCCACAAGTCGATGACGACCTTCCTCGTCGAGAAGGAGCCCGGCTTCGGAGAGGTCCGCCCCGGCCTCACCATCCCGGGCAAGATCGACAAGATGGGTTACAAGGGCGTCGACACGACCGAACTCATCATGGACGGCCTGCGCATTCCGGCCAATCGGGTGCTCGGCGGCGTCACCGGCCGAGGTTTTTACCAAATGATGGACGGCGTCGAGGTCGGGCGCGTCAATGTGGCGGCCCGTGGCTGCGGTGTCGCTCAGCGTGCGTTCGAGCTGGGCGTTCAGTACGCCCAGCAGCGGCACACTTTCGGCAAGCCGATCGCCCAGCACCAGGCCATCCAGTTCAAGCTGGCCGAGATGGCTACCAAGGTCGAGGCGGCGCATGCCATGATGGTGAACGCGGCACGCAAAAAGGACTCCGGGGAGCGAAACGACCTCGAAGCAGGGATGGCGAAGTACCTCGCCTCCGAATACTGCAAGGAGGTCGTCGAAGACGCCTTCCGGATCCACGGCGGCTACGGCTTCTCCAAGGAGTACGAGATCGAGCGCCTCTACCGTGAGGCTCCGATGCTGCTCATCGGTGAAGGTACCGCCGAGATCCAGAAAATGATCATCGGTCGCAGGCTGCTCGAAGAGTATCGGTTCCAGGGCTAGATGTCCGTGTTGGGGGTGTTTTCTTCGAGAAGAAGATCACACCCCGTCAGCACTCTTCGGCCGCCGACTCGACTTCCTGGCTTGCCCAGTTGTGGCCCACGACCGGTACGATCCCGGGAAAGCCGCCGTCCCCCGTCGAAGCGCGGCATCATCCGCTACGAAGGTCATCCATGCCCCACAGCCAAACCTCTGCACCTCGCGACAGCCGGGCCGGCGTACGCCTCGCGCGCGGAGCATCGCCGTGGCTTCTCCCGACCGTCGCCACCGCAGCCCTCAGCCTGGCCCGCGCACGCCGCTCCGGCGTCGCCAAGGCCGTGGCCGTACCCGCCACCGCGCTCGCGGCGGGCATGCTGTGGTTCTTCCGCGACCCCGAGCGCGAGATCGCCCAGGGCCGGGTCATCTCGCCCGCCGACGGTGTGGTGCAGAGCATCATGCCGTGGAAGGACGGCCGCACCCGCGTCGCGATCTTCATGAGCCCGCTCAACGTCCACGTCAACCGTGCGCCGCTCTCCGGCACCGTGACGTCCGTGGAGCACATCCCCGGCGGGTTCGTTCCGGCGTTCAACAAGGAGAGCGAGAACAACGAGCGCGTAGTCTGGCATTTCGACACCGAACTCGGTGATATCGAGATGATCCAGATCGCCGGCGCGGTGGCCCGCCGCATCGTTCCCTACATCCCGCAGGGCACGAAGGTCGAGCAGGGCGACCGTATCGGTCTGATCCGCTTCGGCTCGCGTGTCGACATCTACCTGCCCGAGGGCGTGGAGGTCGCGGTCGAGGTCGGGCAGAAGACCGTGGCTGGGGTGACTCGCATTGACCGTGATTGATCCTGAGACACAGTCGGGCTGGGTGCCCGAGGCCGACGAGGTCGACGAGGAGGAGATGCCTCTTTCTCTCCGCCTGTCGATAGCGGACACCCTCACCCTCGGCAACGCCACGTGCGGCTTCATGGCGGTGTACTTCACCACCACCGGTATTCTGATCCCGCACCTCTCGGGTGACGACCTGGGCATGGCCCGCAACAGCGCGGCCACGGCGGTCATCCTGATGCTGTGCGCGGCGGTCTTCGACCTGTTCGACGGCCTGGTGGCGAGGAAGCTGCGCTCCTCCCCCATGGGCGCGGAGCTGGACAACCTCTCGGACCTGATCAGCTTCGGCCTGGCCCCGGCGTACTTCGTCCTGGTCTACGGCATGGTCGCCAACGACGCGCACGAGCGGGTGGCGGCGGTCGGCGCGATCGTCGTGCTGCTCGCGGTGGTGCTGAGACTCGCCCGGTTCTCGTGCGTGACGGTCCCCAACGGGATGTTCCAGGGCATGCCCTCGCCGTTCGGAGCGCTGACGGTGGTCTCGATCGTGCTCCTCGAGCTGCCCTTCGTGGCGACGCTGCTGGCGATTCTGGGTACGGCCTGGCTGATGGTGAGCCGCGTCGAGTACCCGAAGCCGCGGGGGCGCCTCGCGGTGGCGATGCTGTCCTGGATCGTCGTGTCGATGGGTCTGCTGGCGGCCTGGGCCTTCGACGCCCCGAGCGGCCAGCTCCTCCTCCAGACCGGCTGCGCGCTGCAGCTGGTGACGGGCGCGGTCATCCCGCTGTTCGCCACGGCCCGCCGGGTGAACAACTTCCGCGACAACCGACGTGAGGCGCGGGCGGCGCAGCTGCCGTAGCGCTCCGCTGGGTGGGGCCCCGGACCGGGTTGGTTCGGGGCCCTTCGCATGTCCGGCGCCCGGCACCGGTGGGGACCTCGGGATTCCTTCGCCCCCGCCGCCCCTACCCGTCCCATCCTTCTGGGGCTCCGCCCCAGACCCCGCTCCTCAAACGCCGGAGAGGCTGAGTGGTTCAGCCCGAGGACTAGGCCCCTCAAGGGCCGAAAGCGGGGGTCTGCGGGGGGGCGCAGCCCCGCAGGGGCGAAGGAGGAATGCGGGTCAGGACAGGAAGTCTCGGGCGAGGCGTTCTGCCGAGCGTTCCAGGATCGGGCCCGCGTCCGCGATGCACTTGGCCACGTCCGGTTCGATCTCCGTCAGGGGGTACGCCCGCCGGATACCGGCCCGGCCGAGCGCCTCGGGGGCCAGCGCGAGGCGACCGCACACGGCGACGACCTCCTTGCCGGCCGCGCGGGCGGCGGCGGCGACGCCCGCCGGGGCCTTGCCGTGCAGCGTCTGCTCGTCGAGGGAGCCCTCGCCGGTGATGACCAGGTCGGCCCGCTCCAGCGCGGGCGCGAAGCCCAGGACGTCGAGCATGACCTCGATGCCGGGCCGGAAGCCCGCGCCGATCAGCAGGGCGCCGTAGCCGATGCCGCCCGCCGCTCCCGCGCCCGGCGACGCGGCGTGCTCGGCCGCCCTGGGGCCGACCGGCCCCTCCAGCACCTTCGCGAAGTGCGCGAGCGCGGCATCCAGCGTCGCCACGTCGTCCGGGGAGGCGCCCTTCTGCGGGCCGTACACGGCGGGCGCGCCCTTCGGACCGGTCAGCGGATTGTCGACGTCGCTGGCGAGCACCAGCTCGACGGAGGACAGCCTCGGGTCCAGGCCGGAGAGGTCGGCGGTGGCCAGGTCACCCAGGCCGCCCCCGCCCGGCGGCACGGGTTCCCCGTCCGCGTCCAGGAAGCGCGCGCCCAGCGCGCTCAGCATTCCGGCGCCGCCGTCCGTGGTGGCGCTGCCGCCGACCCCGAACACGATCGTGCGGGCGCCCGCGTCCAGCGCGGCCCGCAGCAGCTCTCCGGAGCCGTAGGTGGACGCCGTGAGCGGCGCGAAGACGCCCGCGGGCAGTCGCTGCAGGCCGCTCGCCTCCGCCATCTCCACGACCGCCGTGTCGTCGCGCAGCGCGAACGCCGCCGTCACCTCGTGCCCGAGGGGCCCGGCGACCCGGACCTCCCGCCGCTCGAAGCCGGCCGCGACCGCCGCGTCCACGGTCCCGTCGCCGCCGTCGGCCACGGGCATGGCCTCGACCTCGACGTCCGGCACGACCCGGCGCAGACCTGCGGTCACGCGCTCGGCGACCTGCACGGCCGTGAGCGACCCTTTGAACTTGTCCGCGGCGATGAGCACGCGCTGTGTCACCTGATTTTCCCCTTGCTCTCCGGGCCTCGCGCACGTCAAGGCCAGTCGCGCCGCTGCGACCTTAACCGGAGGAGGCCCATGGCGTCATGCGATGCCCGGACCCTGAGAAGGGGGTGGGAACAACGTACGAGCGGGCTGGGAAGCCGCTGTGCGAGCTGCCGAACCCCGAGCGGCCGCCGCCGGAATTGGGTAAACCGGTCCTATGACCCCTGTGGGCACCGAGCCAGAGCTCGCCGACCGCGTCCTCGGGGGCTGGCTGGGCCGGATCGCGGGCAACATGCTCGGCAAACCGGTCGAGCAGGGCGACCTGTGGACGCGGGACCGGATCGACCAGTATCTGCGGCAGGCCGCCGCCCTGCCGCTCACCGACTATCTCCCCGAGCCGCCGGGTGAGGGCGACGGCTTCGAGCTGCGGCCCGAATGGCGGAGTTGCGTGCGCGGCCGGATCCACGGCAGCTGCCGCGACGACGACGTCGACTACGCGATCCTCGGCCTCGACCTGCTGGAGACCCACGGTTTCGGCTTCAGCACCGAGCAGGTCGGCGACCTGTGGCTGCTGCGGCTGCCGTACCTCCAGACCTTCACGGCGGAGCGGGCCGCGTACCGCAACCTCGCGAACGGACTGAAACCGCCGCTCACCGCCACGTACGACAACCCGTACCAGGAGTGGATCGGCGCCCTCATCCGCGCCGACATCTACGGCTGGACCTGTCCGGGCGTCCCGCGCCGCGCCGCCGCCCTCGCCCGCCGGGACGCGGTGCTCTCGCACACCGGCAACGGCGTGTACGGCGCGATGTGGGCGGCGGCGCTGGTCTCCGCGGCGTTCACGGCGCGCACGGTCCGCGAGGCGGTCGACCAGGCGCTCGTCGTCATCCCGGCGAGCAGCCGCCTCGCCCGCACCGTGCGGCGCGTCGTCTCGCTCCATGACACCCGGATGACCTGGGAGGACACGCTCACCACGGTCGCCGAGGAGACCGCCGGGCTCGGCTGGATCCACACCGTCCCGAACGCCGCCGTCCTCACCGCCGGGCTCCTGTACGGCGACGGCGACTTCACACGCACCATCACCCTCACCGTGCGCGGCGGCCTGGACACCGACTCCAACGGGGCGACGGCCGGTTCGGTCGCGGGGGTGCTGACCGGGGCGCAGGCGCTCCCGGAGCAGTGGACCGAGCCGCTTCAGGACACGGTGCGCAGTGCGGTGTTCGGGTTCGACGGGGTGCGGATCAGCGAGCTGGCGGAGCGGACGGTGCGGCTGGCGGAGGCCGCGCAGGAGTAGGGCCGGGCAGCGGGCACGAGGTGGTGTCGCGCGGGCTCGTTAGGCTTCCTGGATGACCACCACGCCTGACTTCGCCGCGTACATCGCGGGTCTCCCCCGTGTCCTCGCCGGTGCCGCCGCCCTCTTCCGTGACGCCGAGGGCCGGGTGCTGCTCGTGGAGCCCAACTACCGTGAGGGCTGGGCCCTTCCGGGCGGTTAGGCACGATCGAGTCCGACGACGGGGAGACGCCCCGCGAGGGCGCGCGCCGCGAGACGGCCGAGGAGATCGGCCTGGACCGGCAGCTGGGCCGGCTGCTCGCGGTGGACTGGGTGCACGGAGTGGGGCGGCCCCCGCTGGTGGCGTATCTGTACGACGGCGGGGTCCTCGGCGAGGACGACTTCAAGGCGATCCGGTTGCAGGAGGAGGAGCTGCTGTCCTGGCGGCTGGTTCCGCGCGGCGAGATCACCGCTCGTCTGCCCGGCGCCCTGGGCCGCCGCGTCCTGGCCGCGCTGGACGTCCTCGCGGACGGCGGGGGGACGGCGGAGCTGGAGAACGGTCACCGGGTGCACTGACGGAGGACCGGGGGCCGAGGCGGGGCGGGGCGACCCTCGACGTCTCGAATATCCATTCGCGGCCGTCACGGCGCCCGTCCTACCCTCGGCAGCATGACCAAGCCCCTCGTCGCCCTCCTCAGTGGCGCCGGTATCTCGACCGACTCCGGGATCCCCGACTACCGCGGACCGAACGGGCTGTGGCGGCGTGATCCCGAGGCCGAGAAGCTCGTGACGTACGAGTACTACATGGGCGATCCGGAGATCCGGCGGCGCTCGTGGCAGATGCGGCGCAAGAACCGGACGCTGCGGGCCGAGCCCAACGCGGCGCACCGGGCGGTGGCCGAGCTGGAGCGGTCCGGGGTGCCGGTGCGGGTGATCACACAGAACGTGGACGGGCTGCACCAGCTCGCGGGGATGCCCGCCCGCAAGGTGCTCGAACTGCACGGCAGCGCACGGAGTGTGCTCTGCACGAAGTGCCATGCGCGCGGTCCGATGGAGGACGCCCTGGCGCGCGTCGAGGCCGGCGAGGACGACCCGCCGTGCCTGGAGTGCGGCGGCATCCTCAAGTCGGCCACGGTGATGTTCGGCGAGCGGCTCGATCCCGTGGTCCTCGGCGAGGCGGTCGCGATCACCAAGGCCTGCCAGGTGTTCATCGCCGTCGGCAGCAGTCTCCAGGTGCAGCCCGCCGCCGGACTCGCGGGCGTCGCCGCCGACCACGGCGCCCGGCTGGTCATCGTCAACGCCGAGCCGACGCCGTACGACGACCGCGCCGACGACGTCGTCCGGGAACCCATCGGTACGGCGCTGCCGACCCTGCTGCGCGAACTCGCCGCCTGAACCCGCCGCCCGGAGCCGCCGCGCGGAAAAGCAGCTGCGCGGGCGCGGTCGGTGGCTCAGAATCCGTCCATGACCTCTGCGATTCGCCATGTGACGATCGATTCCGCCGACGCCTACCACCTCGCCGGCTTCTGGTCCCGGGTGCTGGACCTGCCCGTCCACGAGGACGACAAGCCGGGCGACGAGGAGGTGCTGCTCGAGGGCGCGGGCCTGCTGTTCGTCACCGTCGGCGAGCCCAGGACCGGCAAGAACCGGGTGCATGTGGACCTTCAGCCGCAGGACCGCACGCGGGACGAGGAGGTCGAACGGCTGCTCGCCCTCGGTGCCACTCTGGTCGACGACCGCCGCGCGCCGGACGGCACGGGCTGGGCGGTCATGGCCGATCCCGAGGGCAACGAGTTCTGCGTGGAGCGCAGTGCCGCGGAGCGCACCGGCTGAGCCGGGACAGGGCTAGAACAGGGCTGTTCCGTTCTCGAGGTCCAGCAGCCGCCGCTTGCGGTCCAGGCCGCCGCCATAGCCGGTCAGGCTGCCGTTCGCGCCGACGACGCGATGGCAGGGGACGATGATGCCGACCGGGTTCCTGCCGTTGGCGAGGCCGACCGCGCGGGAGGCGCCGGAGCTGCCGAGGGCGTCGGCGAGTTCGCCGTAGGAGCGGGTCTCGCCGTACGGGATCTTCCGCAGTTGCTCCCAGACGCTGCGCTGGAACGGTGTGCCGCGCAGGTCGAGTTCGAGGGTGAACTTCTTCAACTCGCCGCCGAAATAGGCTGCCAGCTGCTCTTCGGCCTCTCCGAAGAGGGACTCCTCGCGGGTGCCGAAGGTCTCCTCGTGCGGGCGGTGGCGCTGGTCGGTCATGTAGAGGCCGCACAGGACGCCGTCCTCGGCGACGAGCGTCAGGGGGCCGTACGGGCTGTCGATGACGGTGTGCTGCTTCATGGCGAATTCCTGACGTCCTTACACGGGGAGGAAGTTGATCGGGTGGCTGTCCGTCGCCCACAGGTACTGGACGGCGTACGCCCGCCAGGGGCGCCACGCGGCCGCCCGGGCCGTGAGGGCAGCGGGTGTCGACGGGAGGCCCAGCTCCTGTGCGGCGCGGCGGATGCCGAGGTCGGTGGGGAGGAAGGCGTCGGGGTCGCCGAGGGCGCGCATCGCGATGACGTCGACCGTCCAGGGGCCGAAGCCGGGCAGGGACAGGAGGCGGGCCCGGGTCTCCGGCCAGTCGCTGTCGGGCCCCAAGTGGACCTCTTCGTCGGCGAGTTGACGGACCAGCGTGGTGAAGGTCGCTCGGCGCGTGCGGGGCATCGCCAGTGACTCCGGGTCCACGCCGGCCAGCGCCTGCGGGGACGGGAAGAGGTGGGTGAGGCCGCCCTCCGGATCGTCGACGCGCTCGCCGTGGGCGGTGACCAGGCGGGCCGCGTGGGTGCGGGCGGCTGCCGTGGAGACCTGCTGGCCGAGCACGGCCCGTACGGCGAACTCCGCCTCGTCGACCGTGCGCGGGACCCGGCGTCCGGGCGCCTTGTCGACCAGGGGTGCGAGCAGGGGGTCCGTGCGCAACTGGTCGTCGATCGCGACCGGATCCGCGTCCAGGTCGAGCATCCGCCGGCACCGGCTGATCGCCACGGTCAGATCGCGCAGGTCACCGAGGGTGAGGCGGCAGGCGATGTGGTCCGGCTGGGGTGACAGGGACACGATGCCGTGGCCGTACGGCAGTCTGAGGGTGCGCCGGTAGGCGCCGTCCCGCCACTCCTCGACCCCGGGGACGGCGGTCGCCGCGAGGTGGCCGAAGAGGTTGTCGGGGTTGAGCGGGAGGCGGAACGGCAGGCGCAGGGTCAGGACGCCTGCGGTGTTCGCCGTGGTCCCCGGGGTGCCGCGGGGTGCGCGGGCGCGCAGGTCGCTGGGGGCGAGGGCGAAGACCTCGCGCACGGTGTCGTTGAAGGTGCGGATGGAGGCGAAGCCCGCCGCGAAGGCGATGTCCGCCATGGGCAGGGGCGTCGTCTCGATGAGGAGTCGGGCCGCCTGGGCGCGCTGGGCGCGGGCCAGGGCGAGCGGGCCGGCACCCAGTTCGGCGAGGAGCTGGCGTTCGATCTGCCGGGTGCTGTAGCCGAGCCGGGCGGCGAGGCCGGGCACGCCCTCGCGGTCCACGACGCCGTCGGCGATCAGCCGCATCGCGCGGGCCACCAGGTCGGCGCGCTGGTTCCATTGCGGGGAACCGGGGCTGGTGTCCGGGCGGCAGCGCTTGCACGCCCGGAACCCCGCCTGCTGGCAGGCGGCGGCGCTCGGATGGAACCGCATGTTCTCGGGCTTGGGCGGGACCACCGGGCAGCTGGGCCGGCAGTAGATCCCGGTGGTCACGACCGCCGTGTAGAACCAGCCGTCGAAGCGGGCGTCCTTGGACCGGACGGCGCGCACGCAGCGCTCGGTGTCGGTGTGCATCCCCTTCTGCATGCATCCAGCATCGGCCACATGGGGCGGCGAGGGCTGGCGAGAATCCGACATCGACCTCGTCTGTCCTGGTAGCTGCCGGATCGCCTCTCGGGACCTTGCGGACCCCGCATGAACAATCATTCATATGTTCGCGTACGATGAGTAAGATACCCACATGGGTCATGGAGCCGTCACCACCGCGCAGGACGCTTCGGAGCGCGTACGTCTGGACGCGGCCAACGTGGCCAAGGTCGCCACCACGCTCCAGGCCCTGTCCACCCCCTCCCGCCTGCTGATCCTGGCGCGGCTGCGCGAGGGGCCGCTGCCGGCCACGGAGTTGGCGGCCGAGGTGGGGATGGAACAGTCCGCCTGCTCGCACCAGCTGCGACTGCTGCGCAACCTGGGTCTGGTCGTGGGTGAGCGGCAGGGCCGTTCGGTCGTGTACGCGCTGCACGACCACCATGTCGCCGAGCTGCTCGACCAGGCCGTGTACCACGTGGAGCATCTGCGACTGGGCATCAGCGACGCGGCCGAGTGAGCCCGGTCGTCACCGCGCCGTCGGGCCCGGAGTCGGGCCCACGCCCCGCAACTGCTGGATCTTCCCGCCGAGTCGGGGTCGCAGCCGCTCCAGCAGCTCCGGTTTCGCGCTGACCACCCAGCGGGTGCCGACGAGGTACTTGCCGCCGTAGACGGAGGCCGCGTCCAGCCAGGTGAGCTTGAGCTTCTCCTGTGGGAACGTCGTGATGAGGTAGTCGCCCCGCTCGGTCCGGCAGACCCCCTCGCGCAGTTCGTCCGCCTCGGTCCGGATCCTGACCTCGCAGCCCGTCAGGTCGGCGATCACCTCGACCTTGGCGGGGGCGACGACGCCTGCCACGGTGGCGGAGACGTTCGTCGGGCCGCTCTCGGCGGCGGTGCCCTTGTCCTCACCCCCGCCGCACGCGGTGGCCAGGAGCAGAAGTACCAGACCTCCGGTCGCCGACGCGACGCGGCCGCCGCGCCCTGCGCGTCCTCGCTGTGGCTGCACGAAGCTTCCTCGGTGTGACGGTGACTGCACGAGAGGTGGTACGGATCAGCGCCCGGAGCCGTTCACCTCACCGGTCAGGTCGTTCCGGTCGGCAGCCAGCGCGCGAGGTAGGCCCGTAGCCCCGCCAGCTCGGCACCGCGTGCGACGTATCCGAGGTGGCCGTCGGGGCGCACCAGACCCTGGGCGACGTCCGGCCAGGGACTCAGGTCGCCCAGGCGGTGCACGGTGATCAGTTCGGTCCGGCCTTCCAGCAGCGGGGCGATCCGCCGGTCCGGCCAGAGGTGCGGCGGTCCGGTCAGCGTCAGATGCCAGCCCGGGGCGGCGAGCCGCGCCTGGAGCCCGCGCGGCAGGTCGGGCAGGCGGTCCCCGGCGCGTGGGCCGTGGCGGGGCGGTCGGGTGCCCTTCGTCGAGGCGGGGCTGCGGCGGTAGTGGATGCCGAGTTCGGAGACGGTACGGAAGATCCGTCGGCGGGGTGCCGTCGGGCGCAGCGCCAACGGGGCGAGCCACGGGAGGAGTCGTTCGCGGGCGAACCGCAGGACGGGGTGGGAGCTGGTGCCGATGACGAACGCGCGGTCGGTGAAGCGGCGTACGTCGTGGCCGACCGGGACGCGTTCGGTCCCGTACGTCTCCAGCAGTTCCTCCGGCGCGGCGCCCCGGCACACGAGGGCGATCTTCCAGCCCAGGTTGAGGGCGTCCTGAATGCCGGTGTTCATGCCCTGGGCGCCGGCCGGACTGTGGATGTGGGCCGCGTCGCCCGCCAGGAAGAAGGGCCCGGAACGATAGCGGGCGGCGCCGCGGTTGTGCAGCCGGAACTCGGTCATCCACACGGGATCCCGCAGGAGAAGCCCCTGCGCGCCGTACCGGTCGGCGATCCCTTGCAGGAGCGGCACCGTCACCTCACCGCCCGGGACGTCGGACGGCCGCATGGCCAGCATCCGCCAGGAGGCCGGCGAGCCGAGCGGGAAGAAGAACAGCATTCCGCCCCCGGTCAGGTACGAGTGCACGGCCCCGGGCTCCAGCCCGTCCACCTCCAGGTCGGCGAGCAGGTAGGTCCGCGGGTACGCGTAGCCCTCGAAGCCGATGCCCGCCCGCGCGCGCACGGTGCTGTGGGCGCCGTCGCAGCCGACGACGTAGCGCGCCGTCACGGTCTCCTCCGTGCCGTCGCGACCGCGCAGCCGACACGCGACGTGCGGGCCGCGCCGCTCCAGGCCGATCAGTTCGGTGCCGCGCTCGACGGTCACGTCGCGCCCGGCCAGGTGCTCGCCGAGGACGTGCTCCGTCTCGGCCTGCGAGAGGAACAGCAGGAAGGGGTACGGGGTGTCTCTCGCCCCGATGTCGAAGAGCCGTACCGACACCGTGCGCCGGGTCAGGTGCAGCCGCAGCCGCATCGCGGGATTGCCCCGGTCCACCAGCCGCTCGGACACACCGAACCCCGCCAGCGCCTCCAGCGTGCGGGGCTGGATGCCGAGTGCCCGGGACTCGCGCACCCGGTCCAGGGAACGGTCGACGATACGGAATCCGGTGCCGTAGTCGCACAGTTGCGCGGCGAGCGCGAGCCCGGTCGGCCCCGCGCCCACCACCAGCACATCCAGCGATGCCGTCATGCGTCCACCGTAGCCAGGTCCGACGCGCCCTCGGCGTGCGGTGCGCTCGGTCAGCCGACCCGCGTGGCGAACGCCTCGTACGCCCGCTCGTCGAAGAGGACGAAGCGGACCTCCTCGACGTCGGTCTCCGCCTCGCGCACCGTGTCCACCGCGATGCGTGCCGCGTCCTCCAGCGGATAGCGGTAGACACCCGTGGAGATCGCCGGGAAGGCGACGGTGCGGGCGCCGAGCTCGTCGGCGACCCGCAGGGACTCGCGGAAGCAGGAGGCGAGGAGATCCGAGCGGTCCTCGCCGGGGAGGAAGACCGGGCCCACCGTGTGGATCACCCACCGCGCGTCCAGCTCCCCCGCCGTCGTGGCGACCGCCTGGCCCGTGGGCAGGCCCTTGCCGTACCGGGAGGCGCGCAGCTTGCGGCAGTCGTCGAGGATGGCGGGGCCGCCGCGGCGGTGGATCGCGCCGTCGACTCCTCCCCCGCCGAGGAGGGAGGAGTTCGCGGCGTTGACGATCGCGTCCACGGTCTCGCGCGTGATGTCGCCCTGAACGAGCCTGATGGTGGTCATGCCCGCCTCTATACCAGCCGGTCGGCCGCGGCGACCGGACCAGCGCCGTCGGCCACCGAGGGTTCAGCGCCAGGCGACCGGCAGCGTGCGCACCCCGTGGACCGTGCTCGTCGAGAGGGCGAGCGACTCGGGCGGGGCCGTCATGCGCAGGGACGGGAACCTGCGGAACAGGGTGGACAGGCCCAGGCGGAGTTCGGTGCGGGCGAGTGACTGGCCGAGGCACTGGTGCAGTCCGTGACCGAAGGCGAGGTGGCCGCTCGCGTCACGGCGGACGTCGAGGGCGTCGGGGTCGGCGTACACGGACGGGTCGCGGTTGGCCGCCTGCAACGCCACGACCACGCCCTCGCCCGCCCGGATGCGGACGCCGGACAGGTCGACGTCCTGTGTGGCGACCCGCCGTATCCCGGAGTGGATGACGGTCAGATGGCGCAGGAGCTCCTCCACCGCCCCCGGCCACAGGGAGTCGTCGGCGCGCAGTGCGTCGAGTTGGGCGGGGTGCCGCAGCAGGGCGATGACGGCCAGCGGGAACATGTTCGCCGTCGTCTCGTGGCCGGCCAGGAGGAGGAGGGAGACCATGCCGGTGGCCTCGTCGAGGGTGGCCTCGCCGGTCGCCACGCGCTCGGTGGCCAGGCGGGAGATCAGGTCGTCGGCGGGGTCGTGCGTGCGTCGCTCGATGAGGGCGCGCAGATAGCCGTAGAGCGCCATGCGGGCGGCCATCGCCTCGGCCGGGTCGCCGGCGACGCTGGTGAGGGCGTTGGACTTCGCGCGGAAGAAGCCGTGGTCCTCGTAGGGGACGCCGAGCAGTTCGCAGATGGCGAGGGTGGGCAGCGGCAGCGCGTACGACGCGACCAGGTCCGCCTCCGTCGCGTCGCCGTCCGTCATGGCGTCCAGCAGGTCGTCGCAGATCCGCTGGACGGCGCCCTCCATCTGCTCGATGCGCCGGAAGGTGAAGTCGGGGATCAGCATGCGGCGCAGCCGGGTGTGGTCCGGCGGGTCCATCTGGTGGAAGAGGCCGGGGGCCTGCGGCGGGGCACCGGGGCGGGTGTGGGGGAAGTCTGGGTGGTTGGCGTCGGCGCTGAAGCGCGGGTCGGCGAGGACCGTGCGGGCGTCCTCGTGGCCGGTGACCAGCCAGGGGCTGTTGTCGCCCCAGATCGTCACCCTGAGGACCGGCTCGTCGGACTGCCACTTGGCGTACTCGGGGGCCGGGTCGAGCAGGGGGCGGTCGGTGGGGAGGGGCGGGTGCGTTGTCATTTCTGCGTTCCTTGTTCTGTGCCCTGCTGTGTGTCTCGTTGTGCGTTTCGTCGTGCGTCTCGTTCCGCGTCGGCCGTCCCGGGGAGGCCCGCCAGGCCCAGCAGCAGGGACTTGACCTCCGTGGCCGCGTAGACGTCCTTCGCCCGCTCGGTGTCCGGCTGCGGTCCCGAGCACAGCAGTACGGGGCCGTGGCCGGGGTCGGTGGGCAGGCGGCCGTGGCTGCCGCGGACGCCGGACGGGTCCAGGGGGACGGTCTTGAGGCGGTAGCGGAAGCCGAGCTTCTTGCGGGCCACCTGGCCGACGGCACGCAGTTTCACCGCGGGGACCGTCTCGTCGTAGAGGAGCTCGGCGGGGTCGTAGCCGGGTTTGCGGTGGATCTCGACCTGGCGGGCGAAGTCGGGGGCGCGGTCGTCGTCCAGCCAGTAGTAGTACGTGAACCAGGCGTCGGGGTCGGCGAGTGCGACGAGTTCGCCGGAGCGCTCGTGGTCCAGGCCGTGGGCCGCCTTGCCCTCGGCGTCCAACACCTTTTCCACGCCGTCGAGTTCGGTGACGAGCTTCGCGACCGCCTCGGTGTCGGCCGGATCGCGGACGTACACATGGGCGACCTGGTGGTCGGCGACCGCGAAGGCGCGCGAGGTCCACGGGTCCAGGTACTCCATGCCGTCCTGCGTGTACACCTCCAGCAGGCCCGCCCGGCGCAGGGCGCGGTTGATGTCGACCGGGCGGGAGACGGGCGTGATGCCGTACTCGCTGAGCGCCACGACGGTGGCGCCCTCGCCGAGGAAGTGGTCGATCAACGGGCTCAGGGCGGCGTCGAGTTGGCGGGCGGCCTGGATGGTGGCCGGTGAGTCGGGGCCGGAGCGCTGGGGCTCGTAGTCCATCTGCGGGATGTAGACGAGGGTGAGGTCGGGGCGCTTCTCGTCGAAGACCTGGCGCGCGGCGGCCAGGATCCACTGGGTGGAGGGCATGCCCGCGTTCGGGCCCCAGTAGGTGAAGAGGGGGAACGGGCCGAGCCGGTCGACGAGTTCGTCGTGCAGGGACGGCGGCCGGGTGTAGCAGTCGGGTTCCTTGGCGCCGTCCGAGTAGTAGATGGGGCGCGGGGTGACCGTCCAGTCGACGTCGGCGCCCATCGCGTACCACCAGCAGATGTTGGCGACCTTGTAGTCGGGGTGGGTCCGCCGGGCCGTCTGCCAGATCTTCTCGCCGCCGACGAGGGCGTTGTGCTGGCGCCACAGCATGACTTCGCCGAGGTCGCGGAAGTACCAGCCGTTCGCGACCGCGCCGTGCGTGGACGGGGGTTCGCCGGTGAGGAGGGTGGACTGGACCGTGCAGGTCACAGCGGGCAGCACGGTGTCGAGGCGGGCTCGGAAGCCGCGGTCGCCGAGGGCGGCGACGGACGGCATGTGCTGGAGGAGGTTCGGGGTGAGGCCGACGATGTCGAGGACGACAACTCGGTTCACGGGGCCGGTCACCGGGTCGGTCACCGGGTCGGTCACTGGGTCGGTCGTCATGACGGGTCCTCCTTGAGGCCGAGGCCGGTCAACCGGTCGCGGGCCCAGGCGAGTTCGGCGGCGATGCCGCCGGGCAGGTCGGCGGGCGGTTCGGGGAGGACGGACCAGGTGTAGGTCTCGACCTCGATGTGGTCGCAGTGGGCCGAGGCCCCGCCCAGCAGCCCGGCCAGGACCTGGTCGAGCTGGTCGGCCGTGCTACGCAGCGGGGGTTCGGGTTCGGTGTGCAGCGGGGCGTGGAAGTGGACGCGCCAGGGGCCGGCGTCCGCGGGGAGGTCGCCGCCGAGGGCGTCCGGGAGGTCGTCCACGCCGAGCACGTCACCGTCGCTCGTGGTCCGGGTCTGGTGCAGGAACCGGGGTTCGGCGAGCCGGTGCAGGGCCGCGCGGGCGGCGGGGTCGGCCGGGTCCGTGGCCTCCACGGCGCAGGACGCCTGGAGTTTGACGACGGGCATCCCGGCCTCCGCCAGCCGGCGCAGGGCCTCGGCGGGCTGCTCGAACTGCACGGCGAGATGGCAGGCGTCGAGGCAGATGCCGAGCCGGTCGGGATCCAGTCCGCCCAGTTCCCGTACCGCCTGCGTGGTGGTCTCGACGACGCACCCGGGTTCCGGTTCGAAGCCCACCCGGATACGGCGGCCCGTCCACGCCTGAAGCGCCGCGAGCCCCGTGGCCAGCCGGTCCAGGGCGTGCCGGGCCTCCTCGGCGCAGACGGGCGTCCACGGGGTGCGCCACGCGAGCGGCAGGGTGGAGACGCTGCCGTGGTCGACGTCGTCCGGGAGGAGGGCGGCGAGGACGCGGGCGCAGTCCAGGGTGTACTTCAGCCGGGCCTCGTCGGCCCAGTCGGGCAGGTACACGTCCTTCTTGACGACCTCGCGGTGGAACCCGGCGTAGGGGAAGGCGTTGAGGGTGACGGTCTCCAGCCCGCGCGCCCGCAGCTCGCGCTTCAGGCGCGCCAACGCACCCTCGTCGTCGGCGAGTTCGGTGACCACGCCCCTGGCCAGCCACAGCCCGATGCCGAGCCGGTCGGTGCCGAGGCGTTCCCGCACGGGCTCGGCGTGGTCGGCGAGCTGGGCGATGACGCCCTCCAGGTCCTCCGCCTGGTGGACGTTGCTGCAGTAGCCGAGGTGGACGGTCGTACCGTCCGGATGCTGAAAGCGCATGGGCCGCTCACGCTCCCCCGCGACGTATGGAGTTCCCCTGGAAGGTGGCCGTGTCGTCCGGCTTGGGCTCGTTCAGCTCCAGCCGTCCGCTCTGGCCGTAGAAGGCGACGGGGTTGCGCCACAGCACCTCGTCCACGGCGTCGCCCTCGAACCCGGCGGCGAGCATGGCGTCGGCGGTCCTGCGGGTCTTCAGCGGGTCCGAACGCCCCCAGTCGGCGGCGGAGTTGACGAGCATCCGCTGCGTTCCGTGCTCCTTGAGGATCTCCACCATCCGGTCCTCGCTCATCTTGGTCTTCGGGTAGATCGAGAACCCGGCCCAGCAGCCGCTGTCGAGGACCATGCCGACGGTGAGCTCGTTGAGGTGGTCGAGGACGACGAGTTCGGGGGCGATGCCCGACTCCCGTACGACGTCCAGGGTGCGCCGGGTGCCGGCCGCCTTGTCGCGGTGCGGGGTGTGCACGAGGGCGGGCAGTTCGTGCTCGATGGCGAGCTGGAGCTGCCGGGCGAGTGCCTCGTCCTCCTGCGGAGTCATCGAGTCGTAGCCGATCTCACCGACGGCGACGACCCGGTCCTTGGCGAGATAGCGGTCGAGTTCGTCGAGGACCGGAAGGCAGCGGGGGTCGTTGGCCTCCTTCGGGTTGAGCGCGATCGTGCAGAAGTGCTGGATGCCGAACTGGGCGGCACGGTGCGGCTCCCAGCCCACCAGCCCGTCGAAGTAGTCGTAGAAGCTCTCCGGCGAGGTGCGGGGCTGACCGAGCCAGAAGGCGGGCTCGACGACGGCGCGCACCCCGGCGGCGTACATCGCCTCGTAGTCGTCGGTCGTGCGGGAGGTCATGTGGATATGGGGGTCGAAGATGCGCACGGTCAGCCCTCTTCCTTGAGTACGTCCGTGAGTGGATCCGTGGGTGCGTGCTGGAGCGCGTGATCGAGTTCCGGGCCGACGACGTCCGGGAAGGCACGGACGACGGGCCGGATGTCCTGGGGTACGTCCCGTCCCGCGACGATCCGCTCATGGGCGAAGTCGGCGAGCATCCGGGCCAGTTCGCGGTCGGCGCGGGTGTCCAGGCCGGTGACGCGGTCCAGCGGGATCTCGCAGAAGACGCACTTCAGTACGGCCTGGCGGAACTCGGCGTCCGGGAGGTGCGTCGCGGCGTACGGCCCGAGGGCGGCCTCGATCAGGGTGGTGTCGTTGCCGCGCAGTGCTTCCCGCACCAGCGGCAGGGCGAGGTCGCCCAGGTCGAGCAGGGGCAGGGTGCGCAGGACGGCGCGCTGTTCGGCCGGGTCGCCGTGCCGGTGGAGGCGGGTCACCTCCTCGGCGAGGGCCTGGCCGCGCAGAGGCAGTGCGGTGAGCAGAACGGCGCGGGTGGCCTCGTCGACGGTCCAGTAGTGGTCGATACGGCTGTGTCCGCAGCGCCTTCGGGCGGCGGGGAACAGGCGCCGCACGATGGCGGGTTCGGCGGCGATGCCGTCAACGCTCTCGTCCAGCCAGGCGCGGGCCGTGGGGTCCAGTACGGCGAACAGGGCGGGGCGGGGGTCCGGCGGGGCCGCGGGGGAGGCGGTCGTGACAGCCATGGAGGAACTGCCTTCTGCGAGGTGGGAGGGGGTGGGGCCAGAAGGAGGGTGGGCGGGGCGGTGGCTAGGCGACCGCGCGCAGGAACTCGATCGAGCGGCGGGCGACGTCGGGCGCGTCGAGCGAGCCGCCCTGGATCTCCACGGAGATCAGGCCGCGGTGGTCCAGGTCGCGCAGGGCGTCCAGCACCGGCGGGAAGTCGATCTCGCCGGCGCCGAATTCGAGGTGCTGGTGGACGCCCCGCCGCATGTCCTCGATCTGCACGTTGCGCAGCAGCGGCGCCGCGTCGCGCACGCAGTCGAGCACGGAACGGTTCTCCACGCAGTGCGCGTGGCCGATGTCCAGGGTGATCCCGAACAGCTCGTGTCCGTCGACCAGTCGGGCGAGGTGCAGGCAGCGCTCCACGCTGTCGACGAACATGTACGGCTCCGGCTCGAAGGCCAGCGCCACGCCGTGCTTCTCCGCCGTCTCCAGCACGGTCTCCACACCGGCCGCGAGCCGCTTCCACGCGTCCTGCTCCGGCAGTCCGTCCGGCGCCGGGCCGCTGCACAGGTGGACGGTGGGCGAGCCGAGGTCCGCCGCGATGCGTACGGCGCGCCGCAGCAGGTCGATCCTGGGCTCGGAGCCGTCCGACATCAGCGTGGGCAGGTGCTTGCCCCAGGGGTGGAGGAAGAACGGCGCGCCGGTCTCCACCGTCACGTCCAGTCCCTGCCGCGCGAGTTGCCGCGCGAGGGCGGCGACGCGCCGGGGCAGGTCGTCGGCGTACGGGTCGAGGTGGCCGTGGTCGAGGGTGAGGGCGACGCCGTCGTAGCCGAGGTCGGCGAGGACGACGAGGACATCGCTCAGCCGGTGGTGCGTGAAGCCGTTGGTGCCGTAGCCGAACTTGAGAGGGGCGGGGGGAGAAGTGGGGGGAGGTCTCATGGTGCGGGTTCCTCACACGGAGGTGCGGTGGGTCTCAGGTGGGGGATATGCGCCGGGCGAGCCGTCGCGCGAGGGGATGGACGACGCCCAGCGCCGCGGCGACACCCGGTGCCCCACCGCGCGCGGTGAGCGCGGCCTGCAAGGGCATCAGCCCGAGGATCCCGGCCCCCACGGCCCCGCGTACGTTCTCCCCCGACGGTTTGCGTACGGCGCGGACCTGGGCGACGCCGTAGGTGCCGAGGTAGGCGAGTGCACCGGCAGCGGTGAGGGCGGCGCGGACCCTGTGGGAGCGGGCGGCCACAGCAACGCCCTTGAGGGGCGCGGGGCTGTGCCGAATCGCGGCTCCGCCGCGGGGCGCGACCAGCCGCGACGGCGCAGCACACGCCGAAGCGCCTTTCGAGGCACTGCTCACGGCGGCTCGGGCGACAGGAACGGCCGTCGCAACCGCCGTGGCCGCGGACACCACGAGCGTCGCCAGCGGCACCCGCACCGGCGCCCCACCGATCTCATGCCGGCTGAGCGCCATCAACGTACCGGTATGCACCCCGACCAGCCCGGCGGGCACGGCGGCACGACGCAGGGCGGTGCCGACCGGCTCGGCACCGGCCCCGGGCACGACCGCTCCGGCCAGCACGTCCAGAACCCGGGCCCCCGCCATGGCGAAGCCGCCCGCCGGGGTGGACTTGAGCTTCAGGTCATACGCCCAGACCAGCCCGGCCAAGGGCAGTGCCGCACCCACACTGCGCCGGCCCCCCGCCGCGGCGGCGAGACCGAGGCCCACCGCCGTCAGCGTGCCGGCCACGGCGAGCGCGGTGCGGCGCGGAACACGCCCCGAGGGCACAGGTCGGTCCGGCCTCTCGACGGAGTCGACCGTGGCGTCGGCGTAGTCGTTGAGGGCCATGCCGGCCCAGTAGAGGCAGACGGAGGAACCGATCACTCCGAAGGTACGGGCGCCCAGCGGGCGGCCGGCAGCGGCCGCTCCCGCGATCACGTCACCGGGGACACTCAGCGCGGCCGGCGCTCTGACGAGCAGGGCGAGGTCGGTGAGGCGCACGGCAGACCGGGATCCGAAGCGGGCAACCGCTTTCCGATCTTTCATGCGCCGCACCCTACTCGCGGCTATTAACCATTCAGGTACCTACCCCCCGGTAAGCGGAGTGACAAAGTAGACAGAGAATTTTCTTACCTTGGAACCCGAACTACCGGTAAACGTGGGCCGTTTGAGGCCTTCTCAGGTCTCACGGCTCCTGCCGCAGCCGCCGCCACACCGCCTTGGCCGCGTTGTGCCCCGACATCCCGTGCACGCCCGGTCCGGGCGGGGTCGCCGACGAGCAGATGAAGACAGCCGGGTGCGGGGTGCGGTAGGGGTAGAGCGACAGCTTGGGCCGGAGCAGGAGTTGGAGCCCGGAGGCCGCTCCGGAGGCGATGTCGCCGCCGACGTAGTTGGCGTTGCGGGCGGCGAGTTCGGCCGGGCCGGCCGTCGCGCGGGCGAGGACACGGTCGCGGAACCCCGGTGCGAAGCGCTCCAGTTGACGTTCGAGGGCGTCCGTGAGGTCTCCGGTCCAGCCGTTCGGCACATGGCCGTACGCCCAGAAGGTGTGCTTGCCCTCGGGGGCCCGGGTGGGGTCGACGACACTGGGCTGCACCGTGATCATGAACGGCTTGTCGGGCGCCCGGCCCTCCCTGGACGCGGCGCGCAGGGCGGCGCCGATCTCCGCGCTGTCCCCGCCGACCTGCACGGTGCCGGCCCGCCGCGCCTCCGGCGAGGTCCACGGCACCGGGCCGTCCAGCGCGTAGTCGATCTTGAACGCGGCGGCGCCGTAGCGATAGCCCTCGTAGTAGCGGCCGAAGCCGGCGATGCGGGCCAGCGCGGTGGGTGAGGTGTCGAAGATGTACGCGCGCGCGGGCGGCAGGTCGTCCAGCCGCTTGACCTCGTAGTCGGTGTGGACGGTGCCGCCGAGGTCCTTCAGATAGGCGGTGAGGGCGTCGGAGATGGACTGGGAGCCACCGCGGGCCACAGGCCACCCGCGGGCGTGGGCGGCGAGGGCGAAGACCAGTCCGACGGCGCCGGTGGCGAAGCCGCCCAGCGGGGCGATGACGTGCGCCACGAGACCGGCGAACAGCGTCCTGGCCCGCTCGTCGCGAAAGCGCCGCGTCAGCCAGGTCGACGGGGGCAGTCCGACCAGGCCGAACCGGGCGAGGGTGACCGGGTCCCTGGGCAGCGCGGTGAGGGGCAGGGACATGAAGTCGAGGGCCAGCGTGTCCCACTTGGCCAGGAACGGTTCGACCAGCCTGCGGTACGTGCCCGCGTCGCGCGGGCCGAACGAGGCCGCGGTCTCGGCGACGGACCGGGACAGCACGGCGGCGCTGCCGTCGGTGAAGGGATGCGCCATGGGCAGCTCGGCGTGCAGCCACTCGAGGCCGTAACGGTCGAGCGGCATGGTCCGGAACACCGGCGAGTTGATACCGAGCGGGTGCGCGGCGGAGCACGGGTCGTGCCGGAAGCCGGGGAGGGTCAGCTCCTCGGTGCGGGCTCCTCCGCCGACGGTGTCACGCGCCTCGAACACGGCCACGGAGAAGCCGCGGCGGGCCAGCTCCACGGCAGCGGTCAGTCCGTTCGGCCCCGCACCCACCACGACCGCATCGAGCATCGACGGCACCTTCGGACTCCTTCGTCAGCCGATGGCCATTGAAGGTTCAGGATATGCCGGGGCACTGACAGACCGGGGGCGCGGTGCCCCAGCCGGGGGCGCGGTGCCCCGGCCAGAGCCGTGGGGCCGTATCGATCTGCGGCTGGACCGAGCTCTCTTGGACGATCAGTTTCCTGCCGACAGCAGTCCCGCGACCCGGCGAGCCGTGGCCGCGTCCCGGGCCGTCGTGAACGGCAGGGCGTTGCCGCCCGTGATCCGGAACGGTTCGCCCGCGTGGGTCAGGTGGGCGCCGCCCGCCTCCTCGACCAGGAGAATGCCCGCGGCGTGATCCCAGGCGGCCTCCCAGCTGAACGCGATGGCGTCCAACTCGCCCCGGGCGATGGCGAGATACTCCAGCCCCGCCGAGCCGCAGGCGCGCGGCCTGACCCCGTCGGTCCACAGGCCCAGCAGCGCGCGCTTTTGTTCGTCGGTCGTGTAGTCGGGGTGGGACGTGGCGATGTCCAGGTCCCGGCCGGGCTCCGGCGCGCCGGAGTGCAGCCGCTCGCCGTCGAGGTGGGCGCCCTTGCCCCGTATCGCCGTGGCCAGTTGGTCGCGGGCGGGGGCGTAGGTCCAGGAGGCGAGCAGGACGCCGTGCTGAGCGAGCGCGACCAGCGTGCAGAAGCCGGTTTCTCCGCGCACGAACTGGCGGGTGCCGTCGACGGGGTCGACGATCCAGACCGGGGCGTCGCCCTGGAGCGCCTCGTACGACGCCGGGTTGGCGTGCACCGCCTCCTCGCCGACCACGACCGAGCCGGGCAGCAGGGCGCCGAGCACCCCGGTGAGGTACTGCTCGGCGAGCCGGTCGGCGTCGGTCACCAGGTCGTGCGGTCCGGCTTTCTGGTCGATCTCATGGGCGGCGAGCTGCCGGAAGCGGGGCATGATCTCGCCCTCGGCCGCCTTGCGGACCGCTTCTTCCACGTCCGTCTCGTGCTGTGCGAGAAACTCGTCGATGGTTTCGTTGTATCCGATCACCCCTCCATGAGAGCACGCCCCACTGACAATCCCCGCCCGTCCGATGGACGCCGGATGGCGTCGGCATGAACATGGGGTGCGCGTATCGGCAGGTCAGGGGCCTGCCGATGACGCCCGGCGGCTGCCCTCAACGGCCGACCGCGTAGCCCTGCATCCCCCGCGGATTCGCCGCCGCCGACAGGACCCCGGTCTCCGGGTCCCTCGCGACCGCGCACAGCCGGCCCTCCGACCAGGCGTCACCGACGGTCACGGCGTGGCCCCGCCGCCGTAGCTCCTCCACCACCTCGGGGGCCGTGCGGGACTCCACCGTGACGCTTCCCGGTCGCATCCCGCGCGGGTAGAAGGAGCCGGGGAAGCTGTCGTTGTGCCAGTTCGGGGCGTCGATCGCGCCCTGGAGGTCGAGGCCGCCGCGGACCTGGCCGCGCAGGGCGACCGCGAGGAAGAAGTGCAGCTGCCACTGGTCCTGCTGGTCCCCGCCGGGCGTACCGAAGGCCATGACGGGCACGCCGTCGCGCAGGGCGATCGAGGGCGTGAGTGTCGTACGGGGCCGCCGGCCCGGCGTCAGCGAGTTCGGCAGGCCCTCCTCCAGCCAGGTCATCTGGAGCCGGGTGCCGAGCGGGAAGCCCAGTTCGGGCACGACGGGGTTGGACTGGAGCCAGCCGCCGCTGGGGGTGGCCGCGACCATGTTGCCCCAGCGGTCGACGATGTCCAGGTGGCAGGTGTCGCCACGGGTGCCGCCGTCGGCGCGGACGTCGGGCTCACCCGGTACCGGAGACGTCGGGCTCTTGGCGACCGTCGGTTCACCGACCCCCAGCGCGTCGAAGCCGGGCCCGTCGGCGGCCGCCACGCGCGCGTGGGCGCACAGGCGCGGGGCGCGTCCGCCCGGGCTGCCGGGCCGCAGCTCGTGGGATGCCTTGTGGCCGACCAGCTCCCGCCGGGCCGCGTTGTACCGGTTGGACAGCAGCTCGTCGAGGGGTACCTCGGCCGCGTCGCCGTACCAGGCCTCCCGGTCGGCCATGGCCAGCTTGCAGCCCTCGATCAGCAGGTGGACGTACTCGGCGGACCCGTACCGGGGCAGCTCGGGCGGGAGCAGCGCGAGCTGCTGGAGGAGGACCGGGCCCTGACTCCAGGGGCCGGCCTTGCACAGGGTCCAGCCGTTCCAGTCGTACGTCGCCGGTGCTTCGTAGGTGGCGGACCAGCCGGCGAGGTCGGCGGCCGTGAGCGTGCCGGAGTGACGTTCGCCGCTGGTGTCCATGGTGGGCCGCCGGGCCTGCCGTACGAGGGCCTCGGCGATGAAGCCGGTCCGCCACACCTCCCGCGCGGCCTCGATCTGCGCGACCCGGTCCCCGGCACCGGCGACCTCGCCGAGCAGCCGCTTCCAGGTGGCGGCGAGGGCGGGATTGCGCAGCAGCTCCCCGGGCCGGGGAGCCTTCCCGCCCGGCAGATACACCTCGGCCGACGACGTCCACTCCGTCTCGAACAGCTCCCGCACGGTCTCGACGGTCTCCCCGACCCGCTCCACGGGCGCGTGCCCGTCTTCGGCGTAGCCGATGGCGTACCGGAGCACCTCGCCGAGCGACTTGGTGCCGTGGTCGCGCAGCAGAAGCATCCAGGCGTCGAACGCGCCGGGCACTGCGGCGGCGAGCGGTCCCGTCCCGGGCACGAGTTCCAGCCCGAGGCCCCGGTAGTGCGCGACGGTCGCCCCGGCCGGTGCCGTGCCCTGCCCGCACAGCACCCGCACCTCTCCGCCCGCCGGGGCCAGCAGGATCGGCACCTCGCCGGCCGGCCCGTTGAGGTGCGGCTCGACCACATGCAGCACGAACGCGCCCGCCACGGCTGCGTCATACGCGTTGCCCCCGCCCTCCAGCACGGCCATCGCGGACTGCGAGGCCAGCCAGTGGGTGGAGGACACCATGCCGAAGGTGCCCTGGAGGGTGGGGCGGGTTGTGAACATGTGGGCTCTCACCTCGCTGGTTGCGCGCATTGGCAGACTGACGGGCAGTCAGGAGCGGCCCTGGGGAGAATCCGGCGGGTGTGCTTCCGGAACCTCCTCCTGCCGCTCCTCCGGCAGGCTATCGATCGCCCCCGGTCCCTCCTCCCCCGCCTCCGACCTGAAGTGGGCATGGTGGTCGGGGGTGGCGGTCGGCACGTGCAGGAAGTCCTGGCTTCCAGCCGGGAGTTGAACCGGGAGCCGGCCCCGGAGTCAAGGCGGGTCGGCATCGGGGGCCCGGCGCGGATAGCGCCATGTGCACCGCCTATTCGGGTGCTTGTGTGAAATGGACGCTTCTCGCATGGGGGCCGGCGGCATACCTCTGGCGAGCACACACCGATCGAAGGAGACATTCATGCGTGCACCTGCCGTGCTGGCCGCCATCGCTCTCGCCGGGAGTGTTCTGCTCGGAGGGGCGGGCCAGGCCCTCGCCGACGAGAACGACAACGGGAGCAACACCGGATTCGAACTCGGGACCAGCGCTCCGTCCGATTCCGACTTCGGCCAGGGTTCGTCGGATGACGGACAGGGCGCGTCCGGCTTCGACCAGGGTGCGTCCGACTTCGGTCAGGACGCCTCCGGCTTCGGACAGAGCGGGCCTGCTTTCGACGGGGCCATGAGTCTCTGACGGTCACGCCGCGTCGTCGGTCCCACGCCCCGCACCGGGATGCCCTCGGTGCGGGGCGTGGGATGTTCCGGCAGGCGTCGCGGCCGTCGCCCGGCGGGGCTCGTCCAGGTCAGGCGGGCCGGACCGACGGTGCGGCCCCGCGGCGCAGGAAGCGGACCACCGGGTGGCCGGTGTCGGTGGTGACCTCGGCTCGGACGCCGTAGACCTGTTCGATGAGGGCCGGGGTCAGAACCTCGGCCGGAGTCCCCTCCGCCACGGCCCGGCCCGCGCGCAGGACGACCAGGCGGTCGCAGTACATCGCGGCGAGGTTGAGGTCGTGCAGGGCGATCACGGTGGTGACCGGGAGGTCGGCGACGAGGTCCAGCAGGTCGAGTTGGTGCTGGATGTCCAGGTGGTTGGTGGGTTCGTCGAGGAGGAGCTCGCGGGGTTCCTGGGCGAGGGCGCGGGCGATCTGGGTGCGCTGGCGTTCGCCACCGGAGAGGGTGTGCCAGGACTGGCCGGCCCGGTCGGTCAGCCCGGTGCGGGCGAGGGCCGCGGTGACGGCCTCGGCGTCGGCGGCCGCGGGGGGCGTCCAGGCGCGGCGGTGCGGGACGCGGCCCAGCGCCACGACGTCGCGGACGGTCAGCTCGGTCTGGGTGTGGGCGTGCTGTTCGACGGTGGCGACACGCCGGGCGGTGGCCCGGCGGCCGACCTCGGACAGCGGGCGCCCGTCCAGGGTGACGAGCCCGGCGCTGGGTGCGAGGACTCCGGCGAGGAGCCTCAACAGCGTCGACTTGCCGGAGCCGTTGGGGCCGAGCAGTCCGACGGTCTCCCCCGGGCGCAGGGTGAGGGTGATGCCGTCGACGATGACCTTGTCGGCGACGCGCCGTACGACACGGTCCGCGTGCAGGCTGGTGTGCGGGCCGGTCATGCCTTGCTCCGTCCGCGGTAGAGCACGGCCACGAACGCCGGGACGCCGATGAGGGACGTCACCACGCCCACCGGGACCTCCTGGGGGTCGAGGACGGTGCGGGCGACGGTGTCGACCCACACCAGGAAGACGGCTCCGGTCAGCGCCGTGACCGGCAGGAGGCGGGCGTGCCCGGGGCCGGTGAGCGCGCGGGTGGCGTGCGGGAGGACCAGGCCGACGAAGCCGATGGCGCCGGCGCAGCTGACCAGGGCGGCGGTGAGCAGTGCGGTGGCGCAGAGCAGGACCAGCCGGGTACGGGCGACCCGGACGCCGAGTCCGGCGGCGGCGTCGTCCCCGAAGGCGAAGGCGTCCAGGGTGCGGGCGTATCCGAGGCTGAGGGCGAGGACCGCGGCGAGGACGACGGCGCAGAGCAGAACCTGTCCCCAGTCGGCGCCGGAGAGCGAGCCCAGCAGCCAGAACAGCACGCCCCGGGTGGTCTCGGCGTCGGCGGAGGTCAGGATGACGAACGAGGTCAGCGCGGAGAAGAGCTGCATGGCCGCCACCCCGGACAGCACGACCCGGTCCATGCTGCCGCCGAGGACGTGACTGAGCAGCAGCACCATGGCGAAGGAGAGCAACGAGCCGAGGAAGGCGCCGGCCGAGAGGGACACGACGCCGCCGCCCACACCCAGCACCACCACGGCGACCGCTCCGGTCGACGCCCCGGAGGACACCCCGAGGACGAACGGATCGGCGAGCGGATTGCGCAGCAGCGACTGCATGACGGCCCCGCAGACGGCGAGCCCGGCCCCGCACACCGCGGCGAGCAGCGTGCGCGGCATCCGCAGGTTCCACACGATGCCGTCCCGCAGGGGCGCCAACGTGCTGTCGCCGAGGCCGAGATGAGCGGCGACGGACGCCCAGACATCGGCGGTGGAGATGTCGGCCGGCCCGATCGTCACCGCGACGGCGACCGACGCGAGCAGCGCGGCCGGCCCGCCGAGGGCCAGCAGCGGCATGCGCGGGCTCACCTGGTGCGTCCGGCGAGCCCGAAGTCGCGCAGCCCGGCGGCGACCTTCTCGATGCCTTCGACCGTGCGGATGGACGGGTTCATCGCCTGCCCGCTGAGCAGGACGTACCGCTTCTTCTTCACCGCGGTCAGGTTGCGGGTGGCGGGGTTGGTCTCCAGGAAGCTGATCTTGGCCGCGGCGGTCTCCGCGGTCTGCTGCTCGCGGGTCAGGTCGCCGATCACGATCACGTCGGGGTCGCGGTCGGCGACCGTCTCCCAGTTGATCTGGGGCCACTCGTCGTGGGTGTCGGCGAACGCGTTCCGCGCGCCGACGGCACGGGTGATGGCGCCCGGCGCACCGCAGCAACCGGCGAGGTAGGGCGACTGGGAGTTGGCGAACCAGTACATGAGGGACACGTCGGAGGCGTCCAGTCCGGCGGTGGCCTCGCGCACCCGCTCCTTCAGCGCGGCGACGAGCTTCTCGCCGCGCTCCTCGACGCCGAACGCGCGGGCCAGGTCGCGGATCTCGCCGTACACGGCATCGAGGGTGAGCGGGGTGGAGCGGGAGCCGTCGCCGCCGCTGTCGTTGTCCTTGCCCGCGGCGCAGTCGGAGGGCGAGACGTACGTGGGCACGCCCAGCTTCTCGAACTGCTCGCGGGTGGCGACGCCGCCCTTGCCGAGGGTGGATTCGAAGGAGGCGGTGACGAAGTCGGGTTCGGCGTCCAGGACCTTCTCGAAGGAGGGCGCGTTGTCCGCGAGGCGGGGTACGGAGGCGTTTGCCTTCTCCAGCCCCTTCATCACCGGGTCGGTCCAGGTCGCCGTACCGGCGATGCGGTCGGCGAGGCCGAGGGAGAGCAGGATCTCGGTGGTGCCCTGGTTGAGGGAGACGGCGTGCTGCGGGGCGGACTTGAGGGTGACCTCGTGGCCGCAGTTGTCGAGGGTGAGGGGATGGCCCGCGGTGGCGGGCTTGCCGCTGTCCTCGGTGCCGCCGTCTCCAGGGCCACCGCAGGCGGTGAGCAGAAGGGCGGGTGCGAGCAGCAGGGCGGCGGGACGGAACGCGGAACGGAACACAGGCGTGCCTCGGTTGTCGGGGCTCGTGCGCGGAGCCTGGCCTACGGACGTCCTTCGCGCGGGGCGCGAAGGTGCCAGCAGGTCTTCGGACTCGGGTTCGTCCCGCCGGGGCGCCTTCCCGGTACGGTTCCCGTGCCCGCCCTTCGGCCGGCCCGTTCCCCTCCCAGTGGCATGGTGTGCCCCGCCGGTCCCCCTCACCGCTGCGCGTCAGCTCCGGATTCGCACCGGATTCCCTGGCCTCGGATGTGGCTCGACTGGCCCGCAGAGGCTATCAAGCCCGCCTCGCCGCCAGGCCGGCAGAACGGTCACCGCGGGGGCCCGGGAGAGTGCGGAGACCCAGGTCACAACCTGCGAGAGGGAAAGGTCACAGCCGTGCCCTCTGCTGCTCCTTTGTCGATCTGACCTAGCATCCGAGCATGACGGTCCTGCCTGACGACGGGCTCTCGCTGGCCGCCGAGTTCCCTGACGCAACCCATGAGCAGTGGCAACACCTGGTGGAAGGTGTGCTGCGCAAGTCGGGCAAGGACGTCTCGGGTCCGGCAGCGGTAGATGCCCTGTCCACTGCTCTGGAGGACGGGCTGCGCACCCGTCCCCTGTACACCGCGCGCGACGCCGCACCCGACCCCGGTCTGCCCGGGTTCGCCCCGTTCGTCCGCGGCGGTCGCGCCGAGGGCAACACGGTCGGCGGCTGGGACCTGCGCCAGCGGCACACCGCGGTCGCGGACGGTGTGGCGCTCGCGGACCTGGAGAACGGCGTCACCTCGCTCTGGCTGGTCCTCGGCGAGGGCGGCATCCCGGTGTCGTCGCTCGGCCGGGTCCTGGACGGTGTCTATCTCGACCTGGCCCCCGTCGCCCTCGACGCGGGAGCCGACGTGGAACCCGCCGCGCGCGAGCTGCTGCGGCTGTACGAGGAGCGGGGCGTCGCCAAGGAGGCGGCGCGCGGCAACCTCGGCGGGGACCCGCTCGGCCACGAGGCACGTACCGGAGAGTCCTCGGCGTTCGCGCCGGTCGCCTCGCTGGCCCGGCGGTGTGCCGAGGAGTACCCGGGGCTGCGGGCGCTGACCGTGGACGCGTTGCCGTACCACGAGGCCGGCGGCTCGGCCGCCCAGGAGCTGGGCTGCTCGCTCGCGACCGGCGTCGCGTATCTGCGGGAGCTCACCGAGGCGGGCCTGACGGTCGAACAGGTGTGTGCGCAGCTGGAGTTCCGCTACGCGGCCACCGCCGACCAGTTCCTGACCATCGCCAAGCTGCGGGCCGCGCGCCGGCTGTGGGCGCGGGTGAGCGAGGTGTGCGCGGCGCCGAGCGCGCAGGTGCAGCACGTCGTGACCTCGCCGGTGATGATGACGCGCCGCGACCCGTGGGTGAACATGCTGCGCACGACGGTGGCCACGCTGGCCGCCGGGGTCGGCGGCGCCGACTCGGTGACCGTGCTGCCCTTCGACCACGCGCTGGGCCTGCCGGACGCGTTCGCGCGGCGCATCGCCCGCAACACCTCGACCATCCTCCTGGAGGAGTCGCACCTCGCCCGGGTGATCGACCCGGCGGGCGGCTCCTGGTACGTGGAGCGACTCACGGACGAACTCGCCCACGCGGGCTGGGAGTTCTTCCGCAAGATCGAAGGCGCGGGAGGCCAGGCGGCCGCCCTGCGCTCCGGGCAGCTGGGCCAGGACCTCGCCGCCACCTGGGAGGCGCGGGCCGGCAAGCTCGCCAAGCGCCGCGAACCCGTCACCGGCGTCAGCGAGTTCCCGTACCTGTCCGAGCCGCCCGTGCAGCGCGAGCCCGCCCCCGAACCCCGGTCCGGCGGCCTCCCCCGGGTCCGCCGCGACGAGGCGTACGAGGCGCTGCGCGCCCGCTCCGACGCCCACCTGGCCGCCACCGGCTCCCGGCCCCGTGTCTTCCTGGCCGCGCTCGGCCCCGCCGCCGCGCACACCGCGCGCCTCACCTTCGCCTCGAACCTCTTCCAGGCAGGCGGCATCGAGCCCGTCACCGAGGGCGGCTTCGAGGAGAGCGGCGCCACCGAGGTGTGCCTGTGCTCCAGTGACGCCCTCTACGAGGAGCAGGCCGAGACCGTGGCCGCCGGGTTCAGGTCGGCGGGCGCCACGCAGGTGTTCCTCGCGGGCCGGCCCGGGCAGTACACCGAGGTCGACTCGTATGTCTTCGCGGGCTGTGACGCCGTCGCCGTGCTGTCCGCCACCCTCGACCGCATGGGAGTGTCCTGATGGGAATCCCCGACTTCTCCGGGATCGAGCTGGGGACCCCGGCCGCCGCCGGCGGCGCCGACGAGTGGCGTACGGCGGTCAAGCAGGCCACGGGCGGCGACGAGCCGCTGTGGGAGACCCCGGAGGGCATCGCGGTCAAGCCGCTGTACACGGGCCGTGACCTGGAGGGCCTGGACTTCCTGTCGACGCACCCGGGCATGGCGCCGTATCTGCGCGGCCCGTACCCGACGATGTACGTCAACCAGCCCTGGACGATCCGCCAGTACGCGGGCTTCTCGACCGCCGAGGAGTCCAACGCCTTCTACCGGCGCAACCTGGCGGCCGGCCAGAAGGGCCTGTCGGTCGCCTTCGACCTGCCCACCCACCGCGGCTACGACAGCGACCACCCGCGCGTGACGGGTGACGTCGGCATGGCGGGCGTGGCGATCGACTCGATCTACGACATGCGCCAGCTCTTCGACGGCATCCCGCTGGACAGGATGACCGTCTCGATGACGATGAACGGCGCCGTGCTGCCGGTGCTGGCGCTGTACATCGTGGCGGCGGAGGAGCAGGGCGTGCCGGCGGAGAAGCTGGCCGGGACCATTCAGAACGACATCCTCAAGGAGTTCATGGTCCGCAACACCTACATCTACCCGCCGAAGCCGTCGATGCGGATCATCTCCGACATCTTCGCCTTCACCTCGCAGCGGATGCCGCGCTACAACTCCATCTCCATCTCCGGCTACCACATCCAGGAGGCGGGCGCGACGGCCGACCTGGAGCTGGCGTACACCCTCGCGGACGGTGTGGAGTACATCCGCGCGGGCCGTGAGGCCGGCCTGGACGTGGACGCGTTCGCGCCCCGGCTGTCGTTCTTCTGGGCGATCGGCATGAACTTCTTCATGGAGGTCGCCAAGCTGCGCGCGGCGCGCCTGCTGTGGGCGAAGCTGGTGAAGCAGTTCGACCCGCAGAACTCCAAGTCGCTGTCCCTGCGCACCCATTCGCAGACCTCGGGCTGGTCGCTGACCGCGCAGGACGTGTTCAACAACGTCACGCGTACGTGTGTCGAGGCGATGGCGGCCACCCAGGGCCACACCCAGTCGCTGCACACCAACGCCCTCGACGAGGCGCTGGCGCTGCCCACCGACTTCTCCGCCCGCATCGCCCGCAACACCCAGCTGCTGCTCCAGCAGGAGTCCGGCACCACCCGGGTCATCGACCCGTGGGGCGGCAGCGCCTACGTCGAGAAGCTGACCTACGACCTCGCCCGCCGCGCCTGGCAGCACATCCAGGAGGTGGAGGCGGCGGGCGGCATGGCCAAGGCGATCGACGCCGGCATCCCCAAGCTGCGCATCGAGGAGGCCGCGGCCCGCACCCAGGCCCGGATCGACTCCGGCCGCCAGCCGGTCATCGGCGTCAACAAGTACCGCGTGGACAGCGACGAGCAGATCGACGTCCTCAAGGTCGACAACTCCTCCGTGCGCGCCCAGCAGATCGCCAAGCTGCGGCGGTTGCGTGAGGAGCGCGACGAGCGGGTCTGCCAGGACGCGCTGGACGCCCTGACCCGGGCGGCCGGCGCCGAGGGCAACCTGCTGGAGCTGGCGGTGAACGCGGCCCGTGCGAAGGCCACCGTCGGGGAGATCTCCGACGCCCTGGAGAAGGTGTACGGCAGGCACGCGAGCCAGATCCGTACGATCTCCGGCGTGTACCGCAACGAAGCCGGCCAGTCCCCGTCCGTGGACCGCACCCGCGCCCTCGTGGACGCCTTCGAGGAGAACGAGGGCCGCCGCCCGCGCATCCTGGTCGCCAAGATGGGCCAGGACGGCCACGACCGCGGCCAGAAGGTGATCGCCACCGCCTTCGCCGACCTCGGCTTCGACGTCGACGTCGGCCCGCTCTTCCAGACCCCGGCCGAGGTGGCGCGCCAGGCCGTCGAGGCGGACGTGCACATCGTCGGGGTGTCGTCGCTGGCCGCCGGGCACCTCACCCTCGTCCCGGCGCTGAAGGAGGCGCTGGCCGAGGAGGGCCGCGAGGACATCATGATCGTGGTCGGTGGTGTGATCCCGCCGCAGGACGTCGCGACGCTGCTGGAGATGGGCGCGGCGGCCGTCTTCCCGCCGGGGACGGTGATCCCGGACGCGGCCTACGACCTGGTGGAGCGGCTGGCGGCCGACCTCGGGCACGGCGACTGAATCCATGGCGATCGAACTCGATGCGTATGTGAAGGGTGTGCTCGACGGGAAGCGGGCGATCGTCGCCCGCGCCATCACCCTCGTCGAGTCCACCCGGCCCGGGCACCGGGTACTGGCCCAGCGGTTGCTGACCGAGTTGCTGCCGTACAGCGGCAAGGCGCGCAGGATCGGCGTCAGCGGGGTGCCGGGGGTCGGCAAGTCGACGTTCATCGACGCGTTCGGCACGATGCTCACCGGCCTCGGTCACCGGGTCGCGGTCCTGGCCGTCGACCCCTCGTCCAGCCGTACGGGCGGGTCGATCCTGGGCGACAAGACGCGGATGGAGCGCCTGGCCGTCGACCCGGCGGCCTTCATCCGCCCCTCCCCCACGGCGGGCACGCTGGGCGGCGTCGCGAAGGCCACCCGTGAGTCGATCGTGGTGATGGAGGCCGCGGGCTACGACGTGGTGCTGGTGGAGACCGTCGGGGTCGGCCAGTCGGAGACCGCCGTCGCGAACATGGTCGACTCCTTCCTGCTGCTCACCCTCGCCCGCACGGGCGACCAGCTCCAGGGCATCAAGAAGGGCGTCCTCGAACTGGCCGACGTGCTCGCCGTCAACAAGGCGGACGGTCCGCACGAGCGGGACGCGCAGGCCGCCGCCCGTGAACTGTCGGGCGCGCTGCGGCTGATGCACGGCAAGGACGCCGCCTGGACCCCGCCCGTCCTGCATTGCAGCGGGCGCGAGTCGATCGGCCTGGACACCGTCTGGGACCGCCTCGAACAGCACCGGACGCTACTGGACTCCACCGGCCGCCTCGCCGCCAAGCGCCGCGACCAGCAGGTCGACTGGACGTGGACCATGGTCCGTGACGAGCTCCTCGGCCGTCTGCACGCCGACCCTGCGGTACGGTCCCTCGCCCCGGCCCTGGAACAGCTCGTCAGGGACGGGGAGCTGACCGCGACGCTCGCCGCCGAGCGGATTCTCGCGGCGTTCGGCGACGGGCAGGGCACCCAGGGTCAGCACGCCGACGCGTCGGGACTGCGCGGCGCCACCAGCCCCGACTCATAGGCGAACACGACGAGTTGGGCCCGGTCCCGCGCCCCCAGCTTCGTCATCGCCCGGCTGATGTGGGTCTTCGCCTTGAATCCTCCCCCTCATAAGTGAGGGGGATTCCTGGCTCAGGCTGCCTCCGGGAGCGGCGCTCCCGGAGGTCTTATGCCCTCGACACCAGCCGGGGTGAGACCAGCCCGGAGGAGCATCACGCGGGCGGAGTTCTTGTCCCGGGGGGACACGAACCCGCAGGCGGTGCAGGTGTAGGTGCGTTCGGACAGCGGCAGGGCGTGCTTGGTTCTCGCTCCGCAGTTGGCGCAGTCCATGGTGGTGTGGGCCGGGTGGACCAGGTGCACGATCCGGCCGTGTTTGCGGGCCATCTCCAGCAGGGCCTGCTTGGTGGCGCCGATCGCCGCGTCGGCGGCCTTGCGGGCCATCGTCGACTTCGCGAGGAACTTCGGGCTGAAGTCCTCCACCGCGAGCGCGTCGTGGTCGGTCACGACCTTCTTGGCCCATTTGCGGGCGGTGTCCTGGCGCTGCCGGGCGATCTTGGCGTAGGTCTTCGCCCGCCCCTTCTTCGCCTCCCGGTAGCCCTGGGAAGCGGCCTGCCCCTTCTTCGGCTTGCGGCGGGCCGTCATCCGGTCATACCGGCCCAGCTTGGCCCGGGCCTGCTTCCCGTGCTGCGGGTGGGGAAGGTCGTGGGCGTCGGAGGTGGTGGTCGCGATCTCGCGCACGCCCCAGTCGACGCCGAGCACCCGCCCGGTCTCCGGCAGCGGCTGAACCTCGGCGGGGACCACGAACGAGCAGTACCAGTGCCCCAGACTGTCCTGGTAGACGCGCACGCTGGAGGGCTCGGCGGGCAGCTGGCGGGACCACACCACGGCCAGGACGATGCCCCCGGCCAGGAGCAGGCGGCCGTCCTTCAGGCGGAATCCGCGCCGGGTGTAGTTCAGGCTCGGCAGGGCTTCGCGCTTGGTCTTCCAGGTCGGCATCCCGGCCCGCTGCCCCTGCGGCAGACACGCGCGGATGTCTTTGAGCGCCTTCGCCCTCGACTTGCCGAAGTCGCGGATGATCTGCTGCTGCGGCACCGAACTGCCCGCCCGCAGCCACGGTGTGCGGGCGCGGGCCCCGGTCAGCATCCGGTCCAGCTGCGCCGGACCGCACGTCTGCCGGTCGGCGCCGTCGGGCCAGGACCGGTTGCGGGCGTGGACCTGCCGGGACTTGGCCGCGCACTCGTTCCACACCCACCGGCAGCGGCCCCACTCGTCCATGAGCGCGGCCAGCGCGGTGGACGACACCCGCAGCCGGAACGTCCACCGGGCATGCCCAACCTCCTCCGTCACCGCCCCCACTTCCGCCATGCCCCCACCCCCCACAACGCTCCCGGAACCGACCATCCGCAGCCTGCCGACGCCTCGTGACGGGACCATACGTGCGACAGCCGCACGCCTGTACCCAGATCACCCGATCACCACTCCGATCAGCGATCGCAAGTACAAGCGTTCGCATCCCCCGGCTCCGCCGGCAGCCCTGCGGGCGGAGCCGCCCACGCCCCGGAGACGACGGCGCTCCGCGCCGCAACACCGGGATGCCATTCCTCCCCGGCGTGAACGCCGGGGCATCCTGGCAAGAGCGCGGTGAAGCCCCCGCATGGGCCGAGGGCACGCCCGTCGGTATCGCGTACGCGGCGCTGCTCAGGGCGGCCATGAGCGGCGCGGGCCTGCTGGACGCCGACGACCACCACCTCTTCGCGCAGACCCTTCAGGATTGGGACGGAACGCATCCGCCGCTCGCCTGGGACGGGTTCCCGGACCGCCGGGAGCGCTCGGCCGCCCGGCTGGCCCTGCTGGCCGCCCTCGCGCCGTACCGCATCACCGACGAGGACGTGACGGCATGGCGCCGGCCGGAGCACACCGACCACTGTCTGGTGCACCTGGTGGCATACGGGGCCTTCCTGGCGGTGGACCGCATTGAAAGCGCTATCTGCGCCCAAATCATCCAGGAGGCGCTGTAACTCGCCCAGGGCACCCCGTAATTGCGGCCTTGCTGCGGCCTTTCCGTAGTGGCGTCGGCACGGAGCGAGTTGGCACTTCCGCCCCACAGGGAGTCATGTGACACTGGCGTCCCGTCCGCAGTGCGGACTCCTTCCGCACCGTCCCCCACGAGAAGTGCGCCGTGCGTTCTCTGCCCTTGCCGCTCGCCCTCACCGCGCGTCTGTCGCCCGTCGTCGTACTCGCCGCGGCGGGCTGGGCGATGTCGTCCGGACCGTTCGCCGCGACACCGGCGGCCCAAGACCAGGCGACCCAGAACAGCGGGGAGGAGTCACCCTCGGCCCCCGCGACGGCGGCCGTGTCGAAGACGTACGCCGCCGCTCCCTCGCCGTGCGACAGCCTGGGCTCGAAGTCGATAAAGGCGCTCGTCCCGGAGGCCAAGACGGCCGGCAAGGAGATCCCGTCGACCGACTCGAAGCTGCGCCGCACCTGCTCGTGGAACGCGCTCAAGGGGTTCGAGTACCGGTGGCTGGACGTCTCCTTCGAGATCACCGAGTCGGACGAGGCGGCCCAGAAGTCGTTCAAGGACCGCGTCGCGGACCGGAGCGGCGGCGGTGACGTCCCGGGCATCGGTGACTCGGGGTACTCGGTCGTGAACCTCACCACCGAGGACAAGCAGCAGACCCGCGAGGGCGTGGTGCTGGTCCGCGCGTCCAACGCGCTGGTCTCCATCACGTACAGCGGCAGCGACTTCGAGTCGAAGAAGGCGCCCGGCACCGACGAGATCAACAAGGGCGCGATCAAGGCGGCCAGGGAGGCCGTGGCCGCCCTGGAGGACGGTCAGAAGGGCTGACCGTCCTCCCGCGGCCGGTCGCTCCGGTTCAGGTCTCGACGCGTTCCCGGTGGCCGGCCATCAGCACCGCGTAGAGCACCAGCGAGGTGCCCAGACCCACGGCCCAGCCGTAGTCGGCGAGGGGCTTGAGGAACGGGATCAGTCCGTCCGTCGGGAACGGCCCGGTCTTCGCCCCGTCGGCGCCGACGCCCGAGTACGAACCGCCGACCGCGAGGACGCCGCCGACGAGGAAGGCGACGATCGCGCGCCAGTTCCAGCCGGACGAGTACCAGTAGCGCCCGCCGGGCGTGTACAGGTCGGCGAGGTGCAGGATCGTACGGCGGACGATCCAGTAGTCGGCGATCAGAATGCCGGCGACCGTGCCGAGCAGACCGCCGACCACGCCGAGCCAGGTGAAGATGTAGAACTCCGGGGTGGAGATCAGCTTCCACGGGAAGATCAGGATGCCGACGACCCCGGTGATCAGCGCGCCCGTGCGGAAGTTGATGAGCTTCGGCGCCAGGTTCGCCAGGTCGTAGGCCGGGGAGACCACGTTCGCCGCGATGTTCACGGAGATGGTCGCGACGAGCACGATGATCAGCGCGAACAGCAGACCGAAGGCGTTGTCGGCCTTTGCGGCGAGGGCGACCGGGTCCCAGATCGCCTCGCCGTAGACGACCTCGGAGCCGGAGGTGACCAGCACGGCGAGGATCGCGAAGAGGGTCATCGTCGTGGGCAGGCCGAGGGCCTGTCCCCAGGTCTGCGCCTTCTGGCTGGCGCCGAAGCGGGTGAAGTCTGGAATATTGAGCGACAAAGTGGCCCAAAAGCCGATCATTCCCATCAAGGACGGGAAGAAGACCGGCCAGAAGTCAGCGCCCCAGCCGAGCTTCGACGGCTGGTCGAGCAGCGCGCCGAAGCCGTCCGCCTCGACCGCGATCCAGATCAGCAGCACGAGCGCGCCGACGATCACGAAGGGCGCGGCCCAGTTCTCGAAGTGCCGCAGGAAATCCATGCCCCGGTAGATGATCGCGATCTGCAGCGCCCAGAAGAGGAGGAAGCACAGCCACAGCGGCCACGGGTTGCCCGCGATCTTCCCGGCGTTCTCCCAGCCGCCGCCGGTGAGCTTGGAGCCCAGCGCGAAGATGCCGCTGCCGCCGATCCAGGTCTGGATGCCGAACCAGCCGCATGCCACGGCCGCCCGGATCAGCGCCGGGATGTTGGCGCCCCGCAGGCCGAAGGAGGCCCGGGCCAGCACCGGGAACGGGATGCCGTACTTGGGACCGGCGTGCCCGGTGGCCAGCATCGGCAGCAGCACGATGACGTTGGCCAGAGCGATGGTGAAGACGGCCTGCTTCCAGTCCATGCCGAGCGCGACCAGGCCGGAGGCCAGGGTCCAGCTGGGGATGCAGTGGGCCATGGAGATCCACAGGGCCGCGAAGTTGTACGTCGTCCACTTGCGCTCGGCGACCGGGACGGGGCGCAGGTCCTCGTTGGCGAAGGGACTGTCGGCGGGGAATTCCCCGGGGGCGAGTTCGACGCGTCCGCCGGTGTCGGCGGACTGGGATATCGGTGACCCCGTGGGGACTGTGTCGGTCATGAGCAGGCCAATCGACGTGCGGGACGGAGGGAAAGGCCGTGCGGGGGCCTTGGGCGGGTCCGGGGAGGGCGGGTGCGTTCCCGGACCCGCCTCCCTCCCCGGGGCGGTGGCGGGGAGGCCGGGAGCCGCGGGGAGGGAGACAAGGTGTGGGGGGTCGGGTGGAACGGCGCCGCGGTGTCGCGGTGCCTGAACTCGCGGACGGGGACTAGGAGTTGCTGAGTGCGGGGATGACCGACGAGCCGTACGCGTCGATCACGGCTTCCTGCGCGTCGTGCATGTCGTAGACGGCGAACTGGTCGACGCCGAGCTCACGCAGCGCCTTCAGCTTCTCGATGTGCTTCTCGACCGGTCCGATGACGCAGAAGCGATCGACGATCTCGTCGGGCACGAACTGGGTGTCCGGGTTGTCGGCGCGTCCGTGGTGGGAGTAGTCGTATCCCTCACGCGCCTTGATGTACTCGGTGAGTTCGTCCGGTACGGCGGCGGAGTGCTCGCCGTACTTGGACACCAGGTCGGCCACATGGTTGCCGACCATCCCGCCGAACCAGCGGCACTGCTCCCGGGCGTGCGCCAGGGCCTCGGGCGAGTCGTCCGCGGTGACGTACGCGGGAGCGGCGACGCAGATCCTCACGTCCGCCGGGTCGCGTCCCGCGGCGACGGCCGCGTCCTTCACTGCCTTGACCATGTACTCGGTGAGATAGAGGTCGGCGAGCTGGAGGATGAACCCGTCGGCCTCCTCGCCGGTCATCTTCAGGGCCTTCGGGCCGTACGCCGCCATCCACACGGGGAGTTCGGCACCGGGCTTGATCCACGGGAATCTGACGACCGTACCGCCGCCGAGGTCGGCCTCCCGGCCGCTGGCGAGGGCCCGGATGACCTTCATGGCCTCGCTGATCCGGGCCAGGGTGTTGGGCTTGCGGCCGGCGACGCGCATGGCCGAGTCGCCGCGGCCGATACCGCAGACCGTGCGGTTGCCGAACATGTCGTTGAGGGTGGCGAAGGTGGAGGCGGTGACCTCCCAGGTGCGGGTGCCCGGATTGGTCACCATCGGGCCGACCTTCAGCTGCTGCGTGTTGGCGAGGATCTGGCTGTAGATGACGAACGGCTCCTGCCACAGCACGGCCGAGTCGAAGGTCCAGCCGTAGCCGAACCCGCTCCGCTCGGCACGTTTCATCAGGCTGACGACCCGTGAGGCAGGCGGGTCGGTCTGCAGGACGAGTCCGAAGTCCATGTGCTCCGCTCCTAGTTGAGGTACTGACAGGTGGAGCGGGGGGTGTAGACGCCGTGCCCGGCGCGGCCGGTGTACTCCCGCTCGGTGATGACGGGCTCGCCGCGCGAGAGGACCGTCTCGACCCGGCCGGTGGTCTGCTTGCCCTCGTACGCCGAGTAGTCGACGTTCATGTGGTGCGTCACGGCGGACATGACCTGCTCGGCCTGCGGGTCGTAGATCACGACGTCGGCGTCCGCGCCCGGCGCGATGGTGCCCTTCTTCGGGTAGACGCCGAACATCCGGGCCGGGGTCGCACAGGCGATCTCGATCCAGCGGCGGCGCGAGATACGGCCGTCGACGACGGCCTGGTGCAGCAGGTCCATACGGTTCTCGACGCCGGGAAGCCCGTTGGGGATCTTCGAGAAGTCCCCTCGCCCCAGCTCCTTCTGGCCCACGAAGCAGAAGGGGCAGTGGTCGGTGGAGACGACCTGGAGATCGTTCGTCCGCAGTCCCTTCCACAGCCGGGCCTGGTGCTCCCTGGGCCGCAGGGGCGTCGAGCACACGTACTTCGCGCCCTCGAAGTCCGGCTCGGCGAGGTTGTCGGTGGACAGGAACAGGTACTGCGGGCAGGTCTCGCCGAAGACGTTCAGCCCCTCGTCACGCGCGCGTGCCAGCTCGGCGACCGCCTCCGCCGCCGAGACGTGCACGACGTAGAGGGGGGCGCCCGCGACCTGGGCGAGCCGGATGGCCCGATGGGTGGCCTCCGCCTCCAGCAGCGCCTTGCGCACCTCCCCGTGGAAGCGCGGATCGCTCTCGCCCCTCGCCAGAGCCTGCTCCACCAGCACGTCGATCGCGATGCCGTTCTCGGCGTGCATCATGATCAGACCGCCGTTCTCGGCGGAGCGCTGCATGGCGCGCAGGATCTGGCCGTCGTCGGAGTAGAAGACCCCCGGATAGGCCATGAACTGCTTGAAGGAGGTCACCCCTTCCTCCACGAGCAGGTCCATCTCCTTGAGCGTCTCCTGGTTCACATCGGAGACGATCATGTGGAAGCCGTAGTCGATCGCGCAGTTGCCCTCGGCCTTGGCGTGCCAGGCGTCCAGGCCCTCGCGCAGCGAGTGGCCCACGCTCTGCACCGCGAAATCGATGATCGTGGTCGTACCGCCCCAGGCGGCCGCCCGGGTGCCGGTCTCGAAGGTGTCGGAGGCGAAGGTGCCGCCGAACGGCAGCTCCATATGGGTGTGGGCGTCGACGCCGCCCGGGATGACGTACTTCCCGGTGGCGTCGATGGTCCGCTCGGCCGTCCATGCCTCGGCGACCGGGGTTCCGCTCGCGGCGAGGGCGGCGATACGGCCGTCCTCGATCAGGACGTCGGCGTGCATCTCGTCGGACGCGGTGATGACGAGGCCGCCGCGGATTACTGTTCGGCCGGTCATGTCGTGGTCGCTCCTCGCGGTGTCGAAGTGGCGGTTGTGTGTGGCTGGTCGCGCCCACGCGGCGGAGCCGCATATCGATGCAGCCCCGCGCCCCTTGGCGGCGTCGCCGCTACCGGCGTTCTCAGGGTGCTGTCAGCGGGCCGTACGCCCCCGGCGCCCGGTCTCGGTAGAACTGCCAGCGGTCGCGGACCTCGCGGAGTTTGGCCAGGTCCAGGTCGCGGACGACGAGTTCGGTCTCCTTGTCGCTCGCCACCTCCCCGACGAACTGGGCCTCCGGGTCCACGAAGTAGGTGGTGCCGTAGAAGTCGTTGTCGCCGAGGTCCTCCACGCCGACCCGGTTGATCGCGCCCACGAAGTACTCGTTGGCGACGGCCGCGGCCGGCTGCTCCAGCTGCCACAGGTAGCGGGAGAGTCCACGGGAGGTGGCCGAGGGGTTGAACACGATCTCGGCACCGGCGAGGCCCAGGGCGCGCCAGCCCTCCGGGAAGTGGCGGTCGTAGCAGATGTACACGCCGACCTTCCCGACGGCCGTCTCGAAGACGGGCCAGCCGCTGTTCCCCGGGCGGAAGTAGAACTTCTCCCAGAATCCCTGGACCTGGGGAATGTGGGTCTTGCGGTACTTGCCGAGGTAGGAGCCGTCCGCGTCGATCACGGCGGCGGTGTTGTACAGGACACCCGGCTGCTCCTCCTCGTACATCGGCAGTACGAGGACGATGCCGAGCTCTTTCGCCAGCGCCTGGAAGCGGCGGACGGTCGGGCCTTCGGGGATCTGCTCGGCGTACTCGTAGAACGCCTTGTCCTGGACCTGGCAGAAGTACGGCCCGTAGAACAGCTCCTGGAAGCACAGCACTTGAGCGCCCTGCGCGGCCGCGTCGCGGGCCGCCTGCTCGTGTACCTGGATCATCGATTCCTTGTCGCCGGTCCAGGCGGTCTGGAAGAGGGCGGCACGAATCACTCGGCTCATCGGGACCTCCGGTCGCTCGGTGTGCGAGAAGGCTAGGAAGTCCGGGCGATCGGTTTGAGTTGCACGGTGTCACGTCTGCGGGCATGCGGCGTGCCACGGTGTCACCCTGTCGTGATCCCATGTTTCACCGCCGTTTTCCCAGGTCGTGGCAGGTTTCAGCTCTGTTGCGCGTCGTGCGCGAGGAGGGCGATGTGCACCGATGCGGCCTGCTCGAAGTCGTCGAGGTCGACGCCGAGCCGCCCCTGTATCGCCTCCAGGCGGCGGTAGAGCGCGGGCCGGGAGACGTGGTGGAGCTGGGCGGTGCGGGACTTGTTGCGGCCGGAGGCGAGATAGGTCCGCAGCACGGCGAGCAGGTCCTCGTCCGCCCCGGAGAGCAGCCCGTCCAGCTCGCGCTCCGCGAACGACTGCACCTGCGGGTCGTCCCGCAACAGCCGGATCAGACCGCGCAGATGGACGTCCCTGAGGCGGACGACGGCCGGGAGGTCGAGGGCGGCCGAGGAGTCGGCGACGGCATCGGCGACATGCTGGGCCTCGCGCAGTCCGGCGGGGACGTCGTCCCAGGCGGTACGCGCGTCGGCGGCGGCCACGACGGTCCGCGGGGCGCCCGACTCCGAGCGCACCCGGGCGGCGAGGTTGGCGGTGAGCACGGCGGCGTCCTGGTCCCGGGCGAGGCTGAGCAGCACGGCGGTGGCTCCGTCGGCGAGCTCGGCGACGATCCCGGACAGCCCCAGCAGTCGCAGTACTCGCTCCAGTCGGGCCGTCTCCGTGTCCCGCACGACGAGCGGCACGAAGGCGCGCCGGTTGACCGGCAGCCCGGCGGCACGCGCGCGTGGCAGCAGTTGCCTCGCGGGTACGACCCCGCTGACGAGGTCGGTCAGCAGGCTCTGCGCGGACTGCTCCTCCCAGGTGTGCGCGGAGGTGCCGCCGAGCATGCGGTGCAGCACGAGCGCCTCGGCGGCGCGGTCGGCGAGCAGCCGCCCGGTGGCGGTGTCGCCCCGGTGTCCGCACAGCATGATCTGGCCCCACCGCTCCCCGCGTCCGCCGAGTTCGGCGCGGATCCAGCCGTCGCCCTCGCTGCCGCCGGCCTGGCGGGCGATGCGCTCCCAGTCGCGCAGCACGTCGTCCACGGCCGAGCGCTCCCCCGCCGTGGCGAGGACGCGGTGGGCGAGGTTGGTGACCACGACGGGGCAGGCGCTGTGCGAGGCGACCTCGTCGAGGAGCCGCTGGAGCGGGGCGCCCGCGGTGATGAGTCCGGTGAGGGCGGTCCGTACGGCCTCCGAGAGGCTGACGGCGGCGAACTTCCTCCGCACGAGCCGGCACTGCACCTCTTCGGTCAGCTCGGCGAAGGGGAAGGGCCGGTGCAGGACGACCATGGGCAGCCCGCACCGCTCGGCCGCCCGGCGCATCACGTCCGGCGGCGCGGGAAACGCCCGGCCGAGGCCCAGGACGACGGCCGCGGCCTCCGCCCGGTGCAGCGACCGGATGTACTCGGCCTGCTTGTCCTCGTCCCCGGCGAGCAGCACCCCGGTGGTCAGCACCATCTCACCGCCGCTGAGCATCACCCCGACGTCCGGCGCCTCGGCGACATGCACCCAGCGCACCGGCCGGTCGAGCTGCCCGGCGCCGGCCACCACCTCGGGCTCACCGGCGAGCACCCGCTCCAGGGTGAGGACCTGCCGGACCGACAGAGCGGGTTCCGAGAGCTGCGAAGGCTCCACGGGGTCGGAGGTGGTGGCCATGGCGACGTTCCCTCACTCGGGTACTCGGATGGGTCCTGCTAGATGCTCCTCAGAGCGTTCTCGAGGATCGCGGCGCCCTCTTCGGCCTCCGCGACGGTGAGGGACAGGGGCGGGGCGACGCGCAGGGAGGTGGTGTTGTGACCGCCGCCCTTGCCGATGAGGAGACCGCCCTCGCGGGCCGCTTCCAGCACGGCCGACGCGGCGGCCGGGTCGGCCTCGTCCGTGCCGGGCCGGGTGATCTCGATGCCCAGCATCAGGCCCCGGCCGCGCACCTCCCGCACGTGCGGCACGTGCGTCGCGACGGCCCGCAGCCGTTCGACGAGCAGCCCGCCGACGCGCCGGGCGTTGCCCTGGAGGTCGTGTTCCAGCAGGTACGACAGGTTGGCGAGGCCGGCCGCCATGGTGATCTGGGTGCCGCCGAAGGTCGAGATGCTGTTGGAGTCCAGGCAGTTCATGATGTCCGCGCGGGCGACGACACCGCCGATGGAGCTGCCGTTGCCGATGCCCTTGGCGAAGGTCAGGATGTCCGGCGGACCGTTCTGCCCGTGTGCCTGCCAGCCCCAGAAGTGGTCGCCGGTGCGGCCCCAGCCGGTCTGTACCTCGTCGGCGATCCACAGGATGCCGTGCTCGGCGAGGACCTCCCGGAAGGCGGCGTACAGACCGTCCGGCCCGGAGGTGAAGCCACCGACGCCCTGGATGGGCTCGGCGATCAGCGCGGCCGGCGGACGGGTGTGGCCGAGGATGTCCTTGAGGTCGTCGACGCAGGCCGCGATGAAGTCGTCGTCGCTGAGTGAGGCGTACGGCCCACGCGTCCGGACCCCGCCATGGACGTACAACGTCTGCAGCGGCGACAGCGAGGTCGGGGACCAGCCGCGGTTGCCGGTGATGCCGACCGCGCTGAAGGACCGGCCGTGATAGCTGTTGCGCATCGCGAGGATCGTGTTGCTCTGCCGGTAGGCCGTCGCGAGCAGCAGCGCGGTGTCGTTGGCCTCGGTGCCGGAGGTGGTGAAGAAGACGCGGGCGTCCGGGATGCCGCTCAACTGGGCGATGCGCTCGGCGAGTTCGACCATCGGCCGGTTGAGGTACAGGGTCGAGGAGTGGATGATCCGCCCGGCCTGTTCGCTCACCGCCTTCGTCACCTCGGGCAGCGCGTGCGCGGTCATCGTCGTCAGGATGCCGCCGAAGAAGTCGAGGTACCGGTTGCCGGCGGCGTCCCACACATGGCGGCCCTCGCCGTGGGTGATCTCCAGCGGCTCCTCGTAGTAGAGGGCGAGCCAGTCCGGCATGACGGCGCGGTGGCGTCCCAGCAGGTCCTTGGTCACGGTTGCACCAGTCCTTCGTAGGCGTCGGGGCGGCGGTCGCGGTAGAAGGCCCACTGCTGCCGCACTTCTTCGATCACGTCGAAGTCGAGGTCGCGGACGACGAGTTCCTCGCTCTTGTCGCTGGCGACCTCCCCGACAACCTGCCCACGCGGGTCGACGAAATAGCTTGTCCCGTAGAAGTCGTTGTCGCCGTACTGCTCCTGCCCGACCCGGTTGATCGCGGCCACGAAGTACTCGTTGGCGACGGCCGCCGCGGGCTGCTCCAGCTGCCAGAGGTAGGAGGACAGACCGCGCGAGGTGGCCGACGGGTTGTAGACCAACTGGGCCCCGTTGAGCCCGAGTTGGCGCCAGCCCTCCGGGAAGTGACGGTCGTAGCAGATGTAGACGCCCACCTTGCCCACCGCGGTGTCGAAGACGGGCCAGCCGATGTTGCCCGGCTTGAAGTAGTACTTCTCCCAGAAGCCCTTGACCTGCGGGATGTGGTGCTTGCGGTACTTGCCGAGGAAGGTGCCGTCGGCGTCGATCACGGCGGCGGTGTTGTAGTAGAAGCCGGACTGCTCGACCTCGAAGACCGGGACGACGACCACCATGCCCGTCTCGCGGGCCAGCTCCCGCATCCGCCGCACGGTCGGCCCGTCGGGGACCGGCTCGGCCCAGCTGTAGTGCTCGGGTTCCTGGACCTGGCAGAAGTAGGGCGCGTTGAAGACTTCCTGGAACCCGATGATCCCGGCACCCTGGCGGGCCGCCTCGCGGGCGTGCTCCTCGTGCTTCGCCACCATGGACTCGGTGTCGCCGGTCCAGGTGGCCTGGACCAGAGCGGCACGAACGACGTTGGCCATGAGCTGCTCCTTCGACGGGACGTCAGAGCCTCTACGCCCGTAGAGGGGGCCGTAGAGGCTCGAAAGTAAGCCCCTGGAAGAGCCTTGCCAAGACCATCGTCGTTAACCCGCGGAGTCGATCACGTTTCACACTCCGGTGGGTGAGGGATGGGGCCGGTGGGAGGGGGTGTGACGCCCCGCGCTGCCGGCCCCTCAGGTCGTGTGGCCCGCCACCCGCAGGGCATGCACGAGATCCCACCGGCACTCGTCGGAGACCCCCTGGGCAGCCGCCAGCAGCAGCGGTACGAGTGTCCTCGGGTCCGGCGCGGCGCTGCGGGCGGCCTCCTCCGGGGTGCGGACGCGGACATACGCGTCGAGCAGGGCGCGGACCTCGCGGTGCCGCCCCGCTCCGGCCAGCGCCACGACGGCCTGCCCGATCTCGTGCGCGGGCCGCCCCACGCCCTGCCGCAGGATCTGCTCCCCGTCCTCGGCGCGCCCCGCCGCGGTCAGCGCGTCGGCGGCGGCGACGAGCCGCTCGGCGGGCAGCGAGGCGGTCTCCCACAGCAGGGTCGCCCAGTCGGCGCCGAGTCCGGCGCGCTGCATCTCCGCGGCGAGCAGCGGAAGGCGTACGGCGGGCCAGTAGGCGGTCTCGACGAGCAGCGCGTGCGCCTCGCCGCTGCGCCCCTCGCCGCGCAGCCGCACCAGCGTCTGCACGGTGCCGACGACCTCGCGCCGGTCCGCCGTCTCCATCGGCTCGGTCTGCGGCACCGCCTGCCGCTCGGCCGGCATCGCGGGCGTCTCGGCCTCGGCCCCGGCGAACCGGGCGCCCCGCGGAGTGCGACGGCTGGTGACGGGCTGGGCCGGGAGGGTGGGAAGGACGGGTGCGGCGGCGGGCGGTACGACGACGGGGGCGGCCTCCTCCTCCGCCATCCCGGCGAAGCGGGCACTGCCTCGGCGGCGTTTGCGCTGCGTCCCCCGCCCGTCGGTCCGGCCCGTCTCCGTGGCGACGGCGTCCCCCTGCTTCTCGGCCGCCCAGGAGGTCGCCGCGGCGGCCGGCCGCGCGTCACGATGCCCTGGCATGGTGCGGGTTCCACCGCCGAGGGAACCGGCCCCGGCGGGCTCTGCACTGTCCGCGCCGTCCACCCCGGCCCCGACGTCCCCCGGTCCGTCGCCTCCGAATCCGTCGCCTCCGAACCGATCCTCGATGCGGAAGACGGGCCCCTCCCTCATCCGCTCCCGGGGTATCGCCTGTCCCTGAGCGCTCGTCGTCCTGCGGTCCAGGTCGGTCATCCGGGTCCGGAGTTCGGCGCAGCGGGCGCTCGCGCGTTCGTGGTCGTCGCGGGCCCAGGCGAGGTCGAGGCGGATGGCGTCGGCCTGCTCCTGGCTGCCGGCGGAGGCGAGGGAGCGGCCCAGTTCCGCCTGGCGTTCGGCGGCGTAGCGCTGTTCGCGGAGCATGACGTCGAGGCGGTCACCGAGAGCCTCACGGCTGCCGGGCCGGGCGTCGTACGCGGCGAGGGCCGCGGCGTGCAGGGCGCGGGCGCGTTCCGTCTCGGGGAGTGCGCCGCCGGGGCCGTACTGGCCGGCGAGGTCGTGCAGGAGCGCCTCCACCACGTCCCAGGGTGGTACCTCACGTCCGTCCAGGCAGGCCCGCATACCCTCCGGGTCGCGCTGCCAGAACACCCCGCACCAGCCGCCGCCCTGATCCAGGCGCGCCAGCAGTCCGTCCAGGTAGTTCACGAACTCCCGCACCTGTGCCGGGAGTTGATCCACTGACATCGCCCAACTCCCGCCAGACCGGAGCACTCCGGTCCGTTAGGCAACACCAGCCATGTTACGAACACGCTACGGGGAGTTTTCCGTATGGACGCAGAGTGCTCCGCACCTGCCGGAACGTGACGTGCTCGGCGGTCCGGCCGCGACCCCGGGCCGCTCAGGCGGCGGCCTCGGTGACCGGCGCGCAGCGCCCGGCCAGTTCGTCCATCGAGAGACCGAGGGCCTGCGCGAGCGCGGACACCGTGAAGAAGGCCGGCGTCGGCGCCCGGCCGGTCTCGATCTTGCGCAGCGTCTCGGCGGAGATACCGGCGCTCGCCGCGACCTCCGTCATGCTGCGGCCGCCGCGGGCCTCACGGAGGAGACGGCCGAGCCGCTCGCCGCGTTCACGCTCTTCGGGGGTGAGAGGGGTGCGCACCATGACGCCCATTCTAATACCGCACCCGCCCACTCGACCCTATTCAAATACCGGTATAGTAATTGGCGTGGTGGAACTGAAGACGGACACGTCGATCGAAGCGATGTACAAGGCGGGGCAGGTCGTCGGGCAGGCCCTCACGGCCGTGCGCGAGGCCGCCGACGTGGGGGTCTCCCTGCTGGAGCTGGACGAGGTGGCGCGCGAGGTGCTGCGCGCGGCGGGGGCGACCTCCCCGTTCCTCGGCTACCGCCCCTCCTTCGCCCCCGTCCCCTTCCCTGCCGTCATCTGCACCTCGGTGAACGACGCGATCGTGCACGGCATCCCGACCGGGTACCGCCTGCGCGACGGCGACCTGGTCTCCGTCGACTGCGGCGCCGAACTGGGCGGCTGGGCCGGCGACTCGGCGATCAGCTTCACGGTCGGCACGCCGCGCCCGGCCGACGTACGCCTCATCGCGACGGCGGAGCGCGCGCTGGCGGCGGGGATCGAGGCGGCCGTGGTCGGCAACCGCCTCGGCGACATCGCCCATGCGATCGGCTCGGTGTGCCGGGCGGCCGGGTACGGCGTCCCGGACGGGTTCGGCGGGCACGGTATCGGCCGCAAGATGCACGAGGATCCGTCGGTGCCGAACGAGGGGCGCCCGGGCCGGGGCATGCCGCTGCGGCACGGCCTGGTCCTCGCCATCGAGCCGATGCTCGTCGCCGGCGGCAGCGACGACTACCACGCGGCGCCGGACGGCTGGACCCTGCGCACGAACGACGGCTCCCGCGCGGCCCACACGGAGCACACGGTGGCCATCACGGAGACGGGGCCCCGGATCCTGACGGCGCGCTGAGCGGCGCCGCCCGGCCTGCGGGCGCGGTCGATCGAGGCCGGCTCCCCCACGCACCGAGGGCCGGCTCCGCGGGCCAGGACGGTGAGGGCTGAATGCGGGGATGCCAGGTCGGGCGGGGGCGGGGGAAACGGGAGGCGCGGGCGCTGGGCTGGACGGGCCGGGGGTTGGACGGCCAGGGCTTGAGGGCCAGGGCTGGACGGCCTGGACTAGACGGCCTGGACTGGACAGCCCGGAGGCCAGACGGCCGGGACTAGACAGCCGAGACTGGACCGGCCGGAGGCCAGACGGCCCGGGCGGCGGACTTCCGTGGCCGGCGCGGGGCGGTGGACGCCGGCCGGAGGGGACTCGGCTCCTCGCGGCACGGCCCGCCGTCAGTGCCGACCTGTACGGGGCTGTTCCGCCGTGCCCGGCGCGTCACGCGGACCGCGCCACGTCCGGTGAGCGCACCGGCCACCGCGGCGCGTGGGCCCAGCGACACCGATGAGACGAACGTCGGCCGGGCCGGGCCACCACGCTCCCTGCCTGGCTCCGCCCCCGGGTTCCTGGAGGTGCCCCCGGCCATCGTTCGTGCGAAGGTGTTCTACGAACGCGGCCAGGTGTAACCGGCTTCCGCCCGGGTTACCCGACTCCGGCACGCCGATCAAGCGAGGGCGACCCTGCCCGCGCAGGGACGCCGGATGGGAACGCCATGACCAGCGGCTTCAATGGTGGTCCGGAAGACTACGACCCCTTCGGAGAATTCCTCGCCCGCTTCTTCGGCGGACCGCGCCCCGGCCCCCGGCAGATCGACATCGGCCGCCTGCTCAGCCAGCCGGCCCGCGAGCTGGTGCGGGGCGCCGCGCAGTACGCCGCCGAGCACGGCAGCCGCGACCTGGACACCCAGCACCTGTTGCGCGCCGCGCTGTCCGCCGAGCCGACCCGGAGTCTGCTCAGCCGGGCCGGCGCGGACCCCGACTCGCTGGCCACGGAGATCGACGAGCGGTCGGGCCCCGTCCAGCACCCGCCGGGCGAGGTCCCGCCGCCGACGTCGCTCTCCCTCACCCCGGCCGCCAAACGCGCCCTGCTGGACGCGCACGACCTGGCCCGGGCCCGCGGCACCGGCCACATCGGCCCGGAGCACGTGCTCAGCGCCCTCGCCGCGAACCCCGACTCCGCCGCCGGGCACATCCTCAACGCGGCCCGCTTCGCCCCCACCGGCGGATCGTCCGAGGCCCCGGACGGGCCCGATCCCCGGCCGCGCGTCGATCACCGGCCGCGCGTCGACGGCAGCGGTACCCCCACCCTCGACAAGTACGGCCGCGACCTCACCGATCTCGCCCGCCGGGGCCGTATCGACCCGGTGATCGGCCGGGACGAGGAGATCGAGCAGACCATCGAGGTGCTCTCCCGGCGCGGCAAGAACAACCCCGTGCTGATCGGCGACGCGGGCGTCGGCAAGACCGCGATCGTGGAGGGCCTGGCCCAGCGGATCGCCGACGGCGACGTGCCCGACATCCTCGGCGGCCGCCGGGTGGTCGCGCTGGACCTGACGGGTGTGGTCGCGGGCACCCGCTACCGGGGCGACTTCGAGGAGCGGCTCAACAACATCGTCGACGAGATCCGCTCCCACTCCGACCAGCTCATCGTCTTCATCGACGAGTTGCACACCGTCGTGGGCGCCGGAGGCGGCGGCGAGGGCGGTTCCATGGACGCCGGGAACATCCTCAAGCCGGCCCTCGCGCGCGGCGAGCTGCACATCGTGGGCGCGACCACGCTGGAGGAGTACCGCAGGATCGAGAAGGACGCGGCGCTCTCCCGCCGCTTCCAGCCGATCCTGGTCCCCGAGCCGACCGCCCCCGACGCGATCGAGATCCTGCGCGGCCTGCGCGACCGGTACGAGGCCCACCACCAGGTCCGCTACACCGACGAGGCCCTCGTCGCCGCCGTGGAGCTGTCGGACCGCTATCTGACCGACCGCCGCCTGCCGGACAAGGCGATCGACCTGATCGACCAGGCGGGCGCCCGGGTACGGCTGCGCGCGCGGACCAAGGGCACGGACGTACGCGCCATGGAGCGCGAGGTCGAGCAGCTGTACCGGGACAAGGACCAGGCGGTCGCCGACGAACAGTACGAGCAGGCGACCCAACTGCGCGACCGTATCGTCGAGTTGAAGGGGCGTATCGCGGACGCGGCCGGCAACGAGGCGGTCGACGAGGGGCTGGACCTGGAGGTCACCACCGAGGCCATCGCGGAGGTCGTGTCCCGGCAGACCGGCATCCCGGTGAGCAGCCTCACCGAGGAGGAGAAGGACCGGCTGCTCGGCCTGGAGGAGCACCTGCACGAGCGGGTCATCGGCCAGAACGAGGCGGTGCGCGTCGTCTCCGACGCGGTGCTGCGCTCCCGCGCCGGACTCGCCAGCCCCGACCGGCCGATCGGCAGCTTCCTCTTCCTCGGCCCGACCGGCGTCGGCAAGACCGAGCTGGCCCGGGCGCTCGCCGAGGCGCTGTTCGGCAGCGAGGAGCGCATGGTCCGGCTGGACATGAGCGAGTACCAGGAACGGCACACCGTCAGCCGGCTGATCGGCGCCCCGCCCGGCTATGTCGGCCACGAGGAGGCCGGTCAGCTCACCGAGGTGGTGCGCCGGCACCCGTACTCGCTGCTGCTGCTCGACGAGGTCGAGAAGGCGCACCCGGACGTCTTCAACATCCTGCTCCAGGTTCTGGACGACGGCCGGCTGACCGACTCCCAGGGCCGCACGGTGGACTTCACCAACACGGTCATCGTGATGACCAGCAACCTGGGCTCGGACGCGATCAGCCGGGGCGGTGCCGGGATCGGGTTCGGCTCGGGCGGCGAGGAGGCCGACGAGGAGGCGCGGCGCGAGCGGGTCCTGCGGCCGCTGCGCGAGCACTTCCGGCCCGAGTTCCTCAACCGCATCGACGAGGTGGTCGTGTTCCGCCAGCTGACCCCCGACCAGCTGCGGCAGATCACCAACCTGATGCTGGACAAGACCCGTCAGCTGCTCCAGGCCCAGGGCGTCTCGGTCGACTTCACCGGATCGGCCGTCGACTGGCTCTCCGAGCGCGGCTACCAGCGCGAGTACGGCGCCCGCCCGCTGCGCCGCACCATCCAGAAGGAAGTCGACAACCAGCTCTCCCGGCTGCTCCTGGACGGCCGGATCGGCGAGGGCGGCCGGGTGACGGTGGACGTGGAGGGCGGGCGGCTCGCCTTCCGTGCGGAAGAGCTGCCGCCCGCCCCCGAGTTGTGACCTGCCGGGCCGGTACTACGACGCCGGCCGCACCACCATCGCCGAGCCGCCGCCCCGCCGCACCGTCTCGGCGGCGGCCAGCCACTTGCCGTTCGGCAGCCGCTGTACGCCTGTCGCCGCGCCGATCTCCGGGTTGAGCCGGAAGCCGTGCCCGATGGTTTCCAGCTTGGTCCTCAACGGGCTGTTGTACAGGCCCGGTTCGAGTTCGGTGGTGGTCTGGTTGCGCTGGCTGGCGCGGGGTGCGGCGATGGCGTCGACCAGCGGCAGCCCCCGGTCGAGGAAGCCGGTCAGGGTCTGCAGCACGGTGGTGATGATGGTCGCGCCACCGGGTGAACCGAGCGCCACGACGGGCTTGTTGTGCTGGTCGAGGACGATCGTCGGCGACATCGACGAGCGCGGCCGCTTGCCCGGCCCCGGCAGGTTCGGGTCGTGGACGTCGGGGCTCGCCGGGGTGAAGGAGAAGTCCGTCAGCTCGTTGTTGAGGATGAACCCGCGCCCCGGGACGGTGATGCCGCTGCCGCCGGTCTGCTCGATGGTGAGCGTGTACGAGACGACGTTGCCCCACTTGTCGGCGACCGTGAGGTGGGTCGTGCTGTCGCCCTCGTAGGTGGTCGGGGCTGCCGTGCCGCTCGCGTCGCAGGCCGCGGGGTTGCGCGGGTCGCCCGGCGCGACGGGGCTGGTCAGCACCGCGTCGTCCTTGATCAGGCACTCCCGCGAGTCGGCGTACCGCTGCGACAGCAGCTCCTTCGTCGGTACGTCCTCGAAGGCCGGGTCGCCGACCCAGCGCCCGCGGTCGGCGAAGGCGATGCGGCTGGCCTCGATGTAGCGGTGCAGGTACTGGACCTCGCTCGCCTTGGACAGGTCCGTGTTCTCCAGGATGTTGAGCGCCTCGCCGACCGTCGTGCCGCCGGAGGAGGAGGGCGCCATGGAGTAGACGCCGAGACCGTCGTACGAGGTCCTCGTGGGCGCCTGGGACTTCACGCGGTAGGCGGCCAGGTCCTTGGCGGTCAGGTCGCCCGGGCGGGCCTTCCAGCCGGAACCGGGGTCGACGGGCGGGTGGTTGACCGTGTCGACGATGTCGTCGGCGAGGTCGCCGCGGTAGAGCGTGCCGACGCCGTTCCTCGCCAACTGCGCGTAGGTGCGGGCGAGGTCGGGGTTCTTGAAGGTGGAGCCGACGACCGGGAGCCGCCCGTTCGGGAGGAACAGCTTCGCGGTGTCCGGGAAGTAGCGGAACCGGGTCTCGTTCGCGGCGGTCTGGTCGCGGAAGGTGCCGTCGACGGTGAAGCCGTTGCGGGCGAGCCGCTCGGCGGGCTTCAGCAGGGTGCCGAGCCGCTTGCTCCCCCACTTGTCGAGCGCCTGCTGCCAGGTGGCGGGCGTGCCCGGGGTTCCGACGCTGAGGCCGCTGCTGACGGCCTCGGCGAAGGGGATCGCCGTGCCGTTCTCCACGAACAGGTCGGAGTCCGCGGACAGCGGCGCGGTCTCGCGGCCGTCGATGGTGCGCACCGTACGGGACTTGGCGTCGTAGTAGACGAAGTAGCCGCCTCCGCCGATGCCGGCCGAGTAGGGCTCGGTGACGCCGAGCGCGGCGGCCGTGGCGACGGCGGCGTCGACGGCGTTGCCGCCCTTGCGCAGGACCTCGATGCCGGCCGCGGAGGCGTCCGCGTCGACGCTGGACACCGCGCCGCCATAGCCGATGGCGACGGGAACCTTCTCGACGGCCGTGCTCTCGGCGGCGGGTGGCGCTGCGGCCCCCACCGACACCACGGCGACCGAGACCGCCAGGACCGACAGTTTCCGCGCGACAGGGCGACGCATCCGCACCTCCAGTCAGGGACCGTTCGCGCAGCCTATGCGATCGCCATGCCCCCGTCAGCCCGTCCGCGCCGGAGCGCTGCTCGAACACGGGTTTGTGTGGGCCCGCTAGCATGCGCGCCCATGAATGACGACGTGCGCAACATCGTGCTGGGCCTGGTCGCGGCAGGCATCAGTGCCGGACTGGGCTGGCTCGCCCGTACCTACCTGTGGCGGCGAAAGCTCCGTCGCAAGCAGGCCTTCTTCGGGCTGCCCGACAACGCCGAGTCCCTGCTGGTGGTCAACCGCGGCGCCGGCGGACCCGAGCTGACGGTGATGCGCTACGACGTGTTCGCACTCCTCGAACTGGCCGCCCTCATCAAGGACTGCAACGCGAACGCCCAGATCGTCCCGCACGACGCGGCACGCCAGGGCTTCGGCGAGCGCACCGAGTTCTGCGTCGGCGGTCCGGCGTCGAACCGCCGCATGGTGGCGCACCTGGCCTCCCTGCTGCCCGGGGTGCGGGTGAACGTCGACTCCGAACCCGGTCCGGACCGGGGCGCCTTGCAGGTCGGATCCGAGCGCTATCGGGTGGAGGGCGGCAAGGAGGAGTACGCGCTCCTCGCCCGGCTCACCGTCGACCAGAGCCACGGCACCCGGCCCGTGTTCCTCTTCTGCGGCCAGACCGCGATCACCAACCAGGCCGCCACCCGCTACCTCGCCCGCAACCAAGAGCGGCTGTCCCGCAAGCACGGCACCGGCTCCTTCGTCCTGCTGCTGAAGGTGGTCAACTCGCAGGCGTACGGCCCCGACGTGGTGGAGCTGGTCGCGGACGTCACCAGGGCGGCGCAGGCTCCCCTGCCGACACCTGCGGCGACTCCGCGCAATACACACCGGGCCTCCTGAGGTTCATCACATTCCAGTAATCGTTACCGCCACGTAACTTACCGACGGGTTACTTGCGGTAATGGGCCCCGGTTACCGTTCGGTCACTTTGCATTGACACGAGTGAGGAGTGACCCGTGGGAACCCAACGCAAGGCCCTGCGAACGACCGCCGTGGGCGCCGTCTCCGCGACACTGATCGCAGGAAGCACCCTCGGGCTCGCCCCCGCCGCACAGGCGGCCCCGAACAGTGTCCGTTTCGTCGACATCAGCGGCGAGGGCGGCACCGCCCTCAAGGCGAACGTCATCACGCCGGCCGGTGCCGACGGCAGCACCCGCTACCCGCTGCTCGTCCTGCCCACGAGCTGGGGCCTGCCCCAGGTCGAGTACTTCGCGCAGGCCCAGAAGCTCGCGAACTCCGGATATGTCGTGGTCAGTTACAACGTGCGGGGCTTCTGGCAGTCGGGCGGCGAGATAGAAGTGGCGGGCCCGCCAGACATAGCCGACGCGTCCAGGGTGATCGACTGGGCGCTCGCCAACACCCCGGCCGACGCGGGCCACATCGGCATGGCGGGCGTCTCGTACGGAGCCGGCATCAGCCTGCTCACCGCCGCGCACGACAAACGGGTCAAGGCCGTCGCCGCCCTCAGCGGCTGGGCCGACCTCATCGGCTCGATCTACTCCGGCCGCACCCAGCACGTCCAGGCCGCCGGACTGCTGGACGGCGCGAGCCTGGTCACCGGCCGCCAGAGCGCCGAAGTCCGGCAGATCTTCAACGACTTCTACGCCTCCAACCTGTCCAAGGAACAGGAAATGATCAATTGGGGGAAGAAACGTTCGGCCGCGACATACGTGGACCAACTGAACAAGAACGGCGCCGCGGTCATGATGGCCAACGCCTGGGGCGACACGATCTTCCCGCCCAACCAGTACGCGGACTTCTACGAGAAGCTGACCGGCCCCAAGCGGCTGGAGTTCCGCCCCGGCGACCACGCCACCGCCGAGCTCACCGGCCTGTTCGGCCTGCCCAACGACGTGTGGACGGACACCGCGCGCTGGTTCGACCACTATCTCAAGGGCGACGACAACGGCATCAACCGCGAGCTGCCCGTCCAGCTCAAGTCCCGTTCCACGGGCGGCTACGAGGGCTATCCGGACTGGAAGTCGGTCGGTGCGACCAACAGGAAGATCGCCCTCGGCGGCACGACGACCATCCGGACGAACGTCAACTCCGGTGCGGACGGCGGGGTCGTCTTCCTGTCCAGCATCCTCGACCAGGTGGCCCGAGTGCCCCCGATGGCCTCGATCCCGCTGATCCCCCGGCTCTGGGCGGGCGTGTGGCAGTCGGAGAAGTACGCCACGACCCAACGCGTACGCGGTACCGCGAAGTTGCACACGACCCTCACACCGACCAAGGAGAGCGGCACCCTCGTCGCCTACCTCTACGACGTGGGCCCGCTCGGCCTCGGCAAGCTGGTCAGCAACGCGCCGTACACCTTCCACGGGCGTACGCCCGGAAAGCCGTTCGCCGTCGACCTGGAGTTGTACTCCACGGCCTACGACGTCCCGGCAGGGCATCGACTCGCCCTGGTCGTCGACACGGTCGACCCGCTCTACATCGAGCACAACCCGTCCGGCGCACGGCTGACCTTCTCCTCACCGGCGAACGACCCGTCGTACGTGTCGATTCCACTGCGCGAGCAGTGATCTCCGGCCGGCGCCGGGCGGGTATGGCTCTATGACTGCTGCCCCCTGCTGCCCCTGGTCTAGGGGCCGTGGGGGGATCCCCACCCGGCAGCAGCGTCCCTGGTCGCGGCCGGGGCCACCTCCACGGCCTTGGGGACGGACGAATCATCGTAGTCGACGTCGGACTCGGCGAGGATTCCGGCGTGGAGAAACACCGTTCGGCTCGGCATGGGTCGTACTCCCGCTCAGTGATGGAGGATCTTCGAGAGGAAGTCCCGGGCGCGCTCGCTGCTGGGGTTGGTGAAGAACTCGTCGGGCCTGCGGTCCTCGACGATGCGGCCGTCGGCCATGAACACGACGCGGTTGGCGGCCGAGCGGGCGAATCCCATCTCATGGGTGACGACGATCATCGTCATGCCGTCGCGGGCGAGTTGACGCATGACCTCGAGGACCTCGTTGATCATCTCGGGGTCGAGGGCCGAGGTGGGCTCGTCGAACAGCATCGCCTTGGGTTCCATGGCGAGGGCCCGGGCGATGGCGACGCGCTGCTGCTGGCCGCCGGAGAGCTGCGCGGGGTACTTGTCCGCCTGGTCGGCCACACCGACGCGTTCGAGGAGTTCACGGGAGCGCCGGTCGGCGTCGTCCTTCTTGCGCCCGCGCACCTTGACCTGGCCCAGCGAGACGTTCTGAAGGACCGTCCGGTGGGCGAAGAGGTTGAAGGACTGGAAGACCATGCCCACTTCGGCGCGCAGCCGGGCGAGCGCCTTGCCCTCCGCGGGCAGTGGCTGTCCGTCGAGCAGGATCGTGCCGGACTGGACGGTCTCCAGCCGGTTGATGGCCCGGCACAGCGTCGACTTCCCCGACCCCGAGGGGCCGATGACCACGACCACCTCCCCTTTGCCGACGGTGAGATCGATGTCCTGTAGGACATGCAGGTCCCCGAAGTACTTGTTGACGTCACGCAGCTCGATCAGTGGATCGCCAGCCATGCCCAGCCCCAGTCACTCTCAGCTGTGTAGCGGTTTCCGCAAACTATCCGGGCAGCAGTGCACTTAATACGCGACACGCACTTTTCGGGCATAAGCCGTATTTACGCCGAACTTATGTCGAACTAGAGGCCAGGTCCTCACGCTTCCGCGACCTCCGCGTACAGCTGCGACAGCTCGGGCACCCCGCTCACCGCCCACTCCCGCCCGGACGTCACGACATCGAACTCACGGCCGGAGGCGAGCCGGACGACCGGCTGACCGTCCGGCCAGATCTCCCAGGCGGCCCCGGGCACGGTGCGCACGATGACGGTGCCGAGATACAGACCGGCGTCGTTGCCCAGCCACGGCAGAACCTCCTCGTCGTCCCGCCAACGCGGCAGCAACTGGTCAAGCGCCTCCAACGAGGCCGCGGTGTCGTCGAGTTGGACCCCTGCTCGGGACGCGTGGGAGCGCAGGAGTTCACACTCGGCGAGGAGTTCGGCGATGCCCTCGGGGTCCGGGGCCCCGCGCTTGTCGGATCGGTTGCCCAGAAAAGGGATCTTCATACGCCCAGCGTGTCATTCGTACTGCCGAACGCACCACAGGCGCGCGGGCCGCCGATTCCGGTCGAGTTCACGCCGAGTTCGGGCATGGCTCGTTGACGGGTCACGGGTGCCTCTCTAACTTCACGGTGCGTCTTGCGTCTCGTCGGAACGTCTCGTGTACGTCTCGCCTGTACGTCTCATCTGAAGTTGTCATGTGCAGTCATACGCAGCCCTGAGCGGTCGTGAACGGGAGGAGTCGGAGTTGCGCCGACGTGTGTGGAGTTCCGCGGTCGTCCTCGCTCTCTTCGCGGTCCTGGTGCCGGGTGTCTCCGCACAGGCCGCCCCGGAGCGCAGAGCCGGGCCGCTCCCGCTGGAACAGCTCTTCGACAACAGGGCCGTCAGCGACGACGCCCGGCCCGCCGAGGCGAACTTCGACGGGGCGGGCGCCTCCCTGTCGGCACAGGCCCTCTCGGCCGCCGGCTGGACACCCGGCCGCGCGCTGACCGTGCAGGGAGCGCGGCTGACCTGGCCGAAGCGGCGACCTGGCCAGCCGGACAACGTGCTGGCCGCCGGACAGGACGTACGGGTGCGCGGGCGGGGTGACGCTCTCGCCTTCCTCGTGGCGGGCACGGGCGGCGCGGGCGCCGGCGGCACCGGGACCGTCACGTACACCGACGGCCGCCGCACCTCCTACCGCCTGACCACCCCCGACTGGCGCACCGGCCCCCTCGCCACCAAGGCGGTGGCCCTGGCCCGCATCAACACGCCCGGCGGTCAACTCGCCGAGCGTCCGCGGCTGTACGTCATGACGGTGCCGGTCCTGGTGGGACGCGAGGTCGCCTCCGTACGGCTGCCGCGGGCCGCCGGGCTGCATGTGTTCGCGCTGGCGGTACGGGCCCCGGCCACGGGCTGGACGGGGAGCTGGGCGACGGCGACGGGTGGGTATCCGACCGTGGGGCCGTGGACCGACCGGACGTTGCGGCTGGTCGTGCACACTTCGGCCGGCGGCCCGCGGGTGCGGCTACGGTTCGACAACACCTTCGCCGCGGCGCCGGTACGGATCGGGAGCGCCACGGTGGCGGTGCAGGCGACGGGCGCGGCGGCGCGGGCGACGCCGGTCGCGGTGTCCTTCCGGGGTGCGGCGGGCGTCGAGATCCCGGCGGGAGCGCAGGCGTACAGCGACCCGCTCGGCTTCGCCGTACCCGCCGACACCAACCTGCTGGTCAGCTTCCATCTGCCGGGCACGGTGCCGGCCGCGCCCGTGCACCGGCTCGCGCAGCAGCGGTCGTACGTGAGCGGGCCCGGCGACCACACGGCGGACGGCTCGGCGGCGGAGTACCCCACGGTCCTGACCAGCTGGCCGCTGCTGACCGGTGTCGACGTGAGGGGTGGGCCGGGGTCGGTGGTGCTCCTCGGCGACTCGATCACCGACGGCGACAAGTCCACGATGGACGCCAACCGGCGGTGGCCCAATGTGCTGGCCACCCGGCTGCTGAAGCAGAGTGTGGTCCCGCGCTACGGGGTGCTCAACCAGGGGATCTCGGGAAACCGTGTGGTCTTGGACCGCTATCCCGGTGACGGCGTCTCCACGGACACGGCTGGGGTGAGCGCCCTGTACCGGTTCGACCGGGATGTTCTGGCCCAGACGTCGGCGCGTACGGCGGTCGTGTTCGAGGGCATCAACGATCTGCGGTGGGACACGACCGCCGAGCAGGTGATCGCCGGGCTGCGTGAGATCGCGGACCGGGGGCACGCGCGGGGGCTGCGGATGCTGGCGGCGACGATCCTGCCGTGCGAGGGCGAGGTGCGGTGCACCGCGTGGGCCGACGCGGAGCGCTCCGAGGTCAACGCGTGGATCCGGGCTTCAGGGGTGTTCGACGGCGTGCTCGACTTCGACGCGGTGGTACGGGACCCCGCGCGGCCCTCTCGCATGCTGCCCGCGTACGACAGTGGGGACCATCTGCATCCCGGCGACGCGGGGCTCGCTGCGCTGGCTGAGGCGGTGGACCTGAGGTTGCTGGTGCCGTGAGTTTGCCGGCGTTGAGGTGGACAGCGTCTAGACGTCCAGGTCCACGACCACCGGTGCGTGGTCCGACGCGCCCTTGCCCTTGCGCTCCTCGCGGTCCACGTAGGAGTCGGTGACCGCCTTGGCGAACGGCTCGTTGCCGTACACCAGGTCGATGCGCATGCCGCGGTTCTTGGGGAAGCAGAGCTGGCGGTAGTCCCAGTACGTGTACGGGTGGTCGTACTTGAGGGGGCGCGGGACCACGTCGGAGAGGCCGGACTCACGCAGGGAGGCGAGGGCGGCGCGCTCGGCGGGGGTGACGTGGGTGAGGCCCTCGAAGGCGGCCACGTCGTGGACGTCGTCGTCCGTCGGCGCCACGTTGTAGTCACCCATCACCGCGAACGGGCGGCTGCCGCCCGCGTCGCCGGCGACGGCCGCCTTGAGGGCCTCGAACCACTGGAGCTTGTAGGCGTAGTGGGGGTGGTCCACCTCACGGCCGTTCGGCACGTACACCGACCAGACGCGGACCGGGCCGCAGGTCGCGGAGATGGCGCGGGGCTCCTCTGAGCCGTCGTAGCCGGGGTCGCCGGGGAGGCCCTTGACGACGTCCTTGAGGCCGACGCGGGAGAGCACCGCCACGCCGTTCCACCGGCCGGTGGCGTTCACCGCCGCCTCGTAGCCGAGGTCGCGCAGCGGGTCGAACGGGAACTGGTCCTCGGCGACCTTGGCCTCCTGGAGGCACAGCACGTCGGTGCCGCTGCTCTCCAGCCAGGCCAGGAGCCTCGGCAGGCGGGCGGTGATCGAGTTCACGTTCCAGGTCGCGATGCGCATGCCTGACAACCTACCGGGCGGGACTGACAACCCGGCCCCGCCCGGGGTGGGACCGCTCACACCTGCGCCGAGGCCCCCGGCGTCAGGCGCAGGTGCTCCGAGCCGCCCAGGCCGCCGATCTGGCGGTCGTAGATCGGGCGGGCCAGGTCGGTGAGCAGGGCGTCGTGGATGTCGTAGGCACGCTGGGGCTTGACCTCGCGGACGTAGTCGATGACCTCGGAGATCTTGTTCCAGGGCGCCATGACGGGGAGCATCAGCGTCTCGACCGGCTGGTCGGGCACGGTGAGGGCGTCGCCGGGGTGGAAGACGCGGCCGCCGTCGATGAGGTAGCCGACGTTGGTGATGCGCGGGATGTCGGGGTGGATCACGGCGTGCAGTTCGCCGTGGACCTGGACGTCGAAGCCGGCCGCGATGAAGGTGTCGCCGTGGCCGACGGTGTGGACGCGGCCCGGGAAGGCCGCGGAGATCTGCTCCGCCACGGACCTCAGCGTCCAGATCTCGGCGGCGGGATTGGCCTCCATGGCCGTCCGCAGGTGCGCCTCGTCGAAGTGGTCGGGGTGCTCGTGCGTGACGAGGATCGCATCCGCGCCGGCCGCGGCGTCCTCCTCGCTGAATCCTCCGGGGTCGAGGACGAGCGTGCGCCCTTCCTTCTGGAGGCGGACGCAGGCATGCGACTTCTTCGTGAGCTTCATGGCACCATCCTGCCCCCGGGGCCCGCTCGCGCTCGCCCTCGCGGTGGTCACTCGGTGGGCGTGGTCACTCCGTGGGAGTGGTCTCCTCCCTGATGACCTGCTGGGCGACCTTGAACGCGCTGTTCGCCGCCGCTACACCGCAGTAGACGGCCGCCTGGAGCAGCACTTCCTTGATCTCGTCCGGGGTGAGGCCGTTACGCAGGGCGGCGCGGGTGTGGAAGGCGAGTTCGTCCATGTGGCCGCCCGCGACCAGGGTGGCGAGGGTGACACAGCTGCGGGACCGCCGGTCGAGGCCGGGTCTGTTCCAGATCTCACCCCAGGCGTAGCGGGTGATGAACTCCTGGAAGTCGCCGGAGAACTCGTCCGCCTGTGCCAGCGCCCGGTCGACGTGCGCGTCACCGAGCACCTCGCGACGGACCTTGAGCCCGGCGTCGTACGGGTCCGGCCGTCCCGTCGCCGGCGGCTGTACGACCGCGGGGGCGATCTCGGCGATCGGCGCGGGCTGCAAAGGCGCGGCGGCCAGGACCGGCTTGGCGGGGGCGGCGACGATGGCCATCTGGCCGGTGGAGGAGTCGTAGGCGGGCTGCCAGGCGGTGGTGAAGTGCCGGACCAGCAGGTCGGTGACGGCGGCGGGCTGCTCGACCGGGACGAGGTGGGAGGCACCGGGCACCACGGCGAGGCGGGCGTCCGGTATTCCGGCGACGAGGGTGCGGGCCTCCGCGGGGCCGGTGACCTGGTCGTCCGAGCCCACGAGGACGAGCGTGGGCACCGTGACACCGCCCAGCTGGGGCCGCACGTCGAAAGAGGCGAGCGCCTCGCAGGACGCGATGTAGCAGCCCGGGTCGGTGGTGCGCACCATCTGCACGGCCCACTCGGTGATGGCGGGCTGGGCGGCGGCGAAGCCGGTGGTGAACCAGCGGTCCGGCGAGGTGCGGGCGATGGGGTCGAGGCCGTTCGTGCGTACGATCACGCCCCGCTGCCGGAACTCGTCGGCCGTGCCGAAGCGGGGCGAGGCGGCGATCAACGCGAGCGAGGCGATCCGCTCCGGGTGGCGCAGGGCGAGTTCGATACCGAGGGCGCCGCCGAGCGCACAGCCCGCGTAGCCGAAGCGCTGGACGCCCAGGCTGTCGAGGGTGGCCAGCAGCCGTTCGGCGAGCTCGGCGACGGAGCCCGCGGGGTACGCGGGCGCGCCGCCGTGCCCCGGCAGGTCGAACCGGAAGACGCGCCACTGCTGGGTCAGCTCGGGTACCTGCCGGTCCCACATGTGCCACGTCGTACCGAGCGAGGGGCCGAGGATCAGCACGGGGGCGTCATCCGGGCCGTCGAAGCGGTACTGGAGGGCAGGGGTCTTCGTCTCACTCACCGCTCCACGCTAACCGCCCTTCGCGCACGCCGGACCCCTGGGCCCCAGGTCCTCACACCTGGCTCCCTCACATCAGCCGGTAACCCTCACACCGCCTTCACGGGATGGCGGTCCGGCTCGCGGTCCGGCTCAACCTCGGACGGTGACCCCGAACCGGGTGCGCAGCCGCCACATCTCCCACGCCGAGACCGCGGTCACCGACAGCGGTCCGCCCAGCAGTGAGCAGAACTGCGCCACCGGCGGGCCCTGCGGCATGCCCTCGCTGATCAGATTGAAGATCGCGAGCACCCAGACCAGTACGCCGGTGACGATCGGCGGCAGCATCGGGTGGACGTGGGCGGTGTTGAAGGCGCTGCGGGCGGAGTACAGCGACGCCAGGAACAGGAAGGGCAGGCCCCAGAAGATGGCGGCCAAAGTGACCAACGCGACCGGCAGCACCACCCAACGATTCTGGCTCTCCATGACCCCGCTGGCGCCCACGGCGTAGATGATCGCGGCGATGACGACGAGTGCCAGCAGATACCAGCCGACCGCCTTGAGCGGGGCGTGCAGGCGCGACCGCAGCTGTGGCCGCAGGTGCGGGGGCGCGTAGTAGATGAACCCGAGGATGACCAACGGACCGGTGCAGATCAGCAGGAACGGCGTGACGATCGCGTTGGCGAAGCCCGTCTCCGCCGCGCTGTTCCAGCGGTCCTTCTCCACGCCGTAGACGAGGATCAGCGCGATGGTGGCCAGCGCGCCGAGCACCGTGCGGACCACCTGGACGCGGTCGACGGTGCGGTCCAGGATCCGGTCGCCGCTCTGGTGCACGAAGAGTCTGGTGGCGACGCGATGTGCGGAGCGGATGATGGCGACGGCCCAGTAGAAGGGCGAGACGTACCAGAGGCAGCCGCTGCGGCGCTGGGTGCGGGCCGGGGCCGCGGGCGGCGGGCCGTAGGGGTACGGATGCGGGTGCGGATAGGGGTTCTGGTTCGGGTACGGGTGCGGTGCGGGCGGACCGTATGGGTTGCCGCCGCCGGTGGGACCGTATGGATCATTCGGCCCGTTGGGGCCGTTGGGCGTCGGTCCGTAGGGGGCGCCCCAGCCCTGGCCGCCCGGTCCGTTGCCGCCGGGTTGCCCCGTGCCGGGTCCAGGACCCCATCCCCCCGTTGCCATGGCCTCTCCCACCGTTCGTTTCTGGCCAACTGCTGTGTCGCGTGGCGACTTCGCGGAAGTGTAGTTGCTCCAGTACCGGCACGAGCGGTCACCGTGAGGGTCCGCCGGGGCAGTTGAGCGGCCTGGCGCCGGGTCAGCCTTCCTCCGAGGCGCCGAGGCCGGTGAGCGCACCGACCGGGTCGAGGTCGGGGGTGCCGCGGGGCCACCAGTCGTCGCGGCCGGGTTCCGATTCGTACGGGTACCAGAGACCGTCGCGGCCGAGGCGGAGTTGGACATGGGCGCGGGGATGGGTGAGCCGGTTGCGCCAGGGGCGGAAGGCTGGAAGGTCGGCGGCGAGGAGGAGCGGGCGGGCCCGGTCGAAGCGGCCGGCCGGCGGATCCCAGGGTTCTTCGAGGACGGCGAGCCCTTCGAGACCACCCTGGCGCCAGGCGGCGACCGCGCGGGCCAGCTCGGCCGGGGTGCGGTCGGCGGCGGAGGACAGGGAGGAGTACAGGGCTCGGGTACCGGCGGTGAGGCCGGAACCGGGGAGGGCGGCGGCGAGCCGGACCGCGTCCTGCCACAGGGTCAGTTCGGCCACCGGGTCACGGCCGGCGCTGAGCAGGGCGTGCGCGCGGGCGGCCGCGTCGGTCGCCAGTTGGTCCAGCGCGAAGGGGTCCGGGCCGCCCGGGGCCGCCGGATAGGCGGGCGGCTGCTCGGGGTGCGGGGGCACGGGCAACGGGGCGGGGAGGGCGGGCAGTCGGCGTCCTGGCGCCAGGGCCTCGCTCGCCCGTACGCCCGCCAGGGGCGCCGGTCCCTGTTCCTGCGCGGCGCGGGCCGCGCGTGCGGCGTTGCGGCGGGACAGCGCGTCGAGCAGCCCGCGTTCGCCGCGGCCGCGCAGCAGGAGCAGGACGAAGGGGTCGGCGTCCAGCAGACGTGCCGTCTGGTAGCAGAGGGCGGCGGCGTGCTTGCAGGGGTGGCCGCGGTCGGGGCAGCTGCACAGGGGATCGAGGTCGCCGGGGCCGGGCAGCAAAGGCACCCCGCACTCGGCGAGGGCCTGAGGCATCTCCTTGTCCAGCAGCGCCGCGATGTGGCCCGGCCGCTCGGCCACGGCGTCCAGGAACCGGGCCCAGTCGGCGTCGTCCAGCGTCCGCAGCCGCACCTGCACACGGTACGGCCGCGGGCGGCTCCCCCGCACATACGCCAGCACGAGCCCCGGCGTCACGGTGATGGCGTCGACGTGCCCCTCCTGCGCGTAACCGCGCCCGCGGCCGAGTCGCCCGGCATCGAGTGCGCCCTCCTCCAGGGCCGCCACCCAGGCGTTGCCCCACCAGGTCTCGGCGAAGCGGGTGTCGTCCGACGGGCGGGACGCGAAGGCGGGGAAAGTACGCCGGAGTTCACCGTCCCGGCCCGGGGCGGCCATGGAGCGGGGGACCTGCGGTGCCGCGGGAGTGGCGGGGCCGGGCGGGGTGGGGGTCGCGGAGCGCGCCGGGGGTGCCGCGGGATCGGAGGGCGGGGCGGGCGTGGGGGACTCGGGGCGCTCGGGGGCCGCGGCGGAGGAAGCGTTGCCGGAGGCGGCCGCCGGGGCGGGGCTCGTGGGCAGGTTCCGTTGTGATGCGGCAGCCTGGTCGGATACGGCCGGGTCGGCGTCGTCGGGCGAGTCCGAGGACGGCATCTGGAAGGCACCGGCGAGCAGGGCCTGTAGGTCACGAGTTCGCGGGCTCTCGGAACCGCCGACCCCGGAACCGGTCCGCGCCGGTCGCCGCGACCGCCGTGCGGCCTCGGCTCCCAGGTCGGCTTCATCCGCCCGGGCCGCCCGCCGCCGCTCCCCCAGGGCGGCGCGCAGCGCTTCACGGGCGACATCGGCGGGACGCGCCGCGGGTCGGCCAGATCGGGAGTCGGGCGTCTCCGGGGCGGATCCGACCTCCGCTGCTGGGCGGTCCGCGCGCTCGCCGGGGGTGGGAGACGGTGCCGCCGGGCGCTCCTCACTTCGGTCACCGGCCGACTCGTGCTGGTTGTCGACAGGGTCGACAGGGGAGTCCGAGGCGTCCCGGCCTTCGGCGGAGGAGTCCGACCCATCCTGACCGGCAGTAGCGAGGTCCGGGGTGGAAGCACCGGCCGACGCAGCCCGGTCCCGGGCAGAGTCGCCGTCGGCCAACTCCCGGCCCCCGCCGGAGGGATCGGCCGACACGCGCCCTGCCGCTGCGGGACCCGGCGCCGGCACGGCCCGCTCGCCGTCAGAAGCGCCCGAGGCGTCCGCCGACGCCCGCCGCGCCCCGGGAGAAGAACCCGCAGGGGCCGCCCTCTCCTCCTCGGCAGCACCATGCGACGCCCCCGGCAGCGATGCACCCGAAGCGGCGTCGGGCGACGCGGCCCCCCTCGCCTCGCCCTCGGAGCTCTCTCCCCCGCCCCGCCTCGCGGCGATCGCGCGCCGCAGCGCGGCACGGGCCGCGTCACCCGGCCGGGCACCGGGGCAGGCGTGCGCGTCCGCCGCCGACTCCTCGCCGGCAGACGTCCCGTGTGCCGCATCTCGCCCCGGGGGCGTCGCGGACGCCGAGCCCTGCTCCGCGGGCCCCGGAGTCACCGAGCCGCGATCCGCCGACCTCCCCGAGGCCGAGCCACGCCCCGCGTTCCCGCCCGGCACGGAGCCCTGTCCCACGTCCCGCCCCGGTGTTCCCTCCCGCCGTTCCCGCGCGGCACGCAGCGCCCGGCGAGCCGCGTCGGCGGGCCTAGGCTCCGGCTCCCCCTGCCCACTTGGCCCGGACCGCTCAATCGACCCGATGTGCTCACTCGGCTCGCCCTCCGTGCTCTGCGCCTCCCGCCCGCCCGACTCGACTCCCCCGCTCAACTCCCCCCGACGACTCACCTCATCCACTCCAGGAGCGCCATCCGTCCCCGACTCATCGGCGCCCCTCTCCCCCTCCTCCCTACTCACGGCGCTCCCCCACTCCGCCGCCCCCGTCATGGCTCCCCCCGCAGCGACACGAGGTCGGAGAGCTCGCGGTTCGTCAGTTCTGTGAGGGCCGATTCGCCGGAGCCGAGGATCGCGTCGGCCAGGGCGCGCTTGGACTCCAGCATCTCCGCGATACGGTCCTCGACCGTGCCTTCGGTGATGAGGCGGTGGACCTGGACGGGCTGGGTCTGGCCGATGCGGTAGGCGCGGTCGGTGGCCTGTTCCTCGACGGCCGGGTTCCACCAGCGGTCGAAGTGGACGACATGGCCCGCGCGGGTCAGGTTCAGGCCGGTGCCCGCCGCCTTCAGGGAGAGGACGAGGACCGGGGTCGCGCCGCTCTGGAAACGGTCCACCATGCGTTCGCGCTCCGGGACCGGTGTGCCGCCGTGGAGCAGGTCCACCGGGACGGCCCGCTGCGCGAGATGGGAGGTGATCAGGCGAGCCATCCCCACGTACTGCGTGAAGACCAGCGCCGAGCCGTCCTCGGCCAGCAGGGTGTCCAGCAGTTCGTCCAGCAGCGTCAACTTGCCGGAGCGGGCGGACAGTCGCTCGCCCGCCGCCGTCCCGTCCTCCTTCAGGTAGAGCGCCGGGTGGTCGCAGATCTGCTTCAGGGACGTCAGGAGCTTCAGTACCAGGCCCCTGCGCGCCATGCCCTGCGCCGTCTCGATGGCGTACAGCGACTCGCGCACCACGGCCTCGTAGAGCGCGGCCTGTTCGCGGGAGAGCGGGACGGGGTGGTCCGTCTCCGTCTTGGGCGGCAGTTCCGGGACGATGCCGGGGTCGGACTTCTTGCGGCGCAGGAGGAAGGGGCGGACCAGGCGGGCCAGCCGGTCGACGGCCTCCTCGTCCTCGCCGTTCTCCACCGCGCGCGCGTGCCGGGCGCGGAAGGACTTGAGGGGGCCGAGCAGCCCCGGTGTCGTCCAGTCGAGCAGGGCCCAGAGTTCGGAGAGGTTGTTCTCGACCGGTGTGCCGGTGAGCGCCACGCGCGCGGGTGTCGGGATCGTGCGCAGGGCCTTCGCCGTCGCCGAGTACGGGTTCTTGACGTGCTGTGCCTCGTCGGCGACGACCATGCCCCAGGTGTGCTGGGCCAGCGTCGGTGCCGTCGACCGCATCGTGCCGTAGGTCGTGAGGACGAAGCCGCCGTCCACGTCCTCCAGGGTGCGGTCCGGGCCGTGGAAGCGGCGGACGGGGACACCGGGCGCGAAACGGGTGATCTCCCGCTGCCAGTTGCCCAGCAGGGACGCCGGGCAGACCACCAGGGTCGGGGCCGTCCTGGCGCGCTTCAGATGCAGGGCGATGAGCGTGATCGTCTTGCCGAGGCCCATGTCGTCGGCCAGGCAGCCGCCGAGGCCGAGGGATGTCATGAGGTCCAGCCAGGCCAGGCCCCGGAGTTGGTAGTCCCGCAAGGTCGCCCGCAGTCCCGGTGGGGGGTCGGCCGGGCGTACCCCCGCCGTGAGGCGGTCCCGCAGGTCGGCCAGGGCACCGACCGGTACCGCCTCGACCGTCTCGCCGTCGACCTCCGCGCTGCCGGTGAGGGCGACGGACAGGGCGTCGACCGGGTCGAGCAGGCCCAGTTCGCGCTTGCGGGCCTTGCGGACGAGGGCCGGGTCCACCAGCACCCAGCGGTCCCGGAGCCGGACGACCGGGCGGTGCGCTTCGGCGAGCGCGTCCATCTCGCCCTCGGTGAGCGGGTCGCCGCCGATCGCCAACTGCCAGCGGAACTGGAGCAGTTCCTCACCCTCGAAGAAGCCGGTGCCGTCGGTCGCCGAGCCCGGCGCGGGCCGTACGACGGCGGCCGCGCTCAGGTCCTGCGCCAGGTCCCGGGGCCAGTGCACCGCCACTCCGGCGGCCGCGAGCCGGGTGGCCGCCACGCCCAGCAGGTCGCCCAGCTCCTCGTCGGACAGGGCCAGTACGTCGGGCACGTCCTGCTCGGACAGCCGGTCGAGCGGACCCCACACCCGGGCCGCGCGCCGCACCGCCAGCGCCGCGTCCACCCGCGCGCGTGGCCCGAAGGCGGCGTCCGCCCCGCCCGACCACAGGGTCGCCGCGTCGGCCACCAGGGTGGGGTCGGCGAGGCTGTGCACCTGGACGATCGCCGCGCCCGCGCCGCGTGCGCCGACAGCGTCGTCGTCGAAGAGGTCGTGGGCCGCCAGGTCGAGGCGGAGCGAGATCCGTACGCCCGCGTCCATGCCGGCGGCGACCTCGGCCGCCCAGTCGTGGGCGTCGGGCAGGCGCTGGGCCTCGCGCGCGGCGAAGGGCTTCCCCGAGGCGTACGGCGCGGCGGGGGTGCGGGGCAGGGTGTCGGCGACCGCGTCCAGGAAGGACCGCATCAGCGCCTCGGGCTCGGGCAGTCGCAGCGGGCCGGGGCCGGGCAGGGGGACCGCGTGGCCTTCGTGGGGCAGGGCGGCGGCGATTCCGCGCAGGTGGGCGATGTCGTCCGGGTCGAGCGGGCCGGCCCGCCAGGCGTCGTGGCCTGCCGGTGTCAGGCCGGGCAGCAGCCGACCGCGCGCCGTGAGCCGCAGCGCGTGCAGTGCGGCCGCGCCCCAGCAGGCGGTGGCCGGGTGGGCGGACGGGTCCCGGCGGGCCCGCACGAGCAGCGGCAGCGCCTCGCCGAGTGCCAACGACAGCGCGGGGGTGGTCCGGCGGCGGACTCCGGCTCCATGGCGTCGTACGACGGTGAGCTCGGTGTCCTCGGCGGGCAGCGGGCCGCCCTCCGGGTCCCAGAAGGCCATCCGCCCCTCGCGCGGGAGGGAGGCGGGCAGGTAGACGGCCGCCAGGCGTGCCGTGGGCAAGGCCGTGAGGTGACGTCGGTCGTCTGCGGTGCCGTCATGACCGCTCGCGCCCACGCGGCGGAGCCGCGTGTCGTGGCCGCCCGCGTCACTTCGGGGCGCTTCCGCCTTGTCGCCCATACGTCCTGTCACCTCCCGTCCCTGAGTCGGATCAACCGTCTTCGACTCTACGGGCGGGGTCTGACAATCGGTCCCCGCGACCGCCGCGGGCCGGAGATCTCACGGGGTGGTCAAGGGACCGTGCGCGAGACGACGTACACGAACGGATTGGCCGGGTCGGACATGTTTATGACGACGTCCTGCGTGGGCTCCGGGTTCTTCTGCTTGTGGACGAAGCCGTACCACGGCCCGGGGCCGGTGAAGTCCCAGCCGGTGATCTTCTGGTCGCGGGCGCTGATGGTGATGGCGTCACGCTTCAGCTCGTCCCTGCTGACTCCCATGGTCTGGAAGAACCAGTCCAGGCTCGCGTCGGCTGTCTGGAACTGGACGTAGAGACGGCTGGTCTTCCAGTTGTTCGTCTCGTAGTACGCGACCTTGTACGACGGATCCGGGACGGGGATCTGGTAGAGGCGCCGCTGCACCCTCGACGGCCAGCCCTCGGTGAGGCCGGTCGCGGAGTACTTCTCCTCCTTGTCCTTGCCGCTGTCGCGGCTCTGGTTGGCGGAGATCACCAGATAGCCGGCGGGGACGCCGATGAGCAGCACGATGATGAGCAGGGTGAGGGCCCTGCGGCGGATCATGTGGCGACGGTCCTCGGCCGGCTGCTGCGGCTCGTCCGGGGAGTCGGCCTGGCGGGGTACGGACACGGTCACGCCGACCCCTGCGACGACGAGCGGCGGGCCTCGGCGAACCGCGCGTAGCGCTCGTACCGCTCCACCCGGCGCCGGTTGGCGCGCCGGAAGCGGCGGGCGACCAGGCGGGCCAGGTCCGCGGCGCCGACCATGCCGGCCTCGGGGCCGAGCTGGGCGCGGGTGATGCGGGCCTCGGGGCGGTAGCCGCGGCCGGTGAGGTGGCGCTTGAAGGCGTCCCGCGCGGGGCCGATCAGCAGGTCGTCGGCGGCCGACACGCCGCCGCCGATCACGAAGCAGGACGGGTCCAGGGCGGCCGCGAGGTTGGCGATGCCGACGCCGAGCCACTGGCCGATGTCCTGGAGCAGCTCGATGCACATCGCGTCGCCGTCGCGGGCCAGCTCGGTGATCATCGGGCCGGTGATGTCGCCGATGTTGCCCTTGACGTGCTCGATGATCCCGTACGCGACCGGCGAGTCCGCGGCGGCCAGCTCGCGTGCCTCCCTGACCAGCGCGTTGCCGGAGCTGTACTGCTCCCAGCAGCCGCGGTTGCCGCACGGGCAGCGGTGGCCGCCGGGCACGACCTGCATATGGCCGAACTCACCGGCGACGCCGTACTTGCCGCGCTTGACCTGCCCGTCCTCCAGGATCGCGCCGCCGATGCCGGTGCCCAGCGTGATCATGACGAGGTGGTCCTCGCCGCGGCCGGCGCCGAAGCGCCACTCGGCCCAGGCGGCGGAGTTGGCGTCGTTGTCGACCAGGACGGGCACGGCGAGACGGCCCGCGAGGCGGTCTCTGAGGGGCTCGTTGCGCCAGGACAGGTGGGGCGCGAACAGGACGCGGTTGCGGTCGGCGTCGACCCAGCCGGCCGCGCCGATGCCGACGGCGTGCACGTCGTGCCGGTCGGACAGGTCCAGGACCAGCTCGACGATCGTGTCCTCGACGACCTTCGGGCTCTTGGACTTGTCCGGGGTCTCCGTGCGGAGCCTCTCCAGGATGTTGCCGTCGGCGTCTACGACGCCCGCCATCACCTTCGTGCCGCCGATGTCGATCCCGACGGTCGGCACCCGGGGTGCGGTCAGGTGAGAGCGGCGCTCCCGGGGGCCCACGGTGCGGAGCACGGGGGCTCGCCGGGAGCCGATGGGGGCGGTGAAGTCGCGGTAGGTGCTCATCAGGCCCGATTCTGCCGCACGCTCACGCGGGGTGCCGAACGGGGCGGCCGAGGAGGGCGCGGGGCACCGCCAATTGTCCGGACATTGCGACCAGCGGCGCGTCCGGCCCTCCCCCGCTCAGGTCCGTGCGACAGCGCCGCTCACGGCCGTACGAGCAGCTGGAACTCGAAGGAGTACCGGCTCGGACGGTAGGTGTGGGTGCCGTACTCGACCGCTCGGCCCGTGTCGTCGAAGGTGACGCGCTGCATGGTGAGCAGGGGGGCGCCCTCCTCCTCGGCGAGCCGCTCCGCCTCGGCGGCGGTGGCGCCGCGCGCGCCGATGGTCTGCCGGGCGCTGTGCAGGGTGATCCCGGCGGCCCGCATCAGCCGGTAGAGCCCGGTGGCCTCCAGCTGCGCGGTGTTCAGGTCGATCAGCGCGGGCGGCAGGAAGTTGCACAGGTACGCCATCGGCTCACCGTGCGCGAGACGCAGCCGCTCGACGCGGTGTACGTCGCTGTCCTCGGCCACCCCGAGCGCGGCCGCGACCTCGGCGGACGCCGGGACGACGGTGTTGACGATCACCTTGGTCGCCGGGCGCTGGCCGGCCGACTCCAGGTCGTCGTAGAGGCTGCTCAGCTCCAGCGGGCGCTTGACCTGGCTGTGCACGACCTGCGTCCCGACGCCCCGGCGGCGCACCAGCAGGCCCTTGTCGACGAGCGACTGGATGGCCTGGCGGACGGTCGGCCGGGACAGGCCGAGGCGCGCGGCGAGTTCGATCTCGTTGCCCAGCAGGCTGCCGGGGGTGAGCGCTCCGTGCTCGATCGCGGCCTCGAGCTGCTGGGACAGCTGGAAGTACAAAGGCACCGGACTGCTCCGGTCCACACTGAGCTCGAGTTCCACGGTCGGGTCCACTTCTGGTTTCGGCACGGGCCGAGCGTAGCTCTACGCGTTGTTGACGGGAAGTCGTGTAGTTCGATTGTCCGGACATTTGCATTGACAGGGTACGCACTGAACCCGCACTTTGTTTCCATGCGCATCGGGGTCATCGGTACGGGTCGCATCGGCACGATTCACGCCAACACGCTCAGCCGGCACCGCGACGTCGGGTCGCTGATCCTGACGGACGCGGACGTCGCGCGGGCCCAGGAGCTGGCGCACCGGCTGGGGGAGACAGCCGCGCCGGGGGTGGACGAGATCTTCCGGTGGGGCGTGGACGCGGTGGTGATCACGACGGCTACGTCGGCCCACGCCGAACTGATCGGTCGGGCAGCACGGTCGGGGCTTCCGGTCTTCTGCGAGAAGCCCATCGCACTCGATCTGCCGGGCACGCTGCACGCGATCGGGGAGGTGGAGACGGCCGGGACGATTCTCCAGATGGGCTTCCAGCGCCGGTTCGACGCCGGGTACGTGGGCGCGCGCGACGCGGTGCGGTCCGGACGACTTGGGCGCCTGCACACCGTGCGGGCGCTGACCAGCGACCAGTCGCCCCCGTCGGCCGCGTGGCTGCCGCTGTCCGGTGGGCTGTACCGGGACACGCTGATCCACGACTTCGACGTGCTGCGCTGGGTGACCGGGCGCGAGATCGTCGACGTGTACGCGGCCGGGTCGGACGCCGGGCCGGCGATGTTCCGTGAGGCGGGCGACGTCGACACGGCGGCGGCGGTGCTCACGCTGGACGACGGCACGCTCGCCACGGCCACGGCGACGCGGCTGAACGGCGCCGGGTACGACGTACGCATGGAGCTGGCCGGGGAGTCGGACCAGATCGTGGTCGGTCTGGACGACCGGACGCCGATCGCGTCCACCGAGCCGACCGGGCCGCCCGCGGCGGACAAGCCGTGGTCCGGGTTCCTGGAGCGGTTCGGGCCGGCGTACGAGGCGGAGCTGAACGCGTTCGTGGAGGTGGTGCGCGGGGAGCGGGCCAATCCCTGCGACGGGCGGGAGGCCTTGCAGGCGCTGCGGGTCGCGGAGGCGTGCGAGCGGTCGCGGCGGGAGCGAAGACCGGTCGCGCTCGCGGAGATCCCCGGCGGGTTTCCCACCGCGGCGCTGTGAGAACCGCGGTGCCCGGCCGGACTCGGTGGCCACCCCGCTACCAGCGCACCGGCAGGCTCCGCACGCCGCGCATCAGCGGGCCCGGCAGCCACGCCCCCGGCACGCCGTCCAGGGCCAGGCCCGGGGCGCGCTCCAGCAGGGAACGTACCGCCGTGCGGGCCTCCAGGCGGGCCAGGGGTGCGCCCAGGCAGTAGTGGATGCCGTGGCCGAAGGCGAGATGGCCGCGGGCGTCGCGACGGATGTCGAAGCGGTCCGGGGCGGGGAAGCGGGCCCCGTCCCGGTCGGCGGCGGTGAGGCCGACCATCACCGCCTCGCCCTGGGCGATCGGCACCCCGGCGATCTCCAGGGGCTCGGCGGCGAACCGGAACGTCGCGTTCTCCACCGGGCCCTCGTAGCGCAGCGTCTCCTCGATCGCGTCGTCGACGAGGGCCTGTCTGACAATTCCCGTCGTCCGCCCGGAGGGCGGGCCCCGCGGCGCATGGTGCGTGCGATCGCAAGGCGCCGGAGCGCCCTCGTGGCGGAGCCACGTGGGCGGTTCGGCAACGCGGCGAGCGTGCGTGCCA